>NZ_JABXFD010000572.1 GCF_013372625.1 Actinomadura sp. BRA 177
AGATGTGTATAAGAGACCAGGCACCGGCACGGCGGGCGACGCACCGGACTCCGCGGCCGTCGCGGTGGCGGCGGCCGGATCGAAGGCGTCCTCGTGGCCGACGAGCCGCAGCAGCAGCTGCGCCGCCGTCGGCCGCCGCGCCGGATCCTTCGCCAGCGCCGCCCCGACCAGGGCGAGCAGCTCGCCGTCCAGCACCCCGAGATCGGGCTCGTGGTGCAGGACCCGGTACATCACCGCGGGAATCGAGTCGGACCCGAACGGCGGCCGCCCGGTCGCGGCGAACGTCATCGTCGCGCCCCAGGCGAACACGTCCGCGGCGGCCCCGACGTCCTGCCCCGACACCTGCTCGGGCGCCATGTAGGCGGGGGTGCCGACGGCGCGGCTGCTGACCGCGCTCGCCGCGTCCAGCACCCGCGACAGCCCGAAGTCGATCACCCGGGGGCCGTCCGGGCCGAGCAGCACGTTGTGCGCGGTGCCTATTGCGTCGCCCTTCGCGTCGGGCGCTGGGCGCCCTCCTTCGGCGGGCGCCGCGGCGATCGCTGCATCGCTCCGTCTCGCCTGGAGGCTCGCTGCGCGATCAGGTTCTCGCAAGCTCGAACCTGCCTTCGGACGCGATCGCAACGTTCAGGTCGCTGATGGCCGAGGTCAAAACCGGTGCCGGTGCGGGCTCGCCGCACTACTGTCCGGCTCGCCGACCTGCCCCCCCGCGCGGGTCGGACGGTCGCCGTGCTCGGGCACGAACGGACGGGCATCCCGGCCGAGGCGGTCCGGGTCGTGCGGACGCAGCGGCTGAGCCTCCGTCAAACTGCCCCCTCCTACAGCAGGCCCGCCAGCTTGTACAGCACCAGCGAGCCGGCGACGGCCACGTTCAGGCTGCTGCCGTTCCCCACCATAGGGATCTCCACGGCCAGGTCGAGCAGATCGACCGCCCCCGCCGGGATGCCGGTCCGCTCGTGCCCGAGCACGGCGACCGTCCGGACGCGCGCGGCAGGCAGGTCTGCGAGCCGGACCGCCTCGTCCGCCAGTTCGACGCCGACGACCTGCGACCCGGCGTCCCGCTGCCGCTCCAGCCAGCCGAGCGGTTCGTTCACCCAGTGCACGCAGGTGGGACGGCGCAGCGTGTTGCCGCGTTCCAGCGCGTCCGGCACCCAGGAGAAGCGGGGGACGGCCATGCAGGCGCCGACGGCGTCGCAGGTGCGCAGCAGCGTTCCGAGGTTGGCGCCGTGCAGCGGCCACAGCGGCGCGACGACGAGATGGTCCCAGCAGGAGTGGGCGCGGTGGCGGCGCTGCCGGCGGAGTTCGCGCGGGGGCCGGACCCGGATCGCCGGGCCCCGCGTCCGGGCGCTCACCCGCGCGGGGCGCTACCGCCCTCCACGAAGGAGAAAGTCATGATCGGCGCACTTCGCGGCGTGCGCGGGCCATCGCCGGGGACGGAACGCCGTCCAGTCTAACGCTACGCGGGGCCGCGCCCCGGGTCGCGGCGGCGCAGGTAGCGCTCGAACTCGCGGGCGATGGCGTCACCGCTCGCCTCCGGCAGCTCGGTGGCGTCCTTCTGCTCCTCCAGCGTCCGGACGTACTCGGCGACCTCGGAGTCCTCCTCGGCGAGCTCGTTCACGCCGTGCTCCCAGGCGCGCGCCTCCTCCGGCAGCTCGCCGAGCGGGACCGTGACGTCGAGGAGGTCCTCGACGCGGCGCAGCAGCGCCAGCGTCGCCTTCGGCGACGGCGGCTGCGCCACGTAGTGCGGGACCGCCGCCCACAGCGACACCGTGTCGAGGTCGGCCTTCGCGCACGCGTCCTGCAGCACCCCGAGGATGCCGGTCGGCCCCTCGTAGCGGGCCGGCTCCAGGTGCAGGGTGCTGACGAGCCCGGCCTCCGACGCGGCACCGGTGACCGGCACCGGGCGGGTGTGCGGGGCGTCGGCCAGCAGCGCGCCCAGCAGCACGACGTTGCGCACCCCGAGCTCCAGCATCAGCCCGACCAGCTCGCGGCAGAACGACCGCCACCGCATGTTCGGCTCGATGCCGTGCAGCAGCACGACGTCCTTGCCGCCCGGCAGCCGCACCCACGACACCCGCGTCGTCGGCCACGTGATGCCCCGGGTCTCGCCGTCGGTCATCTCCACGATCGGGCGGGTGACCTGGAAGTCGTAGTAGTCGTCCGGATCGAGCTCGGCGATCGGCACCGCCTCCCAGGCCGACTCCAGATGCGCGACCACTCCGCTGGCGGCCTCCCCGGCGTCGTTCCACCCCTCAAAGGCGGCCACGAGCACCGGATCGTTGAGTTCCGGCACGCTCTCGAGCTCGACCACGCGCTGCCTCCTTCCGACGCCCGGGTACAGCGTCACCGACGGGGGCGTCATTCCCGGGGCGGGGGCCCCGCTCATGATCGGTGGCTGTCAGCCTACGTCCTGACAGTGACGTACCCCACCCCTCCCGAGCCCAGACCCCCGCACCTGTACGCCTGCGGCTGAACCCCCCTTTACTTGCCGCGGGGGGTGGTGTGCACGATCAGCACGTCGACGGGGGAGCGGTGCGACAGGTTCGCCGGGACGGAGCCGAGGATGCGGCCGGCGAGGCTGTTCAGGCCCCGGTTCCCGACGACGACGAGGTCCGCGTCGCGCTCCTTGGTGAGCTTGGCGAGGACGTCGACGGCGTCGCCCTCCACCGCGACCTGCTCGATGTCGGTGGCGCCGGCCGCGACCGCCCGCTCCCGCGCCGCCCGCAGCGCGTCGTCGGCGGGCGTCGACCCCTGCACCTTGTAGGCCAGGTCGCCGAGCCGGTCGGCGGCGCTGGCGCGCTCGCGCTCCGGCATCGGGCTGTAGGCGGAGACCAGCAGCAGGGTCGCGCCGGTGGCGGCGGCCAGCTGGGCGGCCCGGTCCACCGCGCGGAACGAGGAGTCCGAGCCGTCGGTGCCGACGAGGATGATGCGGTACGCGCTCATGCCGTTCCTTACCCGTTAGTAGTCACTGCTGGCACGGTATCGGTCGGCTGACCCATCCGTCACTGTCTCTTTGCACACGCCGTCCAAGAAGGCGCGCGGCCTGCGCCCGTTAGCGGCCCGCGATGTCCCGGTTATGGTGATGTCACATGGAAACCCCTACCGGCCTGCAGGCCCTCTTCTTCGACATGGACGGGCTGCTCATCGACTCCGAGCGCGTCTGGCTGGAGGTCGAGTCCGAGGTGATGGCGTGGCTGGGCGGCGAGTGGAGCACCGCCCACCAGGAGCAGCTCGTCGGCGGCTCCATCGACATCGCCGTCGCCTACATGCTGGAGCTGACCGGCGCGGACGCCGACCCCGCCGAGGTCGGCCGGCGGATGCTGGACGGCATGGCCGAGCGGCTCACCGCCTGCGTCCCGATGATGCCCGGCGCCAAGGAGTTGCTCACCGAGGTCCGCGCGGCGGGCGTCCCGGCCGCGCTGGTGTCCTCCAGCCACCGGCGGCTGATCGAGCCGGTGCTGGACGCCATCGGCCGCGAGCACTTCGCGCTCAGCGTCGCCGGCGACGAGGTCGCCCGGACCAAGCCCGACCCCGAGCCGTACCTGACCGCCGCCGCGCGGCTGGGCGCCGACCCGGCCCGCTGCGTCGTCCTGGAGGACTCCCCGAACGGCGTCGCGGCGGGGGAGGCGGCGGGCTGCGCCACCGTGGCGGTCCCCGGCGTCCTGCCGATCCCGCCCACGCCGGGCCGCACCGTGGTCGCCTCGCTGCGCGAGGTCGACCTCGCCGCGCTCCGGTCCCTGATACCCGCGGCCTGATACCCGCGGGGTGGCCGTGGGGGAGCGGTCACGCCAGAGGAGGAGATCCACCCGGCCGTAAAACCGTCCGCCGGGAGGAGCAGGATCGGCGCCCGGCGTGTGAGCATGGAGGGAAGCGCCACCGTCAAGCAGCGCCGTTTGGAGTGAGGGGCCGGCATGAGCGACGCAGCCATTTTCGCGATCAGTCTCGGGGTGACCCTGGTCGGTCTGGTGATCAGCTGGGGCGTCTACCGCCGCCGGGGCGCGGGCACCGGCATGCGCGGCGCCGCCCTGTCGCTGGTACCGCTGGCGGCGGCGATGACGGGGGTGACCGAGTTCTTCGTCGACCTGGCGTTCAGCCCGGTGAAGTGGGCGGGCGTCGGCGTGGCCGGGCTCGCGGTGCTGCTCTACCTGACGTCCGGGGCGATGCTGAGCCGCCGCGCGGACGCGGCCCCGGAAGGCGGGAAGGCCGCCGGCGAGGGCGGCCGCAGGCCCGCGGGCCGCGCCGCGAAGCCGAAGGGCGCCGTGCAGGGGCCCGCGCAGGGCGGCGGCGACCCGGAGATGGCGGAGATCGAGAAGATCCTGCGCGACCGCGGCATCTCCTGACCGAGACCGGCCCGGTTCCGCGAGAGACAGCGGCGGGCCGGGACGTCCCCATGCGATCCGGGGACGTCCCGGCCCGCCGTATTCTGTTGTCCGGACGGGTTGACCTGCGGAGAATCGGTCTCAGAACGGACTCAGTACGGTAAAGCTTGCCGGTCTAGACCGCCTCCGGGTTGCCTGTCACGGTAGGAGCGAACGTACTATTCGGGCGATTTGTCCGAAGTGGCCTCCGGGCGCGTGTGCCCCAGATGACGACGAGATCACAAGTCAGATACGGGTACTGGCGAAGCTCGCTTCACGGATGGACAGTCATGCCCGAAGGACTACGTTTCCCTTCAGCAAACGCGGCGTAACGGGCATGGGGGCAGCGGATGATCTCCGCGGCCGCCGGTCGGACGCCGGCGGCATGGCCGAACCAGTGGCCGGACGGTAGGAGGTATGGAGCGTGGCCGCACCCATTGAGGTGACCGGGTCCGACACCGAGGCGCAGCCGGAATCGGTTCTCGCCGGTGTCGACAGCAAGAAGATCCAGGGGCGCTCCCTCGGTCAGATCGCCTGGTTGAGGCTGAAGCGCGACAAGGTCGCGCTGACCGGCGCGATCGTGGTGATCCTGCTGATCCTGCTGGCGATCTTCGGCCCGTGGTTCGTCCAGGACCCGCTGAAGTACCACCAGAACCTGATCGACCCGACCTACAACCGGCCCAAGACCGGCTTCTGGCACTCGGGGATCAGCGGCGAGCACTGGCTCGGCGTGGAGCCCGGCACGGGCCGCGACATGCTGGCCCGCATCGTGCACGGCGCCCGGATCTCGCTGCTGGTGTCGTTCCTGGCGACGCTGCTGTCGGTGGTCCTCGGGACGATCATGGGCATCACCGCCGGCTACTTCGGCGGCTGGGTCGACTACCTGATCAGCCGCGCGATGGACGCCTTCCTGGCCTTCCCGCTGCTGCTGTTCGCGATCGCGCTGGTCGGCGTCGTGTCCGACGGCTCGTTCGGGCTGAGCGGCAACGGGCTGCGGGTGTCGGTGCTGATCTTCGTGATCGGGTTCTTCAACTGGCCGTACATCGGCCGCATCATCCGGGGCCAGACGCTCTCGCTGCGCGAGCGCGAGTTCGTCGACGCCGCGCGCAGCATGGGCGCCCGGAACTCCTACGTGCTGTTCAAGGAAGTCCTGCCGAACCTGGTCGCGCCGATCCTGGTCTACTCGACCCTGCTGATCCCGACCAACATCCTGTTCGAGGCGGCGCTGTCGTTCCTCGGCGTCGGCGTGATCCCGCCCACGCCCTCGTGGGGCGGCATGCTGACGCTCGCGGTGCCGATCTACTCCTCGGACCCGATGTACATGATCATCCCCGGTATGGCGATCTTCATCACCGTCCTCGCCTTCAACCTGTTCGGTGACGGGCTGCGGGACGCTCTCGACCCTCGGGCCAAGTGACTCGGGTTCATCCGACCCGTCTAATTGAAGGGGTGCGCCTGCACATGAACAAAATGAGACCGATCGCGGTCTTCGCGGCCGGTGTGGTCGCGGCCGCGGGGCTCGCCGCCTGCGGCGGCGGGGATTCGGGAAGCTCGGGGAGCGGCCCCGGCTACAACGCCGGCGTCAACGAGGTCGTCAACAAGTCGGACAAAAAGGGCGGCACGCTGAAGATGGCGTCCTCCGACGACTTCGACTCGCCGGACCCCGGCAACACCTACTACGCGTTCTCCCAGAACATCGCCCGCCAGTACGGCCGCGCGCTGACGACGTTCAAGCCGGCGGCGGGCAAGGAGAGCCTGGAGGTCATCCCGGACCTGGCCACCGACCTGGGCACCCCCAGTGACGGCGGCAAGACCTGGACGTACAAGCTGCGCACCGGCGTCAAGTTCGACGACGGCACGACCGTCACGTCGAAGGACGTCAAGTACGCGGTCGAGCGCAGCAACTACACCAAGGAACTGCAGCTCGGGCCGAAGTACTTCAAGCAGTACCTCGTCGACAACAAGCCCGCCTACAAGGGCCCCTACGAGGACAAGAGCGACGAGGGCCTCAAGTCGATCGAGACCCCCGACGACCAGACGATCGTGTTCCACCTGAACACGCCGTTCTCGGAGTTCGACTACCTCGTCGCGATGTCGCAGACGATGCCCGTGCCGAAGGCCAAGGACACCGGCACCAAGTACGAGGGCGCGATCGTCTCCAGCGGCCCGTACAAGGTCGACAACTACACCCGCGGCAAGTCCATGACGATGTCGCGGAACCCGCACTGGAACCAGAGCACGGACCCGATCCGCAAGGCGCTGCCCGACAAGATCGAGATCCAGCTCAAGCAGAACGCCGACGACATCGACCAGCGCCTGCTCGCGGGCACGCTGGACATGGACATCTCCGGCGTCGGCGTGCAGTCGGGCACCCAGCCGAAGGTGCTGGCCGACGCGCAGAAGCCGTACGTGGACAACCCCGTCCAGGGCTTCCTGCGGTTCATGTCGCTGAACGTCCACGTCAAGCCGCTGGACAACGTGCACTGCCGCATCGCCGTGCAGTACGCGACCGACAAGGTCGCCGCGCAGACCGCCTACGGAGGCCCGCTGGCCGGCGGTGACGTCGCCACCACGGTGATCCCGCCGACGGTCGACGGCTACACCAAGTTCGACCTGTACCCGCAGAAGCAGGCCGAGGGCGGCACCGGTCTCGACGACGCCACGCTCAACAAGGCCAAGGAGGAGCTGAAGGCCTGCGGCCAGCCCGACGGCTTCAGCACCAAGATCTCGGCCCGCTCGGACCGGCCGAAGGAAGTCGCGATGGCGCAGGCCATCCAGCAGAGCCTGGCCAAGGTCGGCATCAAGGTCGACATCGTGCAGTGGCCGGCCGGCGACTACTTCAACAAGTACGTCGGCGTGCCGGACTACGTCCACAAGCACAACGTCGGCATGATGATCATGGCGTGGGCGGCCGACTGGCCGACCGGCTACGGCTTCCTCGCCCAGATCGTGCACGGTGACGCCATCAAGCCCGCCGGCGGCACCAACCTGGCCGAGCTGGACGACCCCGCGATCAACAAGGGTCTCGACGACGCCATCGCCAACACCGACAAGGCGGCGCGCACGAAGGCGTACGGCGAGATCGACAAGCTGGTCATGGGGACCGCCGCGGAGGTCCCGCTGCTGTACGCCAAGGCCCTGATGTACCGGCCGAAGCGCGTCACCAACGCGGGGATCACCTACTCCTACGGCGGTATGTACGACTACCTGAACATGGGCGTGGAGTAACCATCCGCTCGTCCGTGCGTCCATCTGAAGGCAGGTGAAGGCGACGCCCGCCGGCCGGGACAGGACCTACCGGTCCGCCCGGCCGGCGGGTGGGGCCGAGGAATGTGTTCGCATACATCATCCGGCGCCTCATCGGTGCCGTCCTCATGTTGCTGCTGGTCAGCCTGGTGACCTTCGGCATCTTCTTCGGTCTGCCGAAGCTGGCGGGACAGACCACCGACCAGATCGCGGCCGCCTACGTCGGCAAGGCCCCGACGGCCGAGGCCATCCAGGACACCAAAGAGCGGCTCGGTCTCGACCGGCCGATCGTGGTGCAGTACGGCAGCTACCTCAAGGGCATTGTCGCCGGCAAGGAGTACAAGGCCGGCCCGGTGACCGACCACTGCCCCGCGCCCTGCCTCGGCTACTCCTTCCGCAGCAGCCAGCCGGTGCTGCAGACGCTGCTCGACCGCGCGCCGGCGACCATATCGCTGGCCCTCGGCGCCGCGGTCATCTGGGTCATCGGCGGCATCACCACCGGCGTGGTGTCGGCGCTGCGCAGAGGCTCGGTCTGGGACCGCACCGCGATGATCATCGCGTTGAGCGGCGTGTCGCTGCCCATCTACTTCACCGGCCTGGTCTCGCTCGCGCTGTTCTCCTACACGCTCAAGATCTTCCCGGGCGGCGGCAGCTACACCTCGATCACCGAGAACCCGGTGATGTGGTTCCAGGCGCTCGTGCTGCCCTGGGTGACGCTCGCGTTCCTCTACGCGGCGATGTACGCGCGGCTCACCAGAGCGGGCATGCTGGAGACGATGAACGAGGACTACATCCGCACCGCCCGCGCCAAGGGGCTGCCGGAGAAGACCGTCGTCACCAAGCACGCGCTGCGCGCCTCGCTGACGCCGATCCTCACGATCTTCGGCCTCGACCTCGGCCTGCTGCTCGGCGGTGCCGTGCTGACCGAGAACACCTTCGGCATCCCCGGGCTGGGCCAGCTCGCGATCAGCTCGATCAACGGCGGCGACCTGCCCATGGTGCTCGGCATCACGCTGATCACCGCGAGCTCGATCGTCTTCATCAACCTGATCGTGGACCTGCTGTACGCCGTCGTCGACCCGAGAGTGAGGCTGAGCTGATGACCGGCACCGCGCCCGCCGCGGACACCGCGGGCACCGGCGAGGCTCCCACCGCGTTCCTCGACGTCCGCGACCTGAAGATCCACTTCCCGACCGACGACGGCCTGGTGAAGTCGGTGGACGGCCTGTCGTTCCAGCTGGAGCGCGGCCGCACCCTCGGCATCGTCGGCGAGTCCGGCTCGGGCAAGAGCGTGACCAGCCTCGGCGTCCTCGGCCTGCACAACAAGCGCAACGCCAACGTGTCCGGGGAGATCTGGCTGAACGGCAAGGAGCTGGTGAACGCCTCGCAGGCCGAGGTGCGCCGGCTCCGCGGCCGCGACATGGCGATGATCTTCCAGGATCCGCTGTCGTCGATGCACCCCTTCTACACGATCGGCGCCCAGATCATCGAGGCGTACCGGGTGCACAACGACGTGTCCAAGCAGGTGGCGCGCAAGCACGCCATCGACATGCTCGGCCGCGTCGGCATCCCCAAGCCGGACAAGCGGGTCGACGACTACCCGCACCAGTTCTCCGGCGGCATGCGGCAGCGCGCGATGATCGCGATGGCGCTGTCCTGCGACCCGGAGCTGCTGATCGCCGACGAGCCGACGACGGCGCTGGACGTCACCGTCCAGGCGCAGATCCTGGACCTGATCCGCGACCTGCAGCAGGAGTTCAACTCCGCCGTCATCATGATCACCCACGATCTCGGGGTGGTCGCGGAGCTGTCGGACGACATCCTGGTCATGTACGCCGGCCGCGCCGCGGAGTACGCCTCGGTCGAGGACGCCTTCCACCACCCGCTGCACCCCTACGCGTGGGGGCTGCTCGGGTCGATGCCGCGGCTGGACCGCGAGCGCACCGAGCGGCTCCAGCCGATCGAGGGATCGCCGCCCAGCCTGATCAACGTCCCGTCCGGGTGCCCGTTCCATCCGCGCTGCCCCTACAAGGACCTCAACGGCGAGAAGTGCTGGACCGAGCGGCCGGAGCTGCTGGAGGCCGAACCCGGCCACAAGGCGGCGTGCCACCTCCCGCTGGACAAGAAGCGGGAGATCTGGAACGACGAGATCCGGCCGAAGCTGTGACGAGCCCGGGTGGGAACGAGACTGTGAGCACATCGAAGAACCCGGCCGGCGACGCCCCGGCCGGCCAGACCCCGGCCGCGGAGACCCGGCCCGCGGCCGAGCGGCCCGCGGGCGGCGAGCCGCTGCTGGAGGTGGAGAACCTCGGCAAGCACTTCCCCGTCACCGCGGGGCTGCTGCGCCGGCAGGTCGCGGCGGTGAAGGCCGTCGACGGCGTGTCGTTCGCCGTCCGCAAGGGCGAGACGCTCGGCCTGGTGGGGGAGTCCGGCTGCGGCAAGTCCACCACCGGCCGCATGATCATGCGGCTGCTGGACCCGAGCTTCGGGAAGATCAGCTTCGAGGGGCAGGACATCACCAAGATGTCGCAGTCCCGGCTGCGGCCGCTGCGCCGCGACCTGCAGATGATCTTCCAGGACCCGTACTCGTCGCTGAACCCGCGCAAGACGGTCGGCGCGATCGTCGGGGCCCCGTTCCGGCTGCAGAACATCGAGGCCAAGCAGGGCGTCAAGAAGGCCGTCCAGGAGATCCTGGAACTCGTCGGCCTGAACCCCGAGCACTACAACCGGTACCCGCACGAGTTCTCCGGCGGGCAGCGGCAGCGCATCGGGATCGCCCGCACCCTCGCCCTCAAGCCGAAGATGATCATCGCGGACGAGCCGGTGTCGGCCCTCGACGTGTCGGTGCAGGCGCAGGTCGTCAACCTGCTGGAGGACCTGCAGGACGAGCTCGACCTCACCTACGTGGTGATCGCGCACGACCTGTCGGTCGTCCGGCACATCTCCGACCGCGTCGCCGTCATGTACCTCGGCAAGATCGTCGAGATCGCCGACCGCGCCGACGTGTACCAGCGGCCCATGCACCCCTACACCAACGCGCTGCTGTCGGCGGTGCCGATCCCGGACCCGAGCGAGCGCGACCAGCGCAAGCGGATCCGGCTGCAGGGCGACGTGCCGAGCCCGATCGACCCGCCGCCCGCGTGCCGGTTCCACACCCGGTGCTGGAAGGCGCAGGACATCTGCAAGCAGGTCGAGCCGCCGCTGATCGAGCTCAGCCCCGGCCACCACGCCGCCTGCCACTTCCCGGAGAACACCACGGTCAGCGCCACCGACGCGGTCGCCAAGGCCGCGGTGGCGCCCGGCGCGGCCCCGGCCGACGAGCCCGAGACCGCCACCGAGTAGGACGCCGCCGGACCTTCCCCCCGGCGCGCCTCCCGCACAACGGAAAGACCCGGCCCCTCCGCGGAGGGACCGGGTCTTTCCGCGTGCCCGACTACTCGGTGGAGATGGCCTTCAGGACGTCCATGCGCCCCGCCCGCCACGCCGGCCACAGCGCCGCCAGCACACCGATCACCGCGGCCACCACCAGGTAGACCCCCAGCGTCCCGTACGGGACGGCGAGGACGCCGAGGCCCTGGTCGGCCAGCGCGTTCTGCAGCGCCGCGCCGAACGCCACCCCGATGCCCATGCCGAGCACCGCGCCGAACACCGCGATCATGATGGACTCCAGCCGGATCATCCGGCGCAGCTGCCGCCGGGAGATCCCGATCGCGCGCAGCAGCCCGATCTCCCGGGTCCGCTCGATCACCGACAGGGCGAGGGTGTTGACCACCCCGACCGCCGCGATGATCACCGACATGATCAGCAGGATCGTCAGGAACGTCACGAACCCGTCGACCTGCTTGCGGGCGTCGTCCTTCAGCGTCGACTGGTCGGCGACCTCCAGGTTCGGGTACGCCCGCACCGCCGACTCCAGCGCCGACTTCGTCGCCGCGTCCGCCTGCGCAGCGTCCACCACCACGATCCCGACCGTCGGCCGCAGCGTGTGCTGCAGGTGCGCCTGCTGGGAGATCAGCCGCGGCCCGACCAGGTCGCTCTTGGTGTACACGCCGCTCAGCGTGAGGTTCTCCGTCTTGCCGTCGGTGAACCGGACGGGCACCGCCGTCCCGACCTTCCAGCCCTGCTCCTTCGCGGTGTCCTCGTCCACCATGATCGAGGACGGGCCGCCGGCGGTGGAGCCCGACACCATCTTCAGCTTGGCCGCCTTCGCCAGCGCCGGCAGGTCCCCCGCCACGTAGTGGACGTCCTTGCCCTTGATCTCGGCCTTCGCGTCGTAGGTCGGCGACGCCGCCACCACCCCCGGCGTGTCCCTGATCCTCTGCTGGGCCTCGGCGTTCACGCCGCCGGCGCCCTGCGACTGCACCAGGTAGTCGGCGCCGAACTGCGCGTCCACCTGCTCGTCGATCGACGCCCGCATCGTCGCGCCCAGCACGTTCACCGTCGTGATCAGCGCCAGGCCGATCATCAGCGCCGCGGCGGTCGCGGCGGTCCGCCGCGGGTTGCGCAGCGCGTTCTGCCGCGCCAGCCGCCCGGGGGAGCCCATCAGCCGCGCGAACGGCGCACCCAGCACCTTCAGCACCGGCACGCTGATCACCGGCGCGAGCATCGCCACGCCGACGAACACCCCGAACGCGCCCGCCCCGACCGGGAGCGCCGGGTTGTCGCCGCCGCCCGCCAGGCCGACGCCGATCAGGCCCGCCCCGGCCAGCGTCAGCAGCGACCCGAGCGCCACCCGGATCCGCAGCGACCGCTGCGGCAGCGCCACATCGTCGCGCATCGCCGCGACCGGCGGGATCTTCGCGGCGCGCCGCGCCGGGAAGTACGCCGACACCACCGTCACCACGATCCCGACCGCGTACGACCAGATCACCGGCGTCGCCGTGAACGTCAGGCCGCCCTGCCCGGCGTCGCCCATCTGCGACTGCAGCAGCGACGCCAGCCCGGCCCCCGCCGCCAGGCCCAGCGTGGACCCGACCACGCCGACCGCGACCGCCTCCCCGATCACCGCCCGCGTCACCTGCCCGCGCGCCGCGCCGATCGCGCGCAGCAGCGCCAGCTCACGGGTCCGCTGCGCGACCAGCATGGAGAACGTGTTGAAGATGATGAACGCCCCGACGAAGATCGAGATCAGCGCGAACACCAGCAGGAACGTCCGGAAGAAGCTCATCATCTGCGCGATGTCGCTCTTGGACTCCTCGCGCAGCTGGTCGCCGGTGACGGCCTCCACGCCCTGCGGCAGCATCTTCGCGACCCGGTCGCGCAGCTCCTGCTGCGACGGGCCCGCCGAACCCATCTCGATGTCGCTGAAGTAGCCGGGCTTCAGCATCAGCTTCTGCGCGGTCGCCGTGTCGAACCCGGTGACGGTCGCGCCCATCAGGTTCCCGGTGTCGACCAGCCCGACGATCTTCATGCGGGCGGGCGGCCCGGCCGTGATCACCTGCGTGACGTCGCCGAGGGCCAGCCCGCCCTTCTCCGCCGTCTTCGCGTCGATGACGACCTCGCCCGGCCCCTGCGGCGCCCGGCCCGACGCCATCTCGTACGTCCCGCCGTTCCAGTTCACGCCGATCTGCGGCGGCCCGTTCTGCGGCGTCCCGACGACCTTGCCGTCCTTGCCGACGACCGCCGCGTACCCGGTGACGTTGCCCTTCGGGTCCTTGACCCCCTCGACGCCCTCCAGCGCCTTCAGCACCGCCGCCGGCACCGGCCGCGCCGCCATGCCGTCGTCGTCGCCGCCCACGACCTTCGTGGCCCGCACGTCCACGGCCACATTCGTGCCGATCTTGCTGAACAGCTCGTCGAACTGCTTGTTCATGCTGTCGGTGAAGATCAGCGTGCCGGCCACGAACGCCACGCCGAGGATCACCGCGACGGCCGTCAGCACCAGCCTGATCTTGTGCGCCGCGAGATTGCGGAGCGTGACCCTGCCCATCATCGCGCCGGAACCTCCGCGTCCGCGGCGGGACGGGCCGCGGCGTCGAAGTTCTTCATCCGCTCCAGCACCCGCTCGGCGGTCGGCCCGGCCATCGTGTCCACGATCTGCCCGTCCGACAGGAACAGCACCTGGTCGGCGTACGCCGCCGCGGACGGGTCGTGCGTCACCATCACGATCGTCTGCCCCATCTCCCGCACCGACTCGCGCAGGAACCCCAGCACCTCCGCGCCGGACCGCGAGTCCAGGTTCCCGGTCGGCTCGTCCGCGAAGATGATCTCCGGGCGGGACGCCAGCGCGCGGGCGCACGCCACCCGCTGCTGCTGCCCGCCCGACAGCTCGGCCGGCCGGTGCTTCAGCCGCGGCCGCAGCCCCACCGTGTCGATCACCCGGTCCAGCCACTCCCGGTCGGCCCTGCGGCCGGCGATGTCCATCGGCAGCGTGATGTTCTCCAGCGCCGTCAGCGTCGGCACCAGGTTGAACGCCTGGAAGATGAACCCGACCTTGTCGCGGCGCAGCCGCGTCAGCTGCTTGTCCTTCAGCGCCGTCAACTCGGTGCCGCCGATGAAGACCTGCCCGGAGTCCACCGAGTCCAGCCCCGCCATGCAGTGCATCAGCGTGGACTTCCCGGACCCCGACGGGCCCATGATCGCGGTGAACCGGCCGCGGGGAATGCCGACCGTGACCCCGTCGAGCGCGACGACCTGGGCGTCGCCGCGCCCGTACACCTTCGCGATCTGCTGGGTCCGTGCGGCGAAGTCGCCCGCCCCGGGCGCGGACTGCGCGCCGGCGGTCGAAGGGGCGGAATTCGTCACGTGAAACTCCCGTGTGTGAGTGGTCGAGTGCGTCGGACCGCGCAGTGCCCCCGGCGATCCGACACCCAGAACACTAGAAGGCGCACGAACCCGATGGATGCACCCCAGGAACGGACTTGCCGGTCCACCCACGGCAGGAGACGGCCGCCTCCCGTCGTACTCCGGGAGTAGACCCGGCCCCGCGAACGTCAGGGACGGATCAGGGACCGACCCCGAAACCGGCCAGGGGCCGCACCGCGCCGGCTCTGCGTCAGCTCTGCCCCGGCCTGCTCAAACCCGTCTCGTACGCGTACACGACCGCCTGCACCCGGTCCCGCAGCCCCAGCTTCGCCAGCACGTTCCCCACATGCGTCTTCACCGTCGTCTCACTGACCACCAGCTCCGCCGCGATCTCCGCGTTCGACTGCCCCCGCGCCACATGCGCCAGCACCTCGCGCTCCCGCACCGTCAGCGTGTCCAGCCCCGGCGGCGGCGCCTGGTCCCGCACCGCCGGCAGCCGCGTCGCGAACTTGTCCAGCAGCCGCCGCGTCACCGACGGCGCCACGATCGCGTCGCCCTCCGCCACGATCCGGATCGCCTGCACCAGATCCTCCGGCGGCGAGTCCTTCAGCAGGAACCCGCTCGCCCCCGCCCGCACCGCCTCGATCACGTACTCGTCCAGATCGAACGTCGTCAGGATCAGCACCTTCGGATCATGCGACGCCGCGCCCTCCCGGATGATCCGCCGGGTCGCCTCGATCCCGTCCACCCCCGGCATCCGGATGTCCATCAGCACCACGTCCGGCAGCAGCGACCGCGTCAGCTCCACCGCCGCCGCGCCGTCCCCGGCCTCGCCGACCACCGCGATGTCGGCCTCCGCCTCCAGGATCAGCCGGAAACCCGTCCGCAGCAGCGGCTGGTCGTCGACGAGCAGCACCCGCACCGCCGTCATCGCGCCGCCCCGGCCCCACGCCGACCCGGTCCGTTCATCGTCCCGCTCCTCGCCTCACGACGCACTCCAACACCTCCGCCGCCCCGGCCCCGCGCACCGCGGCCCGCCGGGGGATCACGCCTCCAGCGGGAAACGGGCCCGCACACCGAACCCGCCGCCGACCCGCGGCCCGATCCTCAACTCGCCACCGTACAGCGCCACCCGCTCGTACATGCCGACCAGGCCATGCCCCGGATTGTCCCCATTGCCCGCCATGAACGTCGCCGTGCCGCGCCCATCGTCCTCGATCTCCACCGTCAGATCATCGTCCCCGTAGTACAGCCGCACCCACGCCCGCGCCTGCGGGCCCGCATGCTTCAACGTGTTCGTCAGCGCCTCCTGGATCAGCCGGAACGCCGCCACGTCCACCCCCGGCGACGGCGGCCGCGCCTCACCCTCGATCCACAGCTGCACCGACAGGCCCGTCTCCCGCACATGGTCCAGCAGCTCCCCGAGATCCCCCAGACCCGGCTGCGGCGCCAGCTCCCGGCCCGCCTGCTCGGCGTCCCGGTCCGTCCGCAGCACCCCCACGATCCGCCGCATCTCGCTCAGCGCCGTCCGCCCGACCTCCTCGATCGTCGACATCGCCTCCCGCGCGCTCCCCGGATCCCGGTCGATGATCCGCCGCGCCGCCCCCGCCTGCACCGTCATCACGCTCACATGGTGCGCCACCACATCGTGCAGCTCCCGCGCGATCCGCGACCGCTCCTCGATCCGCGCCGCCCGCGCGTCCGTCCCCCGCGCCCGCTCCAGCCGCGCCGCCCGGTCCTCCAGCTCCGCGAAGTACGCCCGCCGCAGCCGAAGGTTCCGGCCCAGCATCCACACCCCGACCACCAGCGCGCAGTCGGTGATCACCACCACCGGCTCCGACGACACCGGCAGCAGCAGCAGATACACCAGGAAGTACACGAACGACACCAGCCCGCCGAGCGCGCTCTGCGCCAGCCCCCGGTGCGCCGCCACGCTGTACACCGCGACCAGGAACGCCACCACGTCCGGCACCGCCGGCGGATACTGCACCGCCGCCATCACCGTCTCACCGGCGATGATGAACAGCAGCACCGGCAGCGGATGGCGGCGCCGCCACGCCAGCGCCATCGTCACCACCACGACCAGCAGCCCGTTCCACCCGTCCGGCGACCGGAACTGGTCGTAGCCCCCGCCCTCCGGAAGCTCCTGCAGGAACAGCTGCGGCAGCCCCACCAGCAGCAGCCCGAACGCGAGCAGCGCGTCAGCCGCCAGCGGATGCGCCTGCAGCCAGGCACGGGCGGCGTGAAGACCACGGATGCGGGGTGACACGCCACTCACCCTAGGAGGTCGCGGCAGGTCCCGACCCCTCCTGGACGCCGATCCGCGGTCATCCCCAAGGATGAGCCCGCACCGCCCCGCAAGCCCTACAGATCACCGTGCTCGCGCGCCGAACCCTCCGGCTCCGCGGTCTCCAGATCCGCCGGCGACGGGCGGCCGACCGGCCCGTCCGGCAGCGGCGGGGGAGTGCCCCCGAACTCCGGGCACCGCTCCTTGTGATCGCACCAGTCGCACAACCGGCCCGCCCGCGGCCGCCACTCGCCCGTGTCCATCGCCCGGCGGATCGCCTGCCACAGCGCCTCCACCTTCCGCTGCGTCGCCCGCAGATCCGCCTCGTCCGGCTCGTACCGCAGCACCTCGCCGTTCCCCAGGTACATCAGCTGCAGCAACCGCGGCACCCGGCCCCGCAACCGCCACAGCACCAGCGCGTAGAACTTCATCTGGAACAGCGCCCGCGCCTCGAAATCCGCCCGCGGCGCCGTCCCCGTCTTGTAGTCCACGATCCGCACGTCACCCGACGGCGCCACGTCCACCCGGTCGATGTACCCCCGCAGCTTCAACCCCGAATCCAGCACCGTCTCCACGAACAACTCCCGCTCCGCCGGCTCCAGCCGCCGCGGATCCTCCAGCGCGAAGTACCGCTCCACCATCCGCCGCGCCTGCCCCAGCCACTCCGCCCGCTCCGCGTCCCCGGCGTCCCCGTCCGCGAACAGCCCCGCGAGCTCCGGCTCCGCCGCCAGCAGCCGCTCCCACTCCGGCCCCAGCAGCTCCAGCGCCGCCGCCGGCGTCCGCCCGCCCGTCGGCAGATCGAACAGCCGCTCCAGCACCGCGTGCACCAGCGTCCCCCGCACCGCCGCCGCGCTCGGACGCTCCGGAATCCGATCGATCACCCGGAACCGGTACAGCAGCGGACACGTCATGAAATCGCCCGCACGGGACGGCGACAACGACCCCACCACCACGACGTCCCCCGCGTCCCCGCCACCGCCCCGCGCGGACGGAACGGACGCCTCACTACCCGCCTCGGTCGTCGTCATGGCACAGCAGACTAGGCGACACCCCCGACGAAAATCCCGCACCCCGCCGCACCCGCCCGCCGCCACCGGTCCGGACCGGTGGCGGCGGGCGGGTGCCGCGGGGTGCGGGCTTCTCGTCGGGGGTGTCGCCTAGGCTGCTGTGCCATGACGACGACCGGGGCGGGTGGTGGAGCGGTGTCCTCTGCACATCCGACGCCGCCGACGGAGAAGATAGGTGTGATCTCCACGGTACCCGGAACAGCCGACGAACGAGGACCAACCACACACCACGACACCACAACACACACCCACAACAAACACAG
>NZ_JABXFD010000226.1 GCF_013372625.1 Actinomadura sp. BRA 177
TGTGAGGGCGCTGCGCGATGTGTACTCTCTCCGCTTCGTCGGCATGGTCAGATGTGTAGCAGAGACAGGGCCTCGATCGCGCCGCGTTCCCCGGCCCGGCGCGGCACCCACGCGAGCTTCGCGCCGGTGACCTGCGCGAGCCGGACCGCCGCGGTCAGCGCGCCCGGGCTGGTGGCGAGCCGCTCGCCGGCCAGGATCACGGCGCCGGGCGTCTCCAGCAGCGTCCGGATGTCGGACCGGGCCTCGTCCCCGATGAGGGAGCCGAGCGTCTCGGCCTCCGCGCCGGGCGGGGTCGGCAGCAGCGTGCCGCCGACCTTGGTGAGGCCGCGCGTCGCGAACGGGGCGGCGGCGTACACCGGCAGCCGGTTCTTGCGGAACGCCTTGCGGAGCCGCAGGAACACGATCGGCGACTCCTCCTCCGGCTCGAAGCCGGCGAGGACGACGACGGGCGCGTTCTCCAGGTCGGCGTAGGAGACCTCGATGGAGCGTCCCGCGACGGACGAGGCGAGGAACTGCGACTCCTCGTCCGACAGCGGGCGGGCCCGGAAGTCGACGTCGTTGGTGCCGAGCGCGATCCGGGCGAACTTGGCGTAGGCGTAGGCGTCCTCAAGGGTGACGCGGCCGCCGGTCAGCACGCCGGCCGAGCCGCGCGCCGCCGCGAGGCCCTCCGCCGCGATGGTCAGCGCCTCGGGCCAGGACGCCGGCTCCAGTTCCCCGTCGTCGCCGCGGACGAGCGGGGTGGTGAGCCGTTCCGGCTGCGTGGCGTAGGTGAACGCCCAGCGGCCCTTGTCGCAGTTCCATTCCTCGTTGACCTGCGGCTCGTCCCCGGCCAGCCGGCGGGTGACCTTCCCGCGCCGGTGGTCGGTGCGCAGCCCGCAGCCGGACGCGCAGTGCTCGCACACGCTCGGCTGCGACACGAGGTCGAACGGCCGGGACCGGAACCGGTAGGCGGTGCCGGTGAGCGCTCCCACCGGGCAGATCTGCACGGTGTTGCCGGAGAAGTAGGAGTGGAACGGGTTGCCGTCGGCGGTCCCGACCTCCTCCTTCGCGCCGCGGTCGAACAGGTCGATGAACGGGTCGCCGGCGATCTGCTCGGAGAACCGGGTGCAGCGGGTGCACTGGATGCACCGCTCGCGGTCGAGCAGCACCTGGCTGGACAGCGGCAGCGGCTTCGGCCACGTCCGCTTGGTCCCGGTGAACCGCGTCTCGCCGCGCCCGTTGGACATCGCCTGGTTCTGCAGCGGGCACTCGCCGCCCTTGTCGCAGACCGGGCAGTCCAGCGGGTGGTTGATGAGCAGGAACTCCATGATGCCGTGCTGGGCCTTGTCGGCCACCGGCGAGGTGAGCTGGGTCTGCACGACCATGCCCGGCATCACCGCGGTCGTGCAGGACGCCTGCGGCTTCGGCATCCCGCGGCCGTTGCCCGCGTCCGGGATCTCCACCAGGCACTGCCGGCACGCGCCGATCGGGTCGAGCAGCGGGTGCTCGCAGAACCGGGGGATCTGGATGCCGAGCAGCTCGGCGGCCCGGATGATCAGCGTGCCCTTGGGCACCTCGATCTCGAAGCCGTCGATGGTGCAGGAGACCATCTCGACCTTCTCCACCGCCGACTTGTCGTCGGTGACGGTCACTTGGCACCTCCCCAGAGGGTGGACTTGGCCGGGTCGAACGGGCAGCCGCCCTGCTCGAAGTGCTGGAGGTACTCGTCCCGGAACAGCTTGATGGACGACACGACCGGGCTGGTGGCGCCGTCGCCCAGGGCGCAGAACGCGCGGCCGAGGATGTTGTCGGAGATGTCCAGCAGGGTCTCCAGGTCCTCCTCGGTGCCCTCGCCGGCCTCCAGGCGCGCGAACATCTGCTTGTACCAGTAGGTGCCCTCGCGGCACGGCGTGCACTTGCCGCACGACTCGTGCGCGTAGAACTCCGACCACCGCTGGACGGCCCGGACGACGCAGGTCGTCTCGTCGAAGATCTGCAGCGCCCGGGTGCCGAGCATGGACCCGGCGGCGCCGACGGACTCGAAGTCCAGCGGGACGTCCAGGTGCTCGTCGGTGAAGATCGGCGTGGACGACCCGCCGGGCGTCCAGAACTTCAGCCGGTGCCCCTCGCGGATGCCGCCCGCCATGTCGAGCAGTTCGCGCAGCGTGATGCCGAGCGGCGCCTCGTACTGGCCGGGCCGCGTGACGTGCCCGGACAGCGAGAAGATCCCGAAGCCCTGCGACTTCTCGGTGCCCATCGAGGCGAACCACTCGGGTCCGTTCCCGACGATCGAGGGAACCGAGGAGATCGACTCGACGTTGTTGATGACTGTGGGCCCGCCGTACAGGCCCGCGACGGCCGGGAAGGGGGGCTTCAGCCTGGGTTGGCCGCGGAAACCCTCAAGGGAGTCCAGCAGCGCGGTCTCCTCGCCGCAGATGTAGGCGCCGGCGCCGCAGTGGACGATGACGTCCAGGTCGTAGCCGGAGCCGAGGATGTCCTTGCCGATGAAGCCGGCCTCGTAGGCCTCCGCCACCGCCTGCTGGAGGCGGCGGATCACGTGCAGGACCTCGCCGCGCACGTAGATGAACGCGAGGTTCGACTTGATGGCGTACGAGCTGATGATGACGCCCTCCACGAGGACGTGCGGGTTCGCCATCATCAGCGGGATGTCCTTGCACGTGCCCGGCTCGGACTCGTCGGCGTTGACGACGAGGTAGCGCGGGTTCGGGCTGGACGGCGGCAGGAAGCCCCACTTCATGCCGGTGGGGAACCCGGCGCCGCCGCGGCCGCGGAGCCCGGAGTCCTTGACGGCCTGGACGATCTCGTCCGGCGCCATGCCGAGCGCCTTGCGCAGCGCCTTGTAGCCGCCGCCGCGCTCGTAGCCGGCCCGGGTGAAGGAGTCGGCCTGGTCCCAGTTGTTCGTGAGGACCGGGGTCAGCGTGGTCACTTGTTCCGTCCCTCCTGGGTACCGGGCTTGGCCTCGCCGGGAACCGGCTTGCCCGGCTCGTGCGGCGGCTCGGCGATCTGTTCGGGCTTCACCGGTTCGTCCGGCCGTTCCCGGTCGACGTCGGCGGCCGGGGCCTCCCAGCCGCGCTCGTGCGCGAGCTTCAGGCCGACCAGCGACTCCGGCCCGGCCTGGACGCCCTCGCCGGCGAGCCCGTCCGGGAACCCGGCGAGCACGCGCGACGCCTCCTTCCAGGTGGCCAGGCGGTTCGGCCCGCGGGAGGGCAGCACGTCGTTGCCGACGCGCAGGTCGTCGACGAGCTGCTTGGCCTTCGCGGGAGTCATGTTGTCGAAGAACTCCCAGTTGACCATCACCACCGGGGCGAAGTCGCAGGCCGCGTTGCACTCGACCCGCTCCAGGCTGACCTTGCCGTCCGAGGTGGCCTCGTCGTGGCCGACCCCGGCGTGCTCGCTCAGCTCGTCCCAGATCTGGTCGCCGCCCATGATGGCGCAGAGCGTGTTCGTGCAGACGCCGACGTGGTACTCGCCGACCGGCTTCTGCTTGTACTGCGTGTAGAAGGTGACGACGCCCATCACCTGCGCGGGCGTGATGTCGAGCTGCTCGGCGCAGAACGCCACGCCGTCCTTGGTGACGTGGCCCTCCTCCGACTGCACCAGGTGCAGCATCGGCAGGAGCGCCGACCGCGGCCGCGGGTACCGGCCGACGATCTCCTTGGCGTCCCGCTCCAGCCGCGCGCGTACGTCGGGTTCGTATGTCATCGGTCCACTCCCCCCATGACCGGGTCGAGGCTGGCCACGGCGGCGATGATGTCGGCGACCATGCCGCCTTCGCTCATCGCCGGGGTGGCCTGCAGGTTGACGAAGGACGGCTCGCGGAAGTGCACTCGGTAGGGGCGGGTGCCGCCGTCGCTGACCACGTGGGCGCCGAGCTCGCCGCGCGGCGACTCGATCGGCACGTACGCCTGCCCGGCCGGCACCCGGAAGCCCTCGGTGACCAGCTTGAAGTGGTGGATGAGCGCTTCCATCGAGGTGCCCATGATGTGCGCGATGTGCCGGGGCGAGTTGCCGAGGCCGTCCGCGCCCATGGCCAGCTGCGCGGGCCAGCCGATCTTCTTGTCCTCGATCATGACCGGGCCCTTGACCGTCTGCAGCCGGTCCAGGCACTGCTCGACGATCTTCAGCGACTCCTCCATCTCGTCCATCCGGACGAGGTAGCGGCCGTACACGTCGCAGGTGTCCTGCGTCGGGACGTCGAAGTCGTAGGTCTCGTAGCCGCAGTACGGCTGCGACTTGCGCAGGTCCCACGGCAGGCCGGTGGAGCGCAGTACCGGGCCGGTGATGCCGAGCGCCATGCACCCGGTGAGGTCCAGGTACGCGATGTCCTGCGTACGGGCCTTGAAGACCGGGTTCTCGTCCAGCAGCTTGCGCAGCGCCTGGATCCGCTTCGGCATCCGGTCCAGGTAGTCGCGGATCTTGCTGGTGGCCCCGCTCGGCAGGTCCTGCTGCACCCCGCCCGGACGGATGTAGGCGTGGTTCATCCGCAGGCCGGTGATCTCCTCGAACAGGTCGAGGGTGTACTCGCGCTCGATGAACCCGTTCAGCATGACCGTCGTCGCGCCGAGCTCCAGCCCGAACGTGCCGATCGCGACCAGGTGCGAGGAGATCCGGTTGAGCTCCATCATCATCACGCGGATGATGTTCGCCCGCTCGGGGATCTGGTCCTCGACGCCGAGCAGCCGCTCCACGCCCAGGCAGTACGTCGCCTCGTTGTACAGCGGGGCGAGGTAGTCCATCCGGGTGCAGAACGTGGTGCCCTGCGTCCAGGTGCGGAACTCCATGTTCTTCTCGATGCCGGTGTGCAGGTAGCCGATGCCCACCCGGGCCTCGTTCACCGTCTCACCGTCGAGCGTGAGGATCAGCCGGAGCACGCCGTGCGTGGACGGGTGCTGCGGGCCCATGTTGATGACGAGCCGCTCGTCGCCCAGGTCCTCGGTGGCCGCGCTGATCTGGTCCCAGTCGCCGCCGCTCGCGTCGAAGACCCGGCCCTCGGCCGCCTCTTCGGCGGCGTAGGCGTCGTACTCGGTGTACTTCGTCGAACTCATACGTACGACCGCCTTTCGTCCGGCGGCGGAATCTCCGCTCCTCGGTACTCGACGGGGACGCCGCCGAGCGGGTAGTCCTTGCGCTGCGGGTGCCCGACCCAGTCGTCCGGCATCTCGATGCGGGTCAGCGCGGGGTGGCCGTCGAAGACGATGCCGAAGAAGTCGTACGTCTCGCGCTCGTGCCAGTCGGCCGTCGGGTAGACGGGGACCAGCGACGGGACGTGCGGGTCGGCGTCGGGGCAGCTCGCCTCCAGCCGGATCCGCCGGTTGTGCGTGATCGACAGCAGGTGCACGACCGCGTGCAGCTCGGCGCCCTCGTCCTTCGGGTAGTGCACGCCGGACACGCCCGAGCACAGCTCGAAGCGCAGCGACGGCTCGTCCCGCATGGTCTTGGCGACCTCGCGCAGGTGCTCGCGCTTGACGTGGAAGGTCAGCTCGCCGCGGTGCACGACGACGCGGTCGATGGCGTCCCCGAAGTCGGGGTAGGCGCGCTCCAGCTCGTCGGCGATCTCGTCGTACTCGCCGGGCTCGGCCGCGCCGCGGGGCCCGCCGTACGGGCGCGGCGCGGACACCTTCGGGCTCTGCCGGACGACCAGCCCGCCGTAGCCGGAGGTGTCGCCGGTCGTCTTCGCGCCGAACATGCCCTTGCGGACGATCGGCTGCTCCCGGCGCTCCTCCTCGGTGTGCGCGGGCAGCTGGTCGGCGGCCTGCTCGGCCCGCTGCTCAGGGTGCTCGGAACTCACGTCACGCCCCCTGTCCGAGCAGCGGGAGCTGCCGCCGCTTGGCCTCTTCCAGCTCGGCGATCTGCTTCTGCCGCTGCGGGCCGAGCTTGGTGTTGTTGATCTTGTCGTGCAGCTTGAGGATCGCGTCCAGCAGCATCTCCGGCCGCGGCGGGCAGCCGGGCAGGTAGATGTCCACCGGGACGACGTGGTCCACGCCCTGCACGATCGCGTAGTTGTTGAACATGCCGCCGGACGAGGCGCACACGCCCATCGCGATGACCCACTTCGGCTCGGTCATCTGGTCGTAGATCTGCCGCAGCACCGGCGCCATCTTCTGGCTCACCCGGCCCGCGACGATCATCAGGTCGGCCTGCCGCGGCGTCGCCGAGGCGCGCTCCATCCCCCACCGGGAGAAGTCGTGCCGGGGGTCGCCGGTCGCCATCATCTCGATCGCGCAGCAGGCGAGCCCGAACGTCGCCGGCCACATCGACGAGCTGCGCCCCCATCCCACGACCTGCTCGACCGTGGTCAGCAGGAATCCGCTCGGGAGTTTCTCCTCTAGCCCCATGTCAGTCCCACTCCAGACCGCCGCGCCGCCAGATGTAGGCGTACGCCACGAGCACGGTGACGATGAAAAGAACCATCTCGACAAGGCCGAACAGCCCCATCCGGTCGAAAGCGACCGCCCAGGGATAAAGGAAGATGATCTCAATATCGAAGACGATGAAGAGCATCGCCGTCAGGTAGTACTTGATCGGAAATCGTCCGCCGCCGACCGGCTGGGGGGTCGGCTCGATGCCGCACTCGTAGGCGTCCAGCCGGGCCCGGTTCCAGCGCTTGGGGCCGGTGAACGCGGCCATCAGCACCGAGCCGGCGGCGAAGGCGAAGGCGAGCACTCCGAGCACGATGATCGGAATATAGAGATCCATATCCCTACGACCTCTCCTCGGGACGTACGACGTTGTACGGGGCGGGCCGACCGCGACCCGCCACCCTAACCAAGGTGATCAATAGCGCTCCCCTCAGGGGGTCGGGTAATGCACTGTAGTCCGCTCACCTGCGGAAGCTTGAATTCGATCAGCCGCGCCATCCGCCCGCTCATGCCGCCGGAGCCACCTTCTGCATCGCGTTGATGACGCGGTCCATCGCGTCCCCGCCCTTGGGGTCGGTCAGATTGGCCAGCAGCTTGAGCGTGAAGCGCATGAGCGTCGGGTGCGGCAGGCCGTGCGATGTGAGGAACTTCATGACGCGCGGGTCGCCGATGGCCTGCACGAATACGCGGGCCAGGGTGAAGTAGCCGCCGTGCTCGTCCTTGAGGATGCGCGGGTACTCGTACAGCGTCCGCTCCCGCTGGGCGGGAGTGCGGCGGGCGAGCGCCTGCACCATGATGTCGGCGGCCAGCCGGCCGGACTCCAGCGCGTAGTCGATGCCCTCGCCGTTGAAGGGATTGATCATGCCGCCGGCGTCGCCGACGAGCAGCATCCCGCGGGTGTAGTGCGGCTGCCGGTTGAAGCCCATCGGCAGCGCCGCGCCGCGGATCTTGGAGGTCGCGTGCTCCTCGTCGAACTGCCACTCCTCCGGCATCTGCGCGCACCAGCGTTTCAGCATGCCGCGGTAGTCCACGTTCTGGAACGCCTTGCTGGTGTTGAGGAGGCCGAGCCCGACGTTGGACGTCCCGTCGCCGACGCCGAACACCCAGCCGTAGCCGGGCAGGAGCCGCTCGCCGTCCCACAGTTCGAGCCACGCCTCCATGTACTCGTCGTCGTGGCGCGGGGTCTGGAAGTAGCGGCGGACCGCGACGCCCATCGGACGGTCCTCGCGGCGCCGCAGCCCCATGGCGAGGGACAGCCGGGTCGAGTTGCCGTCGGCGGCGACGACGAGCGGCGCGCGGAACTCGGTCTCCTCGCCGTCGAGTTCGGCGGTGACGCCGAGGATGCGGTCGGTGCGCTCGTCCAGGATGGGGCCGGTCACGTTGCAGCCCTGGAGAAGCCGCGCGCCCGCCTTCGCGGCGTGCTCGGCGAGCAGCTGGTCGAGGTCGGTGCGCTTGCGGACGAGCCCGAAGTCGGGGAAGGACGCGAGCTCCGGCCAGGGCAGCTCGACCTTGGCGCCGCCGCCGTAGATGCGCAGGCCCTTGTTGCGGCCCCAGCCCGGGTCGTTGATGTCGACGCCCATGCCGATGAGCGCGCGGACGGCGCGCGGGGTGAGCCCGTCGCCGCAGATCTTGTCCCGCGGGAAGGTGGCCTTCTCCAGCAGGAACACGTCCAGGCCCGCCTGCGCGAGCCAGTAGGCGGTCGATGACCCGGCGGGGCCTGCCCCGACGACGATCACGTCCGCGTGTCGGGTGGAGTCGGTCACGGTGTTCCTCTTCAGCTCGTTCGCTTGTGAAGCACTTCACAAGGATCCGACAGGGGAGTCTATTCCTTTATCACGACTGGTGGGTACTTCTGGGTCGGTCTGAGTTCGGACCGGTCCAGGCCCCACCCGCCGCGGTGGTCAGCCCGGGTTCACGGCGTGGTGCAGCGCCGCCACCCCGAACGTGAGATCACGCCAGCGCACGCCGTCCCACCCCGCGTCCTGGATGAGCCGCGCCAGCGCCGCCTGGTCGGGCCAGGCGAGCGTCGACTCGGCGAGGTAGCGGTAGGAGTCGGGATTGGAACTGACCCGCGCCAGCAGCGGCAGCCCGTACCGCAGGTGCGCCTTGTGGCCGAGCGCGAGCAGCGCGTTCGGCGGATGACTCACCTCGCAGACCAGCAGCCGCCCGCCCGGCCTGGCGACCCGGCGCAGCTCACGCAGCGCCCTGCCGGTGTCGGCGACGTTGCGCAGCCCGAACGAGATCGTGACCGCGTCGAACGAGCCGTCCGCGAACGGCAGCCGCAGCGCGTCCCCCGCCACGAACCTCAGCCGCCGCACGCGCGTCGGCCGCCCCCGGCTGTGCCGGCGCACCCCGACGCGCAGCATCCCGAGGGAGAAGTCGCACGCCACCGTTTCGGCGCCCGCGTCCGCGAACGGCACCGAGGACGTGCCCGTCCCCGCCGCGAGGTCGAGGACGCGCTCGCCGGGCTTCGCCTCCAGCGCCCGCACGACCTCGCGCCGCCACCGGCGGTCCTGCCCGCCGGTCATCAACGTGTTCAGCAGGTCGTACCGCTCGGCGGTCCCGTCGAACATCGCCGCGACGTCGGCGGACTGCTTGTCAAGAGAGGCGCGGGTCATGCCCCCACCCTAGAAGTACGGCCGACCCGCCGCGCGCACCGCCCGGCGCCCCGGCCGTGCGGCTACTTCGCGCCGGGGCGCACCCCGTCCTCTTTGGTGAGGGACTTCTCGAACCTCTTGCGCTGGGAGCGGACGCCGCGGGTGACGGCGGCCGACATGCGGTCGCGCTGCGCGGACAGCAGGACGTAGCTGACGACGCCGCTGATCAGCAGGGCCATCAGCAGGAGCAGGAAGCCGCGGGCGCCGAAGAGCGCCAGCACACCCGCGGTCGCCGCGAAGATCGCGAGCCGCGCTGCGGTGTAGAGGATGATGGAAGGCATGGCCCTTCGAGCCTAACCCCGGTTCTCCGTGCTCCCGCCCCGGGGTCTACTTCAGGACGTCGAGGAAGAGCGCCGGGTCCACGTTGCCGCCGGACAGGATCGAGACGCGGGTACCTCCTGCCGGGAGTTCGGCGCCGTGGTAGAGGGCGGCGGCGGTGGCGACGGCGCCGCCCGGTTCGGCGATCAGGCGGGCCTCGCGGGCGAGGCGGCGCATCGCGCGGCGGATCTCGTCCTCGGTCACGGTGACGATGCCGTCCACGTGCGCCTGGATGTGCGCGAACGGGAGGTCGCCGACCCGCTGGACGCGCAGGGCGTCGGCGATCGTCCGGCCGGTCTTCTCCGCGTCCCAGGACACGGGGTGTCCGGCCGCCATCGAGTCGCGGGCGTCGGCGGCCAGTTCCGGTTCGACGCCGATGACCTTCGCCTCGGGACGCAGTGCCTTCACGGCGGCGGAGACGCCGGCGATGAGGCCGCCGCCGCTGATCGGGACGAGCACGACGTCGACGTCCGGGCAGTCCTGGACGATCTCCAGCCCGGCGGTGCCCTGCCCGGCGATGACCCGCGCGTCGTCGTAGGGCGGGATCATCGTGAAGCCGTGCGCGGAGGCGAGCTTGCCGGCCGTCTCGGCGCGGGCCCGCGCGGTCGGCTCGACGTAGACGACCTCGGCGCCGAGCGCGATGCACCGCTCGACCTTCACGCCGGGGGTGGTGTGCGGCATGACGAGGACGGCCTTGATGCCGAGGGCGCGGGCCGCGTAGGCGACGGCCTGCGCGTGGTTGCCGCTGGAGTGCGTCACCACGCCGGCCGCGCGCTCGGCCTCGGGCAGCGACGCGATGGCGGCGTAGGCGCCGCGCACCTTGAATGCGCCGATCGGCTGCAGCGACTCGGCCTTCACCAGCAGCGCGGGCTGCTGCGCGGTGGCGGGGTCGGGGTCGCGGGGAAATGGCACCAGCGGGGTCCGGACGGCGACGCCCGCGATGCGCTCGGCGGCCCGCTCGATCTCCGGCAGCGAAACTAGATCGGACATGGTCTCGAAGACTACTTCGGGCGCCGCGAACGGGGGCGCCGGGGCGCGTTTCCGCCGTGACATGGCAGGTCAAACGGGGTCAGCGTGGACGCTGTGTCAGCAGATGCGAATACTGAGCGCGATCGCTCCTGCTCGGGAAACTACGGTCGGTGATCTTTTCCGAAAACAAGGGAGAAATCGGTCTTGACCCGCCACACTGTTAAACAGTCCACCCGCGCCGAGAGCGGGACAAAGGGGGAGAGAAAACGTGGAGAGCACGAGCGAGCGCCTGCTGACCCCAGGGGAGGTCGCCGCCCTCTTCCGGGTCGACCCGAAGACGGTCACCCGGTGGGCCGCCGCGGGCCGGATCAGCAGCATCCGCACTCCGGGGGGCCACCGGCGCTTCCGCGAGTCCGAGGTGCACGCGCTGCTGCGCGGCGAGGAGCCCGTCGCCGAGCATTCACCGGCCCGCTGACGAGGCTTCGGCCGCCCGGACCGCCGCGCCACGGATCGGTCCCTCCAGCCGGGCGGCCGGGGCGTCGCACACCCTCCCCGGGGGCGTCTCCGCGCTCAGTCCTCCGCGTCCCCCCGCCATTCCTCGAACCGGCGCAGCAGGTCCGCGTCCTCGTCCCGCCAGCGCCGCCGCCGGTCCGCCAGTTCCTCCTCGGTGAGCGACTCGCGGAGCAGCCGGTCGTAGTCGGGGTCGCCGGGGACGATCTCGACATAGGCGTCGGCGATGATCCGCCCCTCCCGCGCCTCCGGCACCGGCTCGCCCGCCTCGTCGGAGACGACGCTGTGCGGAACCCGGAGCGTGCCGTCGGGGAGCCTGATCACGTACATCGCCGATCACCCTCGCCGTCTGCCATCACGGTGTCCTAGATCCCGTACCTGCGGTTGAAGAAGAGCATGACCTCAAGCGCCGTCCTGATGTTGCCGGCGAGCATATCCACGAGCGCGGGCCGCTGCCGGGAGGAGATCGCGGCGAACGCGTCGGCGAAGAACTCGCGGCGGCCGAGCGCGTCCGGCTGCTTGTGGAACGCGCTCGCCAGGTGCGGCCGGCACTCCTCGTACAGCTTGACGAACGCGGGGCTGTCGGACGTCCACGCGCCGTCGTCGCCGTCGATGTCGTCCAGGGCGTGCCCGACCTCGTGCAGCATCACGTCCGGCGTCGGGGACGGCCGGTCCCCCACCACGATCTTGCGGTCGCCGTACGCGCCGGCGCAGATGTCCCAGGTGGCGCGGCCGGACGGCAGCGGACGGTCGCGCAGATGGCCCATGTCGTCCAGCTGCGGGACGCCGCCGGGCCCCACGTAGATGCCGTCGAGCCCGGCCGCGAGCTTCTCCTTCAGCGGCTCCGGCAGCGACGCCAGGCTGTCCACGGCGCCGATGACCTCGGGTGTCGGCGGCCCGTCCCGCACGTCCCACTGCCGGTACAGGACGTTCTCCAGCACCCCGCAGTGGCGGCGGCCGTCGGCGGCGTGCGGCATGCCCGGCGGGTACGCCTCGACGCGAAGCCGGTCGTCCTCCAGCTCGAAGTCGCTCCAGGAGTAGTCGCTCTCGCGCGGCCGCTCCCGCCGCCGCCGCGGAAACCGGCCGGTGAGGCCGGGCGCCCCGCCCGCCGTGTCCACGGCGTCCGGGCCGGTCAGCGCGAAGTCGTCGTCGCGGCCCGCCTTGCGGAACCGGCCGAACCGGTCGCGCGGCTGGTTGCTGCGCGGCCGCACCTGCCCCGAGTCGGGCGGGGACGGCGCGTAGGAGACCTCGCCCCGGGCCGTGTCGGCCCGGAACCGGCCGCCGCGCGGCGCCTCCCGGGTCCGCTGCTCCCGGGGCTTGCGGTGGACGCCTTTGAAGCGCATCGGGCTCCTCTGTCTGCGGGCCCCGTGAACTGCCGAGCGGCGCGCACGACCGGGCCGGGCCCCCGCAGGCAGGGTAAGCCGGAACCCGACACGCCGTCATCCCCCCGAGTAACGAGCGCGCGGTCAGGCGTAGGAGTGCAGGCCCGAGAACATGTAGTTCACCCCGAAGAAGTTGAACATCAGCGCGGCGAACGCGATCAGCGACAGCACCGCGGCCTTGCGGCCCTTCCAGCCCGCGGTCGCGCGGGAGTGCAGGTAGGCCGCGTAGATGATCCAGGTGATGAAGGACCAGATCTCCTTCGGGTCCCAGCCCCAGTAGCGGCCCCACGCCTGGTCGGCCCAGATCGCGCCCATGATGATCGCGGCCGTCCAGATCGGGAAGGCGAACGTGGTGACCCGCATCGAGAGGCGGTCGAGGCCCTCGATCGACGGCAGCCGGGACAGCACGCCGCCCTCCGCGACGCCGCCGCGCCGCTCCGCGCGGTCCTTCACCAGGTAGAGGATCGTGGCGGCGCCCGCGACCGTGAACGAGCCGGTCGCGATGATCGCGGCGGTCACGTGCAGGGCGATCCAGTAGGAGTTGAGCGCGGCGGTGACCGGCCCGACCGAGTCGTACAGCCAGATGTTGGCGACGCCGAGCGCGATGACCGCGGCGAGCATGACGAACGCGCCGAGGAACCGCGCGCGGTACCGGAACATCACGATCATGAACGCGGTGACGGCCGCGAACGCGATGGCGGTGAGGAACTCGTACATGTTCCCCCACGGCCACCGGTCGGCGGCGATGCCGCGGCTCACCAGGACGCCGAGGTGCGCGCCCCAGCCGAGCACGTTCAGCAGGACGGCGAGGTGCGCCCAGTCGACCCGGGGACGCTCGCTCTCCTCTTCCGCCTCCGTGCCGGACGCCTCCGCGCCGCCGGTCGTGGTCTCGGCGCCGGCGGCACCGACCAGGACCTTCGCCTCCGCCTTCTCCTGCTGCACGGCCACCGCGCGGCGGCGGCCGAAGCCGAGGTCGGCGGCGTAGGCGACCAGCGCGACGATGTACAGCACGACGGTGGTCAGCATGAGCTTGTCGCTCAGGTTCGCGAACTCGGCGTTGCTCACCTCGTCACTCCTTCGGTTCGGGGGCCGACCCGGGTTCCTGACCGGCGTCGGTGTCGCTCTCACCGGGCTCGGGGCCGGGCTCGTCCTGCGGACCCGGTTCGCCCTCGTCCTGCGGACCGGGCTGGTCCTCGTCCTGCGGACCGCGCAGCGCGGCCACGATGTCGTCGAACTCCGAGGTCGGGTTCCCCAGCGTGAGACCGCCGACCTCGACAACCGTACGCCCGCCCTCTCCGGCGCTCGCACGGACCCACACCCTGCGCCGCCGGACCATGAACGAGGTCGCCACGCCGAGCACGGCGAGGATGGCCGCGATCAGGGCGGGGATGCGTCCGGGGTCGTGGTTGACCGACAGGCTCGTCCACTCCTTGAGCCCGTCGAAGGTGATGGAGCCGGCGCCGCCCGGCAGCTCGAACGTCTCGCCCGGCTCCAGCAGCTTCTGGCCGCCCTTGACGGGCTGGAGCGTCTTGCCGATGCCCTCCAGCTTGTAGACCGACTGCGGGGTGCCGGAGTCCAGCCCGATGTCGCCCTTGAACGCGGTGACCGTGATGACCGGGCGGAGCGGCGCCGGGAACGCCGAGACGATCTGCTTGCCGTCCTCGCTGGCGGCCGCGGTCGGCCACAGGATCGCGTAGAACGCGAGCTGGTCGGGCTCGGCGTCGGGGACCTTGACGACGCCCTCGGACGTCAGGTGGCGCGGCTCCATCTCCAGGAACGGCACCGAGTCCTGGAAGGCGACGTTGCCCTTGGCGTCGCGGACGGTGAACACCGGCGCGTACCCGTGGCCGAGCAGGTACACCTTCGCGCCGCCGACCTTCAGCGGGTGGTTGATCTTGAGGTCGTAGGGCTTCTCCTCGGCGTCCGGATTCGACCGGTAGCGGATCTGGGCGTTGAAGTCGGTGCCCATGCCGCGCTGGTCGCCCTCGGTCTCGTACCGGGCCTTGAAGTCGTCCAGCGTGATCGTGAACGGGGCCAGCTCGCCGCCGTGGAACGCCCGTCCCGGCTGGAACTGGTCGTACAGGCTCAGCGAGTTCGCGAACGTCTTGCCCTCCGTCAGCAGGACGTTCCCCCGGTAGCCGAGCAGGTTGCCGAGGCCGAGCGCGAACAGCAGCGCGAGCAGCGCCAGGTGGAACACCAGGTTGCCGGACTCGCCCAGGTAGCCCTTCTCGGCGGACGCGGCGCCGCCGGAGACGTCCACCCGGAACCGGCGCCCGCGCAGCACCGTGCGGGCCTCGGCGAGGACGTCCTCCGGGGACGCGTCCGTCTCGTACTTCGCGGACTGCGGCAGCCTGCCGAGGTTGCGGGGCGCCGCGGGCGGACGGGCCCGCATCGACTGGTAGTGCTTGAGCGCGCGCGGCAGCACGCAGCCGGCCAGCGACACGAACAGCAGGATGTAGATCGCCGCGAACCAGGGCGCGGCGAACACGTCGAACATCGAGAACTTGTCGAGCCACGGGCCGAGCGTCTTGTGCTCGTCCAGGTAGGCGACGACCTTCTCGGGCGCCTGGCCCCGCTGCGGCAGGATCGAGCCCGGCACCGCGCCGAGCGCGACCAGGAACAGCAGGATCAGCGCCGTGCGCATGGTGGTGAGCTGCCGCCACGCCCAGCGCAGCCAGCCGAGCGGCCCGATCCCCTTGGGGCGCGGCACCTCCTCGGGCGCCTGCCGTGCGGCGGGCGCCTCGGTACCCGATTCCGTTGTCTCAGTCATCTCAAATCACCGGTTCGAAGCCGCTGATCCACGACTTCAGCTCGATGGTCAGGTTCCCCCACAGGCCGCTCACCAGCAGCACCCCGATGAGGACGAGCATCCCCCCGCCGATCCGCATGACCAGGGGGTAGTGGCGCTTCACCGCGCCGAACGCGCCGAGCGCCCTGCGGTAGGCGATCGCGGTCGCCACGAACGGCAGGCCGAGGCCGAGGCAGTACGCCAGCGACAGCAGCGCGCCCCGTCCGGCGCTGGCCTCGGTGATCGCGAGGCCCTGCACGGCGCCGAGCGTCGGCCCGATGCAGGGCGTCCAGCCGAGCCCGAACAGGACGCCGAGGAGCGGCGCGCCCGCGAGGCCCGCCGCCGGCAGCCGCCCCGACTTCACCGTCCGCTGCAGGCCGGGGATGAACCCCATGAACGCGAGGCCGAACAGGATCGTGACGACGCCGAGGACGCGGGTGATCGTGTCCTGGTACTCCAGCAGCCAGCGTCCGAGGCCGCCGAACACCACGCCGTAGCTGACGAACACGACGCTGAAGCCCGCGATGAACAGCAGCGCGCCGGCGACGAGCCGGCCGCGCCGCTGCTCCGCGAGGTCGGCGCCGGACATCCCGGTCACGTACGACAGGTAGCCGGGGACGAGCGGCAGGACGCACGGCGAGGCGAACGAGACGAGCCCGGCGAGGGCCGCCAGCGGTGCCGCCGCGACCAGCGACCCGCTCACGACCGTCTCGTTGACCGTGCTCACTTTTCTACCGTGCTCATTTTTCCCCGACGACCTTGGCGACCAGCGGATTCAGCTTCGAGTACGTCGTCGCGCCGATGATCCGGGCGGCGACGCGGCCCTGCCGGTCGAGGACGAGCGTGCTCGGGATCGCGCTCGGCGGCACCTCCCGGAACGCCAGCGTCACCTGGCCGTCCGCGTCGAACAGGCTCGGGTAGGTGACCTTGAACTTGCGCTCGAACGCCTCCGCGTTGGCCTTGGAGTCCTTGAAGTTGACGCCGATGAACTCGACGCCCTTCTCCTTGTTCTCGGTGTAGACCTGCTCCAGGGACGGCGCCTCGCCGCGGCACGGCGCGCACCACGACGCCCAGAAGTTGACGACGACGACCTTGCCCTTGAGGTCGGACAGCTTGAACGCCTTGCCGTCGAGGCGTTCCCCGGTGACGTTCTGCACGCTCTTCCGCTTGGCGGGCGCGTACTGCGTCACGTTCCCGTCGCCGGAGATGAAGCGGTTGTCGCCGCCGTCCGGTCCGCTCCCGGCGGCGTTGGTGCCGGCGCAGCCGGCGAGCAGCCCGCACAGCGCGACGGCGGCCGCGGCGGCGCGCAGCGGGGAGATCCGGGGGTTCAACGGCCCCTCCTACTACTACAAGACGTAGTACACAACGTAGCGGTGCGGTCAGGCACCGGCGACACTGGGTCCCTTCGCGATCCCGGCGGCGGGCTCGCAGTAGGCCACCTCCACCAGCCGGCTGCCCTTGAACGTCAGGCTCGTCAGGCTGGCGAGGCCGCACTCGCGCCGGCTCGGGTGGTGCCACAGCCGGCGGCGCTCGGCGTGCAGCCGCAGGATCCAGATCGGCAGCTGGTGGCTGACGCACACGGCCTCGTGGCCGCGCGCCGCCTCCCGCGCCCGGATCACGGCGGCCCGCATCCGCGCGGCGAGCTCCAGGTACGGCTCGCCCCAGGACGGCTTGAAGGGGTTGAGCAGGTGCCGCCAGTGCTCGGGGCGGCGCAGCGAGCCGGCCCCGGCCCCGAACGTCAGCCCCTCGAAGTGGTTGTCGGCCTCGATCAGACGGTCGTCCACGGTCACCGGGAGGTCGAGCGCGTCCGCGAGGGGCGCGGCGGTCTCCAGCGCCCGCTGCAGCGGCGACGAGAACAGCGCGGTGACGTCCCGGTCGCCGAACCATTTGGCGGCGGCCTTCGCCATGAGGATGCCGTCCTCGCTGAGGCGGTAGCCGGGCAGCCGCCCGTAGAGGACGCCCTCGGGATTGTGCACCTCACCATGCCGCAGCAGGTGAACGATCGTCGTGTCAGTCATCGCGGTCAGATTACCCGCGCCGCGCGCCCGTCCCGTCCCCCGGTCCGCCTGGCAGGGCGCGGCTCAGATGCGGGTGGCGTCGACGTACCCGGCGATGCGCTTGGCGGCCTCGTCGAGGACGGCCTTGGCCGGTTTCGCGTTCCCCAACTGCTGGACGAACCAGAACACCAGCGCCGACTTGCAGATGCCGGCGTTCACCGCCGGGGCGACACAGCTGATCGGCGAGGCCACGCCCTCCGCCGTCAGGACGGCCACCTCCGCCTTCACGGCGGGCGACGCCGGAAGATCGTCGGTGCCCGGCCCGCGGGTGATCATGGCCTGGACGCCGGGGACGCCCGTCTCCAGCATCTCCCAGTTGCCCAGGATGCTCGTGCACTCGTTGCCCTGCGCCCGCTCCCGGTCCGCCTGCGCGGACTCCGGGAAGTACATGCAGAGCTGGCTCCGGATGCCGCCGATCGACCCCTGCCACACCTGGGTGACCTGCGCCGTCCCGAAGTCGCCGATCGTGCTGGAGCCGCCGTTCGCGCCCATCGACCCCTCGCACTCGGCCCCCGACGGACCGATCAGCAACCCTCGGCCAGAGCGGTACACGGCGGCGTTCTTCGGCAGCTTGACCTGGGCCGGGAGCGTCACCTTCGCGGGGCCGCCGGGCGGCGTGATGACCGCGCCCGGCGCCCGAGTGACGCACGGCCGCACGTCCACGACGTTGGCCGCGACCTTCGCCGTCGCGGACGGCCGCGGCGCCGGGTCCTCCTTGGTGACCTGCTGGACGGCGATGGCGCCCGCCCCGACGACCGCGACCGTCCCGACGGCGACGGACGTGAGCCCGGCACCGCTGCCGAGGAACGCCTTGATGGCCGACCCGCCGGCGACCTTCCCGGCGGCGGCCGCCGTACCGGCCGTGGACGCCCCGGCCCCGGCTCCGGCCGCGGCCGTCCCTTATACACATCCGACGCCGCCGACGGAGGGGCCAGTGGACAACTCGTGGGTGCCCGCCGCCTTCACAACACAACTAAAGAAACAGCAGACCGACATACACTATAGCATCAGCAACACTTATTA
>NZ_JABXFD010000583.1 GCF_013372625.1 Actinomadura sp. BRA 177
TGGTTTTTGTTTTTTGCTTGGTGGTGGTCACACGAGATTAACATTATCTCTGTCGTCGGCAGCGTCGGATGGGTATAAGAGACGGCTGCTGCGGCGCCGGCGGCGCCGCAGCAGCATGGTGCGGGTGCGGTGCCGGCAGCGGACGAGTTCGTCCGCAAGAACCAGCACGGTGACGCGCTGGTCCGCCGGATGGGGCGCGGCGTGCGCAAGGCCGTCGGCGCCTCCGGGCAGATCCGCAGCCAGGCGGAGATCTCCGAGTACCTGCGCCGCCCCGTCAGCGGCTTCCGGCAGATCACGGTGGTCAGCGTCCGCGGCGGCGCCGGGAAGACCACCGTGGCCGCGCTGATCGCCACTGAACTCGCGCGGCACCGTCCCGATCGGGTGCTCGCGATGGACGCCGACGCCGAGCTCGGGTCGCTGCCGCTGCGCCTCGGCGTCCGGTCCGAGTTGTCGCTGTTCGAGCTCGCCGCGCAGCAGCCGCGGACGTTCGAGGAGGCCGCGCGGTACATGCAGCAGACCCGCGAGGGGCTGTGGGTGCTCGCCGCCACCCGGGGCGGCCGGATCACCGGCGAGTTCGACTTCGACACGTTCCAGTCGGCGTTCAGCGCGGTGAGCCGCTACATCTCCACCGCGGTGACCGACTGCAGCGCCGGCATCCTCACCGACCTGCACCGGGGCATCCTCGGGCAGTCGCACAGCGTGGTGCTGGTCACGCCCGGCACGGTCGACGGCGCGCTGAGCGCGCGCGGCGCCCTGGAATGGTTCTCCCAGGGCGGCCAGCAGCGGCTGCTACCCCGCACGGTCATCGCGATGGTGTCACACGCTCCGCAGATCGGCGCGGACCTCAACCGTGCGACGCAGATGCTCACCGCGTGGGGGACGCCCGTCGTGCACGTCCCCTATGACCGGCATATCGCCACCGGTGGCGCGGTCGACGTGTCGCTGCTCGGTGAGGGCACCCAGGCGGCCGTCGGCCGGATCGCCTGCGAGGCGTTCGCCCGCTCGCTCGGCGACCCGGGCCCGAGCCACTGAGCCGCGCCGGAGGCGGCGCGGCCCGGTGCGCTGGACGCGGCGGTCAGCTCGCTTCCAGATGAGGGTGTGGGCGACCTCCGCGTCCAGTTCGCCGGCGGAAACTCCCGGCGACCAGTAGGACTGGGCGTAGACGACGCGCGAGCCCTCCGCCCACGACCGCGGGCCGGTTTGCTGACCCTGTTCGCCTACGACGGGACGGAAAGGGTACTGGTGGGAGTCGGGACTTTGGCGGGCCTGGTGTTCCAGATGCAGCCGCGTGTGCAGCTCTGGTCGGTCACGCGCACCCTTAACGAGTTCGCTCGGGAGGTCGCCGCGCAGTCGAACCACTTCGGCCGTTGAGCCGACCTAAAGGGTGCCGCCGAAGGGGGTGTAGGCCAGTTCCCAGAGTCTTCTGGCCACTGGGTGCTGCAACGTCGGGTCGATGGCTTGCGCGAGTGCCGCCAGTTGGGCGGGTGGGAGCAGGGCTCCGCCTCGGGCCGGGGCGCGCAGCCAGAGCCTGGCCGGCTTACGTCCGGGCACCTGCACGACCAGGCGGGGCAGGACGCCGCCGCGATAGCTGCTCCACACCGGTTGCGCGCTGTCCGCGCTGACGTAGGCGGCGGTGAGGTCGTACCTTTGTCTGCCCAGGAGGCTCCGCTGGACAAGGACCCTGCCGTCGAGCCAGAAGGCGCTGCGGTAGTGCTGGACCAGCATCAGGCCGATGAGCGCGTCAAGAAGCACGATCGGCAGCAGGGCCAGGACGCTCAGCATCATGTCCTCCGACATGAGGAGCATCAGGCCGAGCGCCCCCACCACCAGGCTCACCAGCGCGGTCACCGGGACCAGGCACCCCAGCCAGAGGACCCACATGGGTCCCGGAAGGCCAACGTTCAGCCGGATCACTCGTCCTCCTTCATCGGCCGCGCGTCTTGCCTTCCGGTCAATGGCGCGCCTGATCGTCGGCAAAGCTACTACAGCATGCCGGATGGCCCGTTGGACAGTGCTCCCTCGCAATACAGCAGGCGTTGTTGGAGGACCTGAGGGTGACGGTGGCCTGCTGAGTGCAGAATTTGACGCACCGGCCCCACGGCAGCCCTCTCGCTGATCAACTCGCTGGGCAAGACTACACCGTCGCAGATCAATCGCTACGATCGGTTGCGGCAGGTCGGTCTGGTGGCATTTCGGTTGGCATGGAAGACCTGTTCTAGCGGGGTAGGAACCCATGAAGTACTTTGAACTGGCGGCCGGCGTGGGTCTTCTCGTGCTCTGCATGGTCTCGGTCGGTACCTGCGTGGCCCGGGTTCAACGCGGTGTGGAATTGGAAGGCATGCAGTTCGTCGCCGTCTCCAATTTCTTCATGGGGCTGTTCCTGATCACGTTCGCACTGGACAAGTCGGACCCGGTCGTCGGTACGGTGATGCTGGTGTCGATGTGCATCGGTCTCGGCGCGAGCGTCGTGGTCCTGATCAATACCATCCGTCGGGCGAGAAAAGACCCCTTCGACTTCGACTGACCGGAGTTTTGTTGTGCCTGTGATTGTCGGCGCTGTGGCGTATGCGCTATTGGGGCTTGCCTGCGTTGCCTCGGGGGTGCGGTCTCGGAAAGGCGTGGGGAATTACACGGTGTCCCGCAACGTCAAGGTGCCTTATGAGAAACTGCCGCGGCGGGAGCGGGTTCGTACGGGGAATGCGCTTCTTGTGCTTGGGGTGGTTTTGCTTCTGTGCGCTCCGTTCAGAGTCCTGCCGGAGGCTGCCGTAGCGGTACTCTTCCTTGTGGCGCTCTGTGCGTTTGTTGCCTACGCGGTGATTCAGGTGGGGTTGCGTAGGGCAGCGCAGGAGGTTGCGCGGGGCAAGGTGAGTTGAGCCCCCTCTTACGCGGGGGGCGGGACGAGGATTCGGTGCCAGCGGAGGGTGCGTTTGGCGCGCTCGCGGGTGGCGGGGTCTTCCGCGGGGAGTTGGGCGTTGTTGGCCCGGATGTGGTGCAGGAGGTCAGGTTCCGGGGCGATGTTGTGGTTTTCCAGGTGGTGGGGGACTCCGCCTAGCCAGATCCAGGTGCCGTCCGTCTGGTACGTGTCGGGGACGGTTGAGGGGCGCGCGGGGTCGAAGGCGTCCGGGAGGAAGCGGCCGCTGTCGTGGACGGCCGGGGCCTCGCGCAGGTAACGCAGGACGGCGGCGCGTTCGGCCGGCTCTAGGGCCGGGCGCTTCATGACCTCCGGGTCGCCCGGGACCGGGTTGTTCGCCAGGCGCAGCGACTGCTCGTAGAGCGAGGCGCGGTCGCGGAGGTGCTGGAGGTTCGGTGCGTCCTGCACGGTCGCGTCCGCTGGGACGGCGCCCGCGACGGGGTCGGCGGGCATGGTACGGCAGCGGGCGAGGACGTCCGATGCGGGGACGTGCTGCGCGTAGAGGTCGCGGAGTCGCTGCACCCAGGCGCCCATGGCGTCGCCGGCCGGGGCGCCCGCGTCGGCGCGGGGTAGGAACAGGGCGGCGATGCCGCCCGTCCACAGGTAGCCGAGGACGATGTCCTCCTGGACGACCGGCAGGTACTGGACGGGGCCGTCGGTGGTCACGTCGTAGCCGGGCGGCAGTTCGAAGTGCAGCGGCCCCCAGCCCTGCGACCGGTCGAGGTCGCCGGGGCGGAACGAGTCCCAGGGGGAGCGTTCGGCGTCGGGGTTGGCGAGATGCAGCAGGTCCTGCTTGCGGTCCGCGATCTCTTCGCGGGCGCCGGCGGGGACGCCGCCGCCGCGCGGGTCCTCGGGGCGGCCGATCCACTGGCGGATCGCCTCGCGTGCGGGCAGACCCGAGGTGTAGGCGTCGCGCAGGCGTTGCGACCAGACGACTGGGGCCTCGTATGCCTGGCGCAGGAACTCGTTGCGCCGGACGAAACCGGCGGACCGGTCGTCCGTCCCTGCCCACAGGTAGCCGATGTGCAGGCCGTCCAGCATCACCGGTAGGTGGACGACGGGGTGGCGCGTCGAGGTCGCGTAGCTTTCCGGCGGCTCGTAGGCGGGTGCGGGAGGGCCGCTGAAACCGCTGCTCATGACGACTCCGAGCCGGTGATGGCCGCGACCGCGGCGGAGCGGACGGTGTCGGCGACGTCCGGCACCCGGAACCCGCCCTGCCGGATGTGGGCGGCGAGGTCGGGTTCCGGCGGGACGCCGTGGGCGCGCAGGTAGTAGCCGACCGCGCCGGGCCAGATCCACGTGCCGTCGGTGTGGTAGGTCAGCGGGACGTTCCGCGCGTGGTCCGGGTCGAGGGCGTCGCCGTCGTAGCTGCGCGCCGCCAGGACGATCGGGGCCTGCTCCAGGTAGCGCACCATCGCGTCGCGTTCGGCGCCGGGGACGTCGGGCCGCCGCACCTCGGGCCGTCCGTCCGGGGACGTCCCGTCGAAGGGCCTGGCGATGCGCATGCCTGGTACCGCGTCCAGCCAGCCGGGGGTGTGCTCGGGGTCGCGCGGGAATCGGCGGCGTTCGGCCTCGGGCGCGTCCGGTGGCGGCCGGGTCAGCCAGCGCGGCTCGCCGTCGCGGTCGTACCGGACGTCGTAGGTGAACGGGAACGTCAGCGTGAACGTCGCGGAGAACCAGGTGCCAAGGCCGGGGGCGTACATGCCGGCGCGCAGGTGCTCGAACAGTTCGCCGAGCGCGGCGGGCGGGTCGAACGGGCTGGGCAGGCCGGGTCCGGTGACCAGGCGGAGCTGGCCCAGCGTCTCGGTGTGCGACCCGAGTGAGCGGTGCACGACCGTGCATTCCCCCCACCCCGGGGGCAGGGCGTGCGTCAGCAGCAGGGTGATCTGCTGGAGCAGGTCGTTCTGCTCGACGGGGTTCAGCGGCCCGTTCTCGCTCACGACGTACCTCTTTCCGTCCGTCCGGGGGGCTGGCCAGGCGTCATCCGCCGTGCGCGCCCGCGGTCTGGTCGAGCCGCTCGCGCAGCCAGCCGGGGATGTGCTCGTCGGTGCGGGGGAACACGGCCAGGTCCCCGGCCCACGCCTCGGGCGGGACGGGCGGGTCCCACAGCGGGTCGAAGTCCCCGTTGAAGCTGATCCAGTAGGCGCTCGGCGGGTCCATCATGAACCGCATCCCGAACCAGGTTCCCTCGCCCGTCCGGTACATCATCGACCGCAGCTCGCCCGCGATGAGCGCGCACTCGCGGGGCGGGTCGACGGCGGGGGCGCCTCCGTCCGGCATGATCACGGCGAGGCGGAGGTCGGTGACGCCGGCCAGCATGAGGACGCGCAGGTCAGACGGTCCGGGCGTCCAGGTAGGTGAGGATCGTTGCGGGGAGGGGCCGCAGCACCCGGTAGACGCGAAGCGGGGTGTCTTCGGGATAGCCGTGCAGTTGGCGTCTTTCGAAGGGCGTATCGATGGTGAAAAGGGTTCCGGTGTTGTCGCCGTCGTAGGTGTCCAGTTCCATGCCGGGCCGCAATACCGTCTCCTCGTCCGGCGACGGTTCCGGCGGCTTCGCCTCGGGGAGTGAACTCCCGACATGCCATTCGAAGATCTGGTGGGTGCTGACGAAGTCGCCCCTGGCGGGCGCCGGACCGGGATGGACGATGAAATACCCGCCCGGCCTGTTGTCGAGGGGCAGCAGTTCGAAGTAGCGGCGTCCCCGGGCGGCGGAGCCGTGCGGCCGCTCGGCGGCGATCGAACGCCGGATCTGAAGGGTGCCGTTGCCGGAGGTGGTGTCGAGCCGCCAGGCGTCGACGCCGTCCCGGGGGTTCTCGGTCCTGCTCAGCACGCCGGCGCCTTGCAGCACCGAGGAGTTCACCTCCGCGCCCGCCTCGGCGAGCACGGCGCCGGCCGCGAACGCCGTGGCGGCCGCGGCGTCGGTGAACGCCCGCTGCTCGACGCACTCGCCGTCCGCCATCCGGACGGCGAGCCACGCGGGCGCCACGTGGACGACCGACCAGCATCCGTCCGCGAGCCGGCCGACCAGGAACCGGTCGGCCGCCCCGGCGATCTGGTAGTCGCGCAGCGTGGCGCGCGCCTTCTCGAACAGCCCGCCGAGCCCATCGGGCAGCGCCGCCTCCAGGTCTGATTCCCGCTGCGGCGTGAACGCGTCGGGGTCGAATCGGTCCGCCGCCTCCTGGACGGCCGCCAGGTCCGCCATCCATCCGGGGACGCGGTGCGGTTCCTGCGGGAACATCCGCAGTTCCTCGGCCGCGGCGGCAGGGGTGATCCGGGCCATGAACGTGATCTCGTCCACGCTGTGGAACCTGACGTCCCAGGCGGGTGTGCCGCCGTCCGCGACGGAGGTCACGCCGGGTCGCAAGTGCACGTTCAGGTTCATCTCCAGCCAGGTGCCGTCGCCCTCGATGTGCATTAGCGATCGAAGTTCGCGGAGCAGCGGAAGGACGCCGGAATCCGGGATCAGCGACTCGGTTGTTTCAAATCCGTAGGGGATGACGGCCTGCTCGTAGGAGGCGCCCACTGCGAAATAGGCGAACTTCATCGACGTCAGGCCACCGGGCGTGAGATGGAGCAGCAGCGATGCGATCTCGTTCAGGCGCGAGTCCTGCTCGGCCGTGCTCAACATTCTTCTCACCTCCTTGCCGGATAGGGCTTCAGCCGTTCTGGCGGCGTCCCTGGCCGCGTTGTTCCCGGTATATCCGGAGGGTCTCCGACTCGGTGATCCGGGCGATGTCCCCGGCGTCCAGCAGGTCCGCGATCGGACGCGGGAGGAGATAGCCCTGACCTTGCTCCGACGGCCCTCCGGACTGCTGCCGCCGGCGGCTCGTCGGAAGGGTGGTGTTTCCGACCGGGAACCCAGGATGCACCGGGAGCGGACGCCGGACGACGAAGAATTTGCGCACCCTGTCCCTGCCCGACCTGAAAAGCCCGCGGCGTTCGAATGGCGTGTCCAGCGTGAACAGGTAGGGCTCGTCGGCCGAAGCGTAACTGTCCAGAAGCGTGTTCTCCGGAAGTTCCTGCCCCGTGCTCGCGCCGAAATCGCCGGGAAGGCGACTCCGGACATGCGCGGTGAACAGATCGTGCTCGCGGAGGAAGAGGTCGCCGTCCGGGCCGGGCGTCCGCACGATCACCTGGTAGCCGCCGGGGTGCGCGAGCACATGATCCAGGGGGACGCAGGACTCCCCGTACCGAAGGCGTCCTTCGTCGCGGGCCGCCGCCACCAGGCGATCGCCCTCGTCCAGCAGCTTCCAGACGAGGCGTCTGGCCGACTCGTCCCAGACGTGATCGAAAATGCCCTGCTCTTGCAGGAGGCCTTTGTGGATCGTCACATGCTCGTCGATGATCAGCCCGCCGGCCGCGTACGCGACGGCGTCCTGCGCCGACTCGAAGGACGCGACGTGCGAATGCGTCGCCTCATCCGCCTCGTCCGCGGAACGGACGGCCAGCCATTCGCCGTCCCCGCGAAGCACCGACCAGCAGCCGGGTTCGAGCCGTCCCACCAGGAAACGCGCGCCCCCTTCCCCTGCGAAGTCGCGCAATATCCGGCGCGCCCAGACGAACGTCCAGGCGCTTTCCGGGTAGAGCCGCCCAACGAGTTCGTACTCGTCCTGCGGAACCTCTGGGAGCGTTTCAGGGGCCATTACGAATCCTCGGGCGTCCCCTGGCGTCAGTAGTACTGCGGATATTCCTCAACCACTCTCGCTCCCTTACCGGCGCGCGAGTTCGCGCAGCGCGTCGAGGCCCGGCAGATCCCGCGCGGGCGCGTCCCGGCCGATGACGCCTGACAGCCTGTCCTCGGGCGCGAGCGCGCACCGTCGCAGGGCCTCCAGGGACGGGACGCCCTCCCGGTGGGCGTCGCTCAGCCGCAGCTTCCACAACCCGGCCGCGACCTCGCCCGCCGTCCCGGCCGGCTCCCGGTTCAGGTAACCGGCGGCGGCGCCGTCCAGCGAAGCCCACACGTATCCGACCACCGTGCCCTGAAGGGTGACGGGCAGGTAGCGGACGGGCGCGGAGGTCTGCTCCGGGTAGGTCGGCGGCAGGACGCTGAACAGCGGCCCGAACCCCTGCGACCGGTCGGCCGGCGTCCCGTCCTCGAACCTGCCGTCCTGCACGGACGGCCCCGCAGGGACCGGATAGCCGGGCGCGACCACCTGGTGCAGGGCCTGCAGGCTGGGCGCCTGCTGCTCGGCCTCGTCCGCCGGGATGCCGCCGCCCACCCGGTCCTCCTCGGCGCCCTTCAAGCGCCGGACGGCCTCGGCGGCAGGCACGTCCGCGGCGTACGCCTCGGCGAGCCGATCCTCCCAGTAGTCGGCGGCGAACATCTCGGCCTCCGACACGTCGGGGACGAGCAGGAACCCGGCCGCCTGCTGCCGGACGGAACCCCACAGGCAGCCGATCACCCTGCCGCGCAGCCGCACCCAGTAGTAGATGACCGGTTCCCGCGTCCAGTGCGCGTACGACGGGGCCGGCGGCGGCAGCGGCTCGACGTCCGGGAACGGCGGCGGCGACCCGGGCACGGGAGGGGGAGCGCCCGGATCCCACGGGGGAGGCAGGTCACTCATCTCGCGCGCACCTTTCACAACGACGTCCCATCATTTCATCCGGGTTTCAAGGCCGTTTTAGCAACCGGTCTACGACTATCCGTGATGGTGGGCCGCCTCGTGGAAGTGTTGCGTTGTAGAACTCTGCGGGGGACCGGAGGCACGACCTTGAAGGGTGGCGGACGATGCGCAGGAGACCGAACATCTGTGACGCCTGCGTGCGGCTGCAGAAGAGGTCCAACCCTGGCGCCGAGACGTCCCTCGACCGCTGGATCCCCTGCTGCGAGGCGTTCCCCGAGCGGATACCGGACGAGATTTACCGCGGCGGATTCGACCATCGGAACCCGTACGAGGGCGATCGCGGCATCCGGTTCGAACTGCGTCCCGGCGGGGAGCGCGCCCTGGCCGCGTACGAGTCGGCGGCCGCCCGCAAGGCGGCGCGCAAGCAGGACGCCGGGCAGAATCCGGGCCAGGGCGGCTGACCTCACGGCCCGCCGCCCGCCGCCCATTCGTCCTCACTCGCTCCACAGCAGGGTGTTGGTGACTTCGACGCCGAGCTCCCCGGCGGTGGCGAACACGCTGCCGGTGCGGCCGCCGGTCGGGCCGCCGCTCGACCAGTACGACTGGGCGTAGATGACGGTGGAGCCCTGCGTCCACGTCCGCGTCCAGTACGCCGGGTCGGCCTTCGGCTGCGGCAGCCCGCTGCCGGTCGACGGGGTCAGCAGCTTCGGCCAGCCCTCCCGGCTCGTGTAGCCCTTGACGACGGTCGCGTCCGACGAACTGGCGAACTTCAGGATCGAGACCGACGTGATGATCTGCTTGGACGGGCTCGCGTAGACGGCCGAGTACATGTCCCCGACGCACGGGTGCCGGCGCAGCGCGGGCAGCAGCACGGAGTTCGCGCGGGCGTCGCACGACTCGGTGCGCGTCCCCGCCTGCGTGAACGTGTTGCCCTTCGCGGTCCGGATCGTCCGGGTGAGGACGCCGGACGGGTCGACCGGCGTGCCGCTGGACCGTGTCGGCGTCGGCTCCACCGTGGACTCGTAGGTCGGCTCCTCGGTCGGAACCTGCGTCGACGACGGCAGGGACGTCGTCCGGCCCGGGTCGTCGTCATCGCCGCCGAGGACGAGGAAGGCGCCGGTGCCGATCACGGCCAGGACCAGCACCACGCCGACGATGAGCAGCGGCACGAGCGCGCCGCCACCGCCGCGCGGCGGCGGCGGGAATCCGGGTCCGCCCGGCATCGGCGGAGGGCCGGCGGGCGGCGGGAATCCGGGCTGGTGGCCGGGCCAGGGTGGGGGGTTCATGTCACTCCGTGTGTCTCACAGGCGGGGTGACTACTAAGACCCGCGAAACTACCGGACGGTTCGGTGGATTTCATGACGAAATCCCCCTGTGCAGGTCCCCATGCCGGTGAAACCCTTGTGCGGTAGGGCTCCTAGGCTGTGCGGGACGGGGCGCGCACCCCGTCCCGGTGCGCGCGGGGACGCGTGTCTCGTAGGCTGGCCGCTGAGAGGGGGGCAGGTGTCCGACTCCAGTTGGCAGCAGGCGGTTCTGCGTGAGATCGGCGTGTCCGGGCGCCGACGCCAGCGGCTCGACGCCGCGCCGCACCGCCCGGCCGAGGCGTCCTGGGGCGCCGAGGCGCCGCCCCGTCCCGCGCCGGAACGGCAGCCGTCCGCCGCCCGGACGGCCGTGATCCGCGTCGTCCACGAGGTGTTCTCCCGTTCGCTGGCCGCGGGGGTGACGCGATGAGCAGCGACCTGGTCGCGCTGGTGCGCCGCCGTCCGGACGTGCACGCGATCGCCGACGGCATGATCGCGATGGGCGAGGCGCTGGAGCTGCGCGGCGGCGAGCCCGATCCGACGTGCCTGCACGACGGTGAGGGACGCCTGCTCGTGTCCATCGAGGACCCGGTACAGGTGTCGGTCGAGGGCGAGATCGGACGGTTGCTCGGCGCGGAGTTCGCGGCACGGGTCGCCGAACCGGTCTGGTGGGTGGACGTCCGGGCGTCCGCCGACGTGCCGGACGCGATGCGGGTCGCCCGCAAGTTCGCCGACTCCCTCGTCCGCTGGCTCGGCGGAATGGTGTACCCGGAGGGCGCCGCCGACGCCCCGGCCCGCAGCTGGAGGGCAGCCGACCACGACACCGGCGCCGACCAGCCGGGCGACGCCTACCAGGGTGGCGTGATTCGCTGAGCCGCCGCTGGACCGGCGTCGGGGCGTCAGGGCCAGTCGCGTGTTAGGTCCAGGTTCCAGGGGACGATGTTCCATGGGCTGCGCGGTTCGGTGGCGAGTTCCTCGACGAGCCGTTCGTACTCGGCCTGGGCCTTGCCGCCGCCGCCCGACCAGAGCAGCCGTCCCTGCAGGTAGCAGGTGGACATGTCGCGCCAGGACGAGTACCGCCGCTGGATGTCGATGGCGAGCGGCAGCATCCGCTCCCAGCAGTACTCCTCGGTCAGCCAGCCCGCCATGTGGCCCCACCGGTAGAGCATCAGCGCGCGCCCGTAGTCCCAGATGAGGAAGCGCCCCACGTTGGTGCGCAGCGCCGGGTCGGCGAGGACCTTCAGCCGGTGCAGCTCCTCGGCGGCGTGGTCCCGGTCGTTGAACAGCTGGTGGAGGAACTGGGCCAGTTCGGCGCCCTCCTCGCTCGCGTCGGCGCCGGGCTCGTCCCGCAGCAGCGCCGGGACGAGCCGCGCGTACGAGCCGCCCTCGTCCCCGTACCGGACCCGGACCAGCTCGATCAGCCGCTCCACGAACGGCGGTTCGAGCCGGTCGCCGGCGATGAGGCCGTCGACCTCGCGCAGCAGCGTCCCGTACTCCTCCTGCGCGGCGGGGGGCCGGGCGGCGAGGTGGGCGTCCTGGGCGAAGTCGGCGCGGTGCCCGTCCTGGACGAGCCAGTTGACGGCGGCGAGGAGCTGTTCGAGGTCGTAGGCGCCCCACGGGTCCCGCAGCAGGTCGTGCGCGGTGCGGCGGTCGGCGGCCGCGGCGGAGTCGCCGGACGCGGTGCCGAGCCGGTCCACCCGGAACCCGTTGACGGCGCCGTAGGGCGCGCCCGCCCCGATGATCCAGCGCTGCACCGGGGTGAGGTCGCTGCCGTGGGCGAGGACGCCGGGCAGGTCGGGCGCGGAGATCAGCTCCCAGAGCCGGCGCTGGAACTCCGCGGCCTGCCGCCCCTCGCTGCCGAAGAACCCGGCGAGCTGCTTGCGGAGCGACGGATGCCGGACGTAGAGCCGCCGGAAGAACGGCCCGTTCTTCCACACCAGGTGCTCGGGACGCAGGTCGCCGAACGGTATCCGGGTCCGCCGGTGGACGATGGCCTGCTCGCCGAACCGCAGCTCCAGGTCCGACCAGAGCCGGGCGAACGGGGTGAAGCGCCACAGCAGCAGGAAGCAGCCGACGACGGCGAGCAGCGCCGCGCCGGGTGCGAGCGCCCACCGCGCCTCGTCCTGCAGCCCGGTGAGGGACAGGACGGCGCCGGCGAGCAGCAGCACCACGCCGCCCGCGCCGACCCCGAGGAACCAGCCGGTGGTGAGGACGAGGGACCCCTCGATCCGCAGGACCGCCTCATCGCCGTCGAACTCGAACGACCCCTCGGCGAGCGTCCCCTCGACGGCCCGCTCAAGCGCGTCGAGCTGACCGGCCATCCCCATGGGCAGGACGCTACATCATCCCTAACGGGTAGATCATCCGCGCGAATGGCAGCGTGGGGCGGGTCGTCCCGACATGTCCCGGTTAGGCCGACTGGAGGTGCTGCATGAGCACGCTGTGCCGCTGCCAGCCGTCCGGTGAGCGGCCGTCGCCGAGCGGGAAGAACGTCAGCGGGGCGCGCGGCGGCCCGACCTGCTGGCCGGTGATGCCGTGCGGGGCGGCCACGGTGCCGGCGACGGCCATCGCGACCGGGGCGGGCGCGCCCGTCCAGCGCGGCTCGGTGGTGAGGTCGGCGCGGCCCGGGGTGAGCTGGACGAACAGCGACGCGATCGGCTGGTCGGCGGCGAACGCGCCGACGAGCGTCGGAAGGTGCTGCAGGGGCGGCGGGTCCTCGGGCGCGTAGCCGACTGTGACGGTGCTGGTCTCGGCCACGGCACCGCCCTCGCCGGCCGTGTAGTCGCAGATCGCCTGGGCGGGGCGCGGGCCGTCCCCGCCGACGAAGAGCCGCACCGTCGACCGTCCGCGCGCGTACTCGGTGAGCCGGTCGCGCCGCCACGGGTGCTCCAGCGGCTCGGTGGGGCCGAGCCCGGCCGGGTACTTGCCGGTGAGCAGTTGCAGGAGGCGCTCGACCGTCCCGGCGAGGTCGCCGTCGGCGGCGTGCCTGATCCGGTAGACGAGGGTGAGCTGCGCGCCGATCGGCGCGGTGGGACGGGTGGTGAACCCGGGTGCGTAGTCGCGAGCCTCCGGGACGGGCGCGAACGTCCGCCCGGCCCATTTCATCGGCCGTCCGGTCAGGCCCTCGTAGTAGCCGTCGCCGTTGCGGACGATCCACTGCACGCCGTCGCCGGACGCGGCGGTGCGCAGCGGCAGCGTCAGCCGGGACTCCAGCGGCGTGACGAGCTGCAGGATGCGGCCGCTGTCGGTGCAGTCGCCGAGGGCCCTGCTCAGCCAGGCGCTCAACGGCACGACCGGCCGGTCCTGGAGGACGACCATCGCTTGGTCGGTCAGCGCGTCTACGGTGCTCATCTCGCCCGGGAGTCTAGTCACCGGGGGACGGCCCGCGACCGGGCGGCCAGACTGCCGGGACAGGTGACCAGGGAGTTTCCTGCGGCCAGCGTGACCCCTGTCCAATCTGTGCTGAAATGTTACAGATGCAGCGAGCCGCCGCGCCCCCCAGGGTGTACTACGCGGACCACGCCCCGCCGCCACCGGAGCCGCCGGTGCGGGGGCGTCTGTGGCGCGTGCTCGGCGGCATCTCGATCGTGCTGTCGGTCGTGCTGGTCGCGGGCAGCCTCACCGCCTACGGGTTCTGGCGGCGGCTGGACGGCCAGATCGACCGCGAGAACGTCGAGGGCAGGCTCGGCCAGAACCGTCCGCCCAAACTCAACGGCTCGCTGAACATCCTGCTGATGGGGTCCGACAGCCGCGCCGGGGAGAACGCCCGCTACGGCGTCGAGGCCGGGCAGCGCTCCGACACCACGATCCTGCTGCACATCTCGCCCGGCGGGGAGAGCGCCATCGGGATCAGCTTCCCGCGCGACTCGATGGTGCAGATGCCGCCGTGCAAGCGCAAGAACGGCAGCACCATTCCGGCGCAGTTCGGGATGATCAACGCGGCGTTCTCCAACGGCGGCCCGGCCTGCACCTGGCGCACGATCGAGTCCCTCACCAAGATCCACATCGACCACTACGTCGAGGTGGACTTCGCCGGCTTCAAACGGGTCGTGGACGCGCTCGGCGGCGTCGAGATCTGCGTCCCGAAGCGCATCGACGACCCGAAGGCCGAACTGCACCTCAAGGCGGGCAAACAGGTCGTCCACGGCGACCAGGCGCTCGGCTACGTCCGCACCCGGTACGTCCTCGGCGACGGCTCCGACCTCGACCGGATCAAGCGGCAGCAGGCGTTCATGGCGTCGGTCGTCAAGAAGGCGACCGACAAGGGCATGCTGACCGATCCCGGCCGCACCTACGACTTCCTGTCCGCCGCCACGAAGTCCATCAAGGCGGACGACAAGCTCACGCTGTCGGTCATGCAGAAGCTCGCCGCGTCGCTGCGCGGGATGAGCGCCGGGAAGGTCCGGTTCGTCACCGTGCCGGTGCAGGCGTATCCGCAGGACAAGAACCGCGTCCAGTTCAACCAGGTCCTCGCCGAGCCGCTGTTCAAGGCCGTCCGGGAGGACAACAAGCTCCCCGACCCCGCCCCAACGCCGGTGCCCGCGCAGAACAAGGTGCAGCCCGTCCCGCCCGCGCAGGTGAAGGTCGGCGTCTACAACGCGTCCCCCACGCAGGGCCTCGCGGGACGGACCGCCGGGCAGCTCACCGAGCGCGGCTTCAAGGTCGTCAAGGTCGGCACCAGCAAGAAGAAGTACGCCCGCACCCAGATCCTGTACGGCGCCGGCGCCGAGCGGCAGGCCGCGCGCCTGGCGATCGCGGTGCCGGGACATCCGCCGCGCGCCTGGCGGTCGGCGAAGCCCGGCTACGTCTACCTCGTCATCGGCAAGGACGGCGCCCGGCTGCGCGCGCTGACGCCGACGGTGCCCAAGATGGCCGGCGAGATCCGCGCCGACCGCGACATTTGCGCCCAGACCTGATGCGGCCACCCAGCACCGGTATCTTGGCCACGCAAACCATCAACCGCCGCAAAGCGTCCCTTAGTAGGACGGCCTAGGGACTCCCCCCGACCTTGGCCCGACGAGCCGCCCCCCGCACCGGGCTCTGCCGGCCGCCTACGCTCCCCCTGGAACGGACGCATGCAGCCCGAACCCTTCACCCTGCTGATGACCGTCTACGGCGGCGACCAGCCGGAGCACGTACGGGACGCGTTCCGCAGCGCCGTCCAGCTGCAGACGCTGCGTCCCGACCAGGTGATCCTCGTCCAGGACGGCCCCGTCCCGCCCGCACTGGCGGACTGCCTGACCGACCTCGTCGCCGGCAGCCCCGTGCCGGTCGAGTCCGTCCACCTGCGGCACAACCGCGGCCTCGGCCCCGCCCTCGACGCCGGCCTGCACGCCGCCCGGCACGACATCGTCGCCCGCATGGACGCCGACGACGTCGCCATGCCGCACCGCTTCCAGACCCAGGTCCCGCTGATCCGCGCGGGCGCGGACCTCGTCGGCGCCGGCCTCCTGGAGTTCGGCACCGACGTCACCGACGTCGTCGGCCGGCGCATCCCGCCGAGCGACCCCGCCGACATCGCCCGCTACTCCCGCCTCCACGACCCGTTCAACCACCCCACGGTCGTCTACCGGCGCAGCGCCGTCGTCGCCGCGGGCGGCTACGGCGACCTGCCCCTCATGGAGGACTACTGGCTGTTCGTCCGCATGATCGCGAACGGCGCCCGGATGGTGAACGTCGCCGAACCGCTCGTCTACTACCGCGTCGGCGAGGGCGCCTACGAGCGCCGCGGCGGCCGCGACCTGCTCCGCTCCGAACTGCGCCTGCAGCGCGAGATGCTCCGCGAGGGCTTCATCTCCCAGCCGCAGTACTGGCGCAACGTCATGGTCCGCGGCGGCTACCGCCTCGTCCCCACGGCGATCCGCAAGCCCTTCTACCGCGCCGTCGTCGCCCCCTACGGCGCCCGCCGCAACCGCTCCCGCGACCGCGCCGAAGCCGGCCTCCCCGCCGGCGCCCTCTCCTACATCCCCCGCCACGCCCGCCGCCCGGACCAGGAACCGGCTCCGGCGCAGGGCCTGCCGGAGCCGCCTGCCCCAGCCGCCCACCGATCGCGGCGGCGCGGCCGCGGCTAACCCGCCCGCGTCCACAGAACGGGCTGCTCACCCCCGGCGTCCGCGCTGCGGCCCACGCCGAGCACCCCGCCGCCGAATGGCGCGAGCCCGGTGACCTGCTGGTCGCCGTCGCCGCCCAGACCCGTGCCGCCGGGCTTCGCGGCCTTCCAGGCCGTGCCGTCGGCCGACGTCATCGACACGACGTCGGTCGAGCCGGCCGGGCCAGATGTGGCCGTCGCGGCGAACCCGGACGGAGTCGCCGTCAGCGCGGTCGTGACGATGTGCGGGTCGCCGCCGGGAACGGGCAGTTCCCGCCACGATGAGCCGCCGTCGGAGGAGACGTACCCGATCCAGTTGGCGCCCTGCTTGGCGGGGGCGATCCCGGCGGCCACCAGGGTGCCGCCCTTCGCGGTCACGTGGGTCAGATGGCCTTCGATGACGCCGCTCGGCAGCGGCAGCGTCTGCAGCGTCCAGCGCAGGCCGTCGGACGACGACCACACGGCGGGATGGTTGCCCTTCGCGTCGCGGACACCGCCGACCGCGGTGAATCCTGAACCGGCGCCCGCGACGTCCGCCATCCAGCGGCCCGCCTTCTGCTCGCCTTCCAGTGCCCGGTCGGTGCCCGAGCCCCGCTCCCAACTCTTCAGATCTGTGGAGAACCAGGTGGCCGCGGAGGGTCCCTCGGTACCGACCACCACGTATCCGGCTGAACCCGACGCCGCTGCGTTGGTGACCAGCGCTCCCCGCTTGCTTTCCCGGAACGCGACGCCACCGTCGGCCGCCTGCCAGGTCGCTCCGTCAGCGGACGTGACGACGAGCGGACGTTTGGGCCCGGCCTGGTCATAACCGACCGCCAGCCAGCCTGGCCCGCCTCCGACGACGTCGGTGAGCCGCTGCGGCCCCGGCCGGGTGAAGGCGGCTCCGAGACCCTGCGCGCTCTTCCAGGAAGCTCCGTCGGCGGAGGTCCAGGCCGCGGCGTCACCGGACGCGCTGCCCACCGCCACGGCGAGCGAGCCGGACGCCCCGACCGCCTGCACGGTGTGGTCGGGCCGGATCAGGTCGGAGATCTTCGCCGGGTCGACCGGAACCGCCCGGCCGGCGGAGTCCCAGACGCTCAGCAGCGGGTTCCTGTCGCCGCCGCCGGGTTCATGGCCGACGAGGACCGTCTGGCCCTCGGCCGGCGCCGCGCCGGCGACCTTGCGGCCCGGCTTCCCGGGCGCGGTCCCGGCCGGCTTCCAGGTCTCGCCGTCCGCGCTCTGTGCCAGCAGTACGTCCCCGCCGCCCGCCACCAGCACCGTGTACCCCTTGGCGTCGCCGAGGACCTGTCTGGTGTAGTTGTAGCCGGCCATCTCCAGCTTGCCGGCCTCACGCCAGTCCTTCCCGTCCTTGGAGACGAACGCCTGGCCGTAGGACTTGCCGCCCTTCTTCATCTCCCGGACGGCGAGGAAGCCGGCCTCGCCGCCGCCGACCGTGAGGCCGCGGCTGCCCTTGGGCACCGGAACATCGGAGACCGCCCACGTCCGGCCGCCGTCCTGTGACCGCCAGACCTTCCGGTACTGCGGCGGCTTCTTGTTGTCCGGCTTGATGAGCGCTTTGAGCAGTATGGTGTCGCCGCTCGCGGCGGCTTCGATCAGGGAGTACGACGCCTTCTTGACCTCCAGGCCGATCTGGTCGCCGACCCTGGCCTCCCACTGACGTCCGTCGGCGGATGTCCAGACGACCGCCTTGGCATCGCTGAAATCGCCCTTCGTGGACTTTGCGCCGATGGCGATGAATCCCGCGCCTGTGGAGACGACCTGGTTCACCCGGCTGCCGGGCCCGAACACCCGGCCGACGGCGTCGGGCTCCCGCGTCCAGGTCCGCCCGTCGGAACTCGTCCACACGGCACCGCCGCTCTTACCAGAGCCGATCGCGACCCAGCCCTTGGACGAGCCGCCCACGGACTGGGGCAGCGCGGTGGCGGCTGGGCCGTCCTCCGGTCCCCCCACCTTCGCGGATGCGAACGTGTGCCCGCCGTCCGTGGAGACCACGAACAGGCCGCGGGACATGCCCACGCCCGTTTCGGAGCCCACCGCGACGACCGTTGAGCCCGCCGCCGCGATGCCGGTGAACTGCTGGTCGCGGCCGTCGGTGCGGGCCGCGCCCGTCACGGGGAAAGCCGCGCCCGCCAGCTTGGCGCCGGTCTCGCCGCCGCCATCGTCGTCGCCGAGCAGGCCGGGCACGATGACCGCGCCGGCGGCGGCCAATGCCACGACGGCCACTCCCGCCACGCCGATCAGCAGCGGCTTCTTGATGCTCTTGCGGGGCCGCTCGGGCCTGCCCGGGGACGCCGTCCGCCAGGGCTCGTCGAGCATAGGCGGCGGTGCCGGCGGCTGGGCGGTGTCCTGCGCGGGCTGGGACGAGCCGGGAATCTGCTGCGCCCAGGGGAACGGCTCCGCGGCCGGAGGCGTGCTCGGTGCGCCCGGGACCTGCTGCGCGTAGGGGAACGGCTCCGCGGCCGGAGGCGCCGGAGCCGGCAGCGCCGGTGTGGGAGGCGCCGGGGCGCCGGGGATCTGCTGCGCGTACGGGAACGGCTCGTGGGCCGGGGGACTCTGCGCGGGCGGCGCCTGTGCGGCGGGCGGCTGCGGAGGCGCGGCAGGCTGCGGGGCGGGAAGCTGCGGCCGGGGCGGTTCCGGCACTTGCTGCGCGTACGGGAAGGGCGGAGGCACCGGGATGTCGGTGGACGTGGCCGGGGCGGCGGCCGCGGGAGGGGCGGCGGGTTGCGCCTTGTCCCGTTCGAACCTGAACTCCATGATGGTGCGGTCGGCCATCACGGCCTCCGCGTCGTCCTCGGGAGCGTTGTTCTCGGGAGCGTCGTCCTCCGCGTCCTGGGCGGCCGCCGCCGGCGGGTTCTCAGGACGTCCCTTCGCCTCCGCGTCGTCCTCGGGAAGCAGGGGACCGCCGGGTGAGTCCTGGTCGTCCAGCCAACGCGGCGGAGGCGGCGCCTGACCTGGATGCCCGGGCTCGGGACGCTCCACCTCGTGGTCGTCATCCGGCTTTCCGGTTGGAGTCACGCCCGCTCTCCCCGTATCGGCTCACCCTGCACATCGCCCTGTGTCGCCACAGTCGTCAGCGATGATAGCGGCGCATAAGGGACGGAAACCCTCAGCGGCTCCGCCCCGCGGAGGCACAACTCGCGCCCGCGCAGTGCGTCAGCGCGTACAGCAGGTCCGACAGCCGACGCCGCTGCTGCTCCGGCAGCCTCCCGGCGATGTTGGTCAGCTCGTGCGGGTCCCGGGCACGGTCGTAGTACTCGCGCTCCCCGTTGGTGTACTCCACGTAGAGCATGTCGTTCGTGCGGAGCGCGTTGTAGGTCGGCGGCGCGCCGGGCGCCGAATCCTGCCGGTCCGGGTCCTGCGGGGACGGCGCCGGCTTGACGTGCTCGATCAGCGCCGTGTCTCGCCAGTCCGGGGGCGTGGCGCCGCCCAGGAACGGGGCGAGTGACCGGCCGTCGGTCGCGGGCGGAGGGCGCACGCCGGCGAGCTCCTGGAACGTGGGGGCCAGGTCGGTGTTCTGGGCGATCTCCTCGATCTTGCGACCGGGCGGAACCCGCGGGCCGGTGACGACGTAGGGCACCCGGACGTCGGTGTCGAACGCGGTCATCTTCCCCCCGGCCAGCCGGTGCTCGCCCAGGTGAAATCCGTTGTCGGAGCCGAACACCACGTAGGTTTCGCGGTCGATACCGAGTTCCTTCAGCGTCGTCCGGATCCGGCCGATCATCTCGTCCACCGACTGGACCATGCGGACCCGGTTCCGGAAACCGTTGTCGATGCGGCGGATTCCCGGCTTGAGCAACCTCGGATGCGACCGCAGCCAGGACGGCTTGTCGCGGATGTCCGGCTCGTTGAACCCCGGTGGCCGGGGAGCCTTCAGAGTGCCGAACATTCCGGCGTGCCTCGGCGCAGGGACGAACGGGCCGTGCGGAGCGAACGTCGCTATCTCGATGAAGAAAGGCTGCGAGGACGCGCCGGACCTCTTGATGAAGTCGACGCCCTTGTTCGCCAGCACGTCGGTCAGGTAGTCCTCCGGCTTGCCACCGTAGTGAACGAGCCGGCCGTTCTCGTTCAAGTTGTAGTTGTACTCCGGGTAGCCGTTGCCGTTGACATACCACTCGCTCCACCCGGGTGGCACGTACGGTTTCGTCCCGCCCCGGATGTGGTTCGGCTGGTAGCCGTTCATGTACTTGCCGAGCAGCGCGGTGCGATAGCCCGCCTTCTGCAGGGTCGGCGCGAACGAGTGCTGCTCACCGCCGTTCTTCTTGAACACCTCGTAGCCGCCGTTGGGCGGGAAGTTGGTGCGGACGCCCGTGTTGTGCGGGTACTGGCCGGTGAAGATCGTGGCGCGGGAGGTGCAGCACAGCGAGTCCGCCATGATGAAGTTGCGGAACGTCAGCCCGTCCCGCTGCATCTGGAGAACCTGCGGCATGTGCGCGACCAGGTTCCAGGAGAGGTCGTCGGTCAGGACGAAGACGATGTTCGGCCTCTTCGGGGCCTTGCTCGCCTTCGCGTCGGAGTGCTCGCCCTGCTGGAGGCTGCAACCGCTCAGGCCGAGCGCGGCGAACAGGCACAGGACGGCGGCCAGCCGCCGATGTCGGATCAAGGTCCGTGTCCCCTCCGTGATGCGGTTGCCGGGCAAAGCGTAACGATCCGGACGACGGTCCGCGTATTCGGGACGATTGGCCGTTCCACCCGGTTGTTGGGATGATGCGGGATGCCATGAGGAGAAGGGGCGGGGATCCGCGGGCGCTCTCGCCCCTGGTGCCGCTGGTCGCGGGCGCCGCGATCAGCGCGGCGATCGCGCTGGTCATCGGGCTCGTCGTCGCCTGGGTGCCGTCCGCGCGGGGCACGGACGCGCGCGGCGCCGACCGGGGCCCGGAGCCGCCGGTGCCGAGCCCCGCCGGTTCTCCCGTGCCGATCGACCCACCGGGCTACTCGCCGGTCAAGCCGGTGATCGACGGGTCGTTCGCCGACCCGGCCGTGATCGAGGCGGCCGGGACGTACTACGCCTACGGAACCAACAACGCGGACGCGACCATGCCCGTCGCGACGGCTCCGATGCCGACCGGGCCGTGGCGGACGTCACCCGGCGACGGCCTCGCCCGGCTCCCGGCATGGGCCGCCGAGGGACGGACGTGGGCGCCGGAGGTCGTCCCACCGCAGGGCGGGTCCCGCTCCTACGTGCTGTACTTCTCCGCCCGCCGCAAGGACGGCGACGAACAGTGCATCGGGACCGCGACGGCGTCCTCGCCCGCCGGTCCGTTCGTCCCGCTGGAGGACGGGCCGCTGGTGTGCCCGCTGGACCTGGGCGGCGCCATCGACGCGGCCTCCTACATCGAGACCGACGGCACGCGCTACCTGCTCTACAAGAGCGACGAGCAGAAGACGGCGGCGATCTACCTGGTCCGGCTGAGCCCGGACGGCCTGCGGCTCGCGGGCACGCCGAAGCGGATCATGGGCCGCGGCGCGGACGAGCCGGTGCTGGTCGAGGCGCCCGAGCTCATCAGGCGCGGGAACGAGTACGTGCTGCTCTACTCGGCGGGCTGGTACTTCGAGGCGGCCTACCAGACCCGTTACGCGGTGGCGCCGTCCATCGAGGGGCCGTATGAGAAGGCGGGTCCGCTGCAGTCCACCGCCCTGTACGGTGGAGCGGTCGAGGGGCCGGGGAGCGTGGACGCCTTCAGCGACCAGACCGGCGACTATCTGGCCTTCCACGGGATCCTCGACCACCACGGCGGTTCCCGGGTGACCCGCGGCATGTACGTCGCCCGGCTCGGCTGGGACGGTGCCCGTCCCGTCGTCCGGGGCGTCCCGGTGCGCTACGAGGCCGAGCGCGGACGGCTGAACGGCTGCGTCTTCGCGCTGGACCGTCCTCACGCGTCCGGCGGCCAGGCCTTCGGCCCGTTCGCCCGCGGTGACTGTCGCGTGGACGTGCCCGTCTTCGCGCCGGCCGCCGGCGAGTACTCGATCCGGGTGCGCTACGCGAATCGTGCAGGCGGCGACTCCGACCTGGAACTGTCGGTGGACGGGCACGCCGCGGCGTCCGCGCGGCTGCACGCCACGAAGGGCGACGGCTGGACGTCCGTCACCGCCAAGGTCGAACTGGCAGCCGGATGGAACACGCTCGGTCTGCGCAGCCCCGGTCGGGCAGAGATCGACTACCTGGACCTCCGGTAGAGGCCCGCCCGCGGGCATCGCGCGGCGCCGCCGTCATCGCGTGGGGACCTCGACGCCGACCTCCCGCAGCAACACCGCGGTGGGCGTCGGCCTGCCGGACAGACCCGCCCTGATCCCGCGGACCATCGCGCGGCGCAGCACCGTCCGGTCCGAGGATCCGGCAAAGGTGCGGGACCAGCGGCGCAGCGTGGAACCCGCGTACAGCACGCGCTCCGCCGGTGCCAGGCCGGGGCTGCCGGTGAACAGCCAGATCTTGTTGCGGACCTCGTAGTAGAAGCGGTCGCCCGGGTCGGCGTCCGCACCTCCGAAGTCCTTCGTCTTGTGGACGACGACACTGTCCGGGCACAGCAGCCCCCGGTGCCCGCGCAGCAGCCGGGTGGTGAACTCGAAGTCGTCGTTCCACAGGAAGTAGTCGGCGACCGGCAGCCCGCGTTGGCGCACCGTCGCGGCGTCCACCAGCACGGACACGAACGACGCGGAGCGGATCGGCACGCATCCCGCCGCATCGGCGATCCGCGACTCGGCGGCGGTCGCGCGCGGCTTGGCGCGCGGCGTGTTCATCGGATGGTCGCGGCCGTCGGTCCACACGACCCGGCTGGCCAGCAGCGCCGGCGGGCCGCCCTGCCCGGCGGCCCGTTCCCAGGCGGCCAGCAGTTCCCGCAGCGCGCCGGGCTCGGGCACGGTGTCGTCGTCCAGCAGCCACAGCAGGCCGGGGTCCCCGGCCAGCGCCCGTGCCATCCCGGCGCTGAACCCGCCCGCTCCGCCGATGTTCCTGGGCAACTCCAGCAGGTCGACGTCCGGGAACCGATCGCGGACCATCGCGGCGGTGCCGTCGCCGGACGCGTTGTCGACGACGATGACACGGTCGGGGGGACGTCGCTGCCCGGCCAGAGCCGTCAGCGCCTCGGTCAGGAGCTCTCGCCGGTTGAACGTGACGACGACCGCCGTGACGGACGTGACGGCCGCGGCGTCGCCCGCGGGGCTCCGCGGGCTCATGACCCGCGCTTGCCGGTGGCGCGGCGGGCGGCCCGCTGCAGTCCGGTCGACGGGGACGCGGCGGTCTCCAGCAGCCGGTCCAGGTTGTCCCGGACGTCCCCGAGCTGCCCGTGCAGGTGCGCGATGCCGATCCGGTCGCGCACCGTGTTCAAGCGCTCCAGCAGGTGCGCGGCGACGCCGATGGACGCGGCCGCGACCTCGTCGTCCGGCACCTCATCGGGCAGCGCGGTCGCCGCGGCGTCCCAGGGCGCAGTCAGCTCGTCCAGGTCGCCGGTCACCCGGTACCCGGCGGCGCGCACCGAGGCGGCGAGCTCCCGGCCACGTTCGCCCACCCACTCGGCGTGCCGGGCCGGCAGGCCCATGGGAGCGCGGCCCGTGGCTTCGCTGCCGACGGTGAGGCCATGCCCGACGAGGTGGTCGCGGACCACGCGCTCGTAGTCGCTGCCCAGCGCGGTGCCGAGCCTGCCGTTCAACCGGCGCAGGACCTCCACCTCGATCGCCGGCATGGGCGGCTCCTCCGCGATGCCCCCGACGTCGCAGGTAGCGGAGTCGATGCCGGTCACGGCGCAGAAACGCGCCCACAGCACGCCGGGGTCCCCGTCCGGTGGGGGCAGCGTCAGTACGTGGACGCGGTCCGGCGGCACCGCGGACTCCCAGATCTTCAGGACCCGCACCGGGTCGTGCAGCCCCCAGAACATCTCCCCGTACGGCTTCGGCGCGTCGATGCCGAGCGTGACCAGGTCGTCCACGAAGCGCTCGAACGGGACGGTGTGGTTGTGCCGGATCTGTTCCTGCCAGTCGCAGATGAGCTGCCAGCCCAAGCCGCGGGTCGCGAACACGACGTGTACCTCGGCGGGTTCCAGAGCCGCCACGGCCCGCCGCGCCTGCGGCTCGTCCGCGCCGCCCAGCAGCCCCTGGGAGAAGACGGCGGTGTGCCCGTCCCAGTCGCGGACGCGCCGCGCCACACCGTCCCAGGCACCGTCCCAGGCCGGGTCGCGGCGGCCGCCCCAGCTCATCTCCCGCAGGTCCATCACCGCGCCGAAGTGCTGCATCGGGCTGGTGAGCGGGTAGCAGACGCCGGCGTCGCCGAGGCGCCGCCGGTTGTGCCACAGCGCCCGCTGCAGGAACGCGTCGCCGGCGGTGGGCGCCCCGACGTGCAGGTAGACGGTCTTGACCCGGTCCTCCATCGACGGGTCACCTCCTGTTCGTGTCGACGTCAGAGCGGGCGGCCATGCCGTGGAGCCGCCGGTAGGCGCCGTGCAGGTGCCGGACCGCCGGGTACCGCTCGCTCGCCTCCCGGGCGACCCGGCGGGTGAGCGGCACCGTCTCCTCGGTGAGCCGGCCGGTCAGCTCGCGCAGTTCCCCGGCCCGGGACCGCAGCATGTCCAGCATGTCGTCGTCCGGGACCTCCGGCTCCGCGAGCTGGGCGGCGCGGTCCTCCTCGTCCCGGAGCCGCCCGAGCAGCGCCGTGATCGCCTCCATGCCGACGTCCGCGACGTCCGCCCAGCTCGGTTCGTCCGGGTCGGGCGCCGTCGTCGGCCCCGGTGCGGGAACCAGTTCGTCGAGGTCGCCGACGATGTGGTAGCCGGCGTCGTGGAGACCCTCGACCATCTCCTCGGCCCGGTGGATCGCCCAGGGCAGGTGCTCGGCGGGCAGGACGATCTTCGCCGGGGCGGGCCGCGCGGCGAGGACCCGTTGCGCGAGGAACAGCTTGACCTCTTCGTTGTAGAGGTGCCACCCGAGCCGGCCCCGGTCGAGCGCCGTGTTGAGCCGCAGCAGGAACTGCGTCTCGGCGAGGCCGAGGGACGGGTTGTCGAACGGGGCGGCGAGGTCGTAGTCCTCGGGGGCCAGGCCCGTGGCCGTGCAGAACCGCCGCCACAGCAGGTCACGGGGTGCGCCGGGACGGGGCAGCGTGACGATGTGCACCCGTTCGGGCGGCAGGTTCGCGGCCCACCTCTCCAGCACGTAGACCGGGTCCTGCAGCGTCCAGAACAGGCGTGCGATCTCGAACTCGAGCCAGTCGGGGCGCTTCAGCGGCGCCACGAAATCGGCGAAGGAGACATCGAACCGGTTCTTGATGTCCTCCTGCCAGTGCGCCGGGATCTGCCGGGCGAGATCCCGTGCCGTGAAGACCACATGAACATCGGCGAAATCGAGGTCGGCCAGGGCCCGCCGCACATGCTTCTTCCATGCCGGGGCGAACAGCTCCTGGGAGATGATCACCGTGCCGGGCCAGTCGCGAACCTCGTCCACCAGGCGCCGCCACGCGCCCGGAATCTCCGGGTCGGAGGCACCGGGGAAGAACGTCCGGCGCAGGTCGAAAGCGGCCCGCACGTGCGCCGCCATGTCGGCGCCCGGGTAGAGGACGCCGTGCTCGCGCAGCCGGTCCCGGTTGTGCCACAGGATGTTCTGCAGGTACGTCGTGCCGCTCTTGGCCGCGCCGACATGCAGGAAGACCACTGGACGGGCGCGCGGTCCCGCGCTTTCGGAACTGGAGGAGACCACCGCGATCCTGGGTTCCCATCTCGGTACCGGTCGAATCGCGGGTATCTTAGCCCCAATCTGTAACAACCGGACCGGCTGGCGACGCATGTGCAGCGGGTCTTCCGGACCCTCCCGACCGGAGAAGAGCGCTGCCCAGATGAACATCGACCTCGTGGTGGCCGGCAGCGGGCTCTTCGGCCTGACGGTCGCCGAACGATGCGCGGCCGAGCTGGGCCTGCGCGTCCTCGTCCTGGACCGGCGCGGACACATCGGCGGGAACGCCTACAGCGAGGACGAGCCCGAGACCGGCATCGAGATCCACCGCTATGGCGCGCACCTCTTCCACACGTCCAATGAGCGGGTGTGGGAGTACGTCAACCGCTTCACCGCCTTCACCGGCTACCGGCACCACGTGTACTCCCGGTACCGCGACCGGATCTACCCGATGCCGATCAACCTCGGCACGGTCTGCGAGTTCTTCGGCCGCGCGTTCAGCCCGGACGAGGCGCGCGCGCTCATCGCCGAACAGGCCGCCGAGGTCACCGATCCGGCGAACCTGGAGGAGAAGGCGATCTCGCTGATCGGGCGCCCCCTGTACGAGGCGTTCATCCGCGGCTATACCGCGAAGCAATGGCAGACCGACCCCCGCGACCTGCCCGCCGAGATCATCACGCGGCTGCCCGTCCGCTACACCTTCGACAACCGGTATTTCAACGACGCGCATGAGGGCCTGCCGGTCGACGGGTACACCGCCTGGCTGGAGCGGATGGCCGACCATCCGAACATCGAGGTGCGGCTGGACACCGACTTCTTCGACCTGCGCGACGATGCGGTCGGCAACGTCCCGGTGGTGTACACCGGCCCGCTGGACCGCTACTTCGGGTACGCGGAGGGCGAGCTCGGCTGGCGGACCCTGGACTTCGAGATGGAGATCAAGGAGACCGGCGACTTCCAGGGCACCCCGGTGATGAACTACGCCGACGCGGACGTCCCCTACACCCGCATCCACGAGTTCCGGCACTTCCACCCCGAGCGTCGCGACCGCTACCCCGCCGACCGGACCGTCATCATGCGGGAGTACTCCCGGTCCGCCGCACGCGGTGACGAGCCGTACTACCCGATCAACACTCCCGCGGACCGTGACCGGCTGCGGGCCTACCGGAAGCTGGCCGCGGCGGAAGACGGCGTCTTGTTCGGCGGCCGGCTCGGCACCTACCAGTACCTCGACATGCACATGGCCATCGCGAGCGCGCTCGGCATGGTCGACAACCGGCTGCGTCCCCACTTCGCCGACCGCCCGCGTCTCCATATGGGGACAGGACGGGCCGGAAGCTCGGCCAGCCGGAAGGAACGGAGCGGAGGCGCGGAGCAGTGACCGATCGGCGACCGAACGATGGGGGCCGGGATCTGCGCGTGCTGCAGCGCGTGGTGCTGCCCGTGGACCGCGACCTCGACGTCCTCAAACTGTACGTCGACGGCCAGATCGAGCGTGGCGCGGCGAAGGTGGAGGCGGAGGCCGCGCCCGGCCGGGCCGAGGAGGGCGTCCGTCCCGACAGCGCAAGCAGGCGGACCGTGGTCGTTCCGGTGGGCCGACGAGTGTCCTTCGCGACGTACTTCAACGCCTTTCCCGCCGGGTACTGGCGGCGCTGGACCAACGTGGAGGAGACCGTCCTCCGGATCCGGATCCGGGGCCACGCGACCGTCATCGTCTACCGGTCAAGCGCCAAGGGGCACGTGCACCGGGTCGCCTCCTCGGCGGTGGACTCCGACACCGCCGAGGACCGTTCGTTCTCCCTTCCGCTGAAGCCCTTCGTCGACGGCGGCTGGTACTGGTTCGACGTGGTGGCCGGCGAGCGCGCAGTGGTCCTCGAACGGGCCGAGTGGTGCGCCGGCGTCGAGCAGGTCCAGCGGCAGGGCACCGCGAGCATCGGCATCACGACGTTCAACCGTCCCGCCTTCTGCGTGGCCCAGCTCGTCGCGCTCGGTGAGGCGCCGGAGGTCCTCGACGTCATCGACGAGATCTTCGTCGTGGACCAGGGCACCGACCGCATCGCGGACCATCCGGACTTCGCGGTGGCCGAGGCCGGGCTCGGCGGCAGGCTCCGGGTCGTCGACCAGGGCAACCTCGGAGGCTCCGGCGGCTTCGCGCGGGCGATGGACGAGACGGTCCGGGCAGGCCGCAGCGACTACGTGCTGCTGCTCGACGACGACGTGGTGACCGAGAGCGAGGGCATCCTGCGCGCGGTCGCGTTCGCCGACCACGCGAAGACGCCCACGATCGTCGGCGGGCACATGTTCAACCTGTTCGTCCGGTCGCAGCTGCACGCCTTCGGCGAGACGATCGAGCGCTACCGCTGGTGGTGGGGACCGGCCGCGCACACCTGGCCGGAGCACGACTTCGCGGACGGCGAGGGCACGCTGCGCCGGACGCCGTGGCTGCACCGGCGCGTCGACTCCGACTACAACGGCTGGTGGATGTGCCTGATCCCGATCGAGACGATCGGCAAGATCGGGCTGTCCATGCCGATGTTCATCAAGTGGGACGACGCCGAGTACGGCGTCCGCGCCCAGGCCGCCGGGTTCCCCACCGTGTCCCTGCCCGGCGTGGCGGCCTGGCACGTCCCGTGGCAGGACAAGGACGACGGCATCGACTGGCAGGCGTACTTCCACTGGCGCAACAGGCTGGTCACGGCGCTGCTGCACTCGCCGTACGAGCGGGGAGGCAACCTGCTCAAGGAGAGCTTCATCATCTCGGTGAAGCACGCGCTCGCCATGCAGTACTCGACCGCCGAACTCATGATCACGGCTCTGCGCGACGTGCTCGCCGGGCCCGAGCACATGCACGCGGGCATGGTCACGAAGCTGCAGGAGATCCGCCGGGTGCGGGCCGGGTTCGCGGACGCGCGGGCGGGCGAGCGCATCGAGGAGTTCCCCGACGTGCGGCGGGGCCGCCCTCCGAAGCGCGGCCGGAACCCCGGCGTGCCGAAGGGCCGGTCGAAGGTCGTCAGGACGGCGCTGGTCAGCGCCGTCCGGCACCTCGGCCCGGTCGGCGAGGAGGCGCTGCGCAACCCGCAGGCGGCCGTCGCGCACATCGACCAGCACTGGGGGATGCTGTCGAAGTTCGACAGCGCCCTCGTCTCCTCCGCGGACGGCACGAAGGTGACCTGGTACCAGCGCGATCCGCGGCGCTTCCGGTCCATCATGAAGCGCAGCGGTCTGCTGCACGCCAGGCTCACCCGTGAGTGGGGCGCCTTGGCCGTGCGCTACCGGGCGGCGGCGGAGGAACTGTCCTCCCCGGAGGCGTGGCGGAAGACGTTCGACGCCGCGGGATCGGCCGGCGAATGAGCGGGCAGGCGGTCCCGGTGTACGAGGGCGTCCTTCCACCGCTCGTCCCGCCGGGTACTGGCGGCGGACTGCGGCACGTCCTCAGGGACCGCTACCTGCTGCGCCTGCTCGTGCGGCGGGAGCTGAAGGCGCGCTACAAGGGGTCGCTGCTCGGTCTCGGCTGGTCCTACGTGCGTCCGGCCGTGCACTTCTCCGTCTATTTCTTCGTGGTCGGCGTGTTCCTCGGGATGGACCGCCACGTCGAGCACTTCCCGATCTACCTGTTCTCCGGCATGGTGCTGGTGAACCTGTTCAACGAGACCCTTCACTCGTGCACCCGCTCGGTCACCGGCAACGGCCCGCTGATCAAGAAGGTGTTCCTGCCGCGCGAGCTGTTCCCGGCCGCGTCGCTGCTGGTGTCGCTGGTGCACTTCCTGCCGGGGTTCGGGATCATGCTGGCCGGCGCGCTGACGTACGGCTGGCGCCCGTCGCCCGTGGGACTGCTCGCCGCGGCGCTCGGCTTCGTCCTCATCATCGTCCTCGGGCTGGGGCTCGGGCTGCTGTGCGCCGCGATCAACGTCTTCTTCCGCGACCTGGAGCAGGTCGTGGACATCATGGTGATCGTCATCACCTGGTCGGTGCCGATGATCTATCCGTGGTGGCACGTCCGGGACGAGGCGCCGGGCTGGGTGCTGGACGTGTACCTGGCCAATCCGCTGGTGTCCGCGGTCAGCCTCTTCCAGCGCGCGTTCTGGTTCCCGGGGACGGGGGGCGACTTCGCCTTCCCGCCGGACCTGTACGGCCGCGCCGCGATCTCCCTGGCGGTGTCCGGGCTCGTGCTGCTGGCCGGCAGCCTGGTGTTCGCGCGTGCCCAGCAGCGATTCGCCCAGGAGTTGTAGCGACGTGGCCATCCCTCCGGTGCCCGAGTCCATCGTCATCGACTCGGTGAGCAAGCGGTTCACCCTCCGGCACGCCCGGTCGATCAGGGAGATGACGATCCGCGCCGTCCGCCGGCAGTCCCTCTCGGAGACGTTCAACGCGCTGGACGACGTGAGCCTCACGATCCACCAGGGCGAGACGGTCGCGCTGATGGGGCTGAACGGCTCGGGCAAGAGCACCCTGCTCAAGCTGATCTCCGGGGTGATGCGCCCGGACGCGGGCACGGTCGCTGTGCGCGGCCGGATCGCCGGGCTGATCGACGTCGGAGCGGGCCTGCACCCCGATCTGACGGGCCGGGAGAACGTCTACCTGAACGCGGCGATCCTCGGCATGTCCGAGGCGGAGATCAAGCGGAAGTTCGCCGCGATCGTCGAGTTCTCCGGGGTGGAGCGCTTCCTGGACAACCAGGTGCGCTTCTACTCCTCGGGCATGTTCATGCGGCTGGCGTTCTCCATCGCGGCGCACACCGAGCCGGACGTCTTCCTCGTCGACGAGGCGCTCGCCGTCGGCGACCCGCCCTTCCGGGAGAAGTGCCTCAAGCGCATCAGGGAACTGCGCAGCGAGGGACGCACCATGGTGATCGTGGCGCACGATATCGAGATGCTCAGCCGGCTGTGCGACCGCGGTGTGACCCTGCGCCAGGGCCGGATCGTCTTCGACGGCGACCCGGCGGAGGCCGGCCGGCTGTGGCGGCGGGATCGCCAGGCCCGCCGTGCGGCGATGCAGGCGGGCAAGGCCTGACGGCCCGGGCGACTCGCGCCCGGTCGCCGGCAGCGGTGGCCGGGTGTGGTCAGGACGGCGGGTGAGGGGTGTCTGATCTTGTCGCAGGTGGGCGTGGTGTCCGAAATGTCGGAGGTAGTCGCTCTTCGGGGGGACTGTTCTGTTGAACGAGGCGCGGGGAGGCCGGAAGGTCTTTACCGTGGGTTGTGCAGGTAACCGACCGTAGAACCCGAACCCGGTAACCCCGAGGCGTTCCCTCCATTCCCGCGACTCCCAGGGGTCTCTCGACGTGACGGACATGGCGAGCGGGTCCGCGATGGCGCGGCTCACACAGGCCGACCGCGTCCACGTGGGCTGGCGCTACGCGCAGGTGCACCCCGATCCGGGGCCGCCCCCGGCCCCGCCTGAGCAGCCCGAACGGGCGCCGCTGCCGACGCCGGCGCGGCGGCCTGGCGAGCACATGGCCGGCCGGCCGCTGCGGATCGTGGTCGGCGGCACCGTCGCGTTCATCGTCCTGTTCCTGGTGTGCGGCCTGCTGGGGATCATCCCGTGGGCGTTCGTCGGAGTGGCGTTGCTCGCGTTCCTCCTCATCCTCGGCTTCACGGGCGGCGGGCTGTGGCGGGACGAGCGGGGCGTCCGGGAGCGGCTCGCGCAGGAGCGGGACGAGGAGGAGCGCCGCCGGGCCGCGCGGCAGCGGGAGCGGGAGGCCGCCGAGCGCGCGTACACCAAGGCGCGGGCCGAGTGGGAGCGCCGGCAGGCCGCGTACGAGAGCCAGCGCGAGTGGTATCCGGTCGCCGTGCCGCCCGGGGTAGACCGCGTGGACGTCGTGGGCGGGACACTCGCCGGCTGGTCCGCGGCCGTCACGACCATGGGGGCGGCCAGGCTGGCGGTGGGCGCGCGGCTCACCGTCATCGACCTTTCCGAGGGCGCGGTCGCGCATGACCTGCTCCGGCTGGCCGCTGACCGGGGCGATGATCCGCTCGTGTGGGTGCTGCCCGCCGACCTGCCCCGGCTGGACGTCACGAGGGGCCTGAACCCGGAGGCGCTCGCGGACGTGCTCTCGCTGGTCGTCAGCGCGGGCGAGGAGGAGGGCGGCACCCAGGACCTGTCGTTCGACAACTCGATCCTGGAGCGGCTCATCGAGGTCCTCGGGCCGGACGCGACGATCCCGCGCATCACCGCGGCACTGCGCGTCCTCGCCCAGGTCGGCGACCCGCGCGACGACCTGCGGAAGGGCCTGCTCACCGACGAACAACTCGAACGCATCGCCACACTGTTCGGGCGGGACGCCACTGACCGGATCGTCGTCCGGCGGGCGTGGGCGCTGGAGGCGCAGCTCCGCAAGCTGGAGAAACTCGCGACGGAACCGGTGCGCTTGCCGCCGTCCAGGCTTCACGTGGTGTCGATGGATCGCCGTGCGGGCGTCCTGACCAACCGCATCCTCGGCACGTACGTCACGACCGCGCTCACTCACCGGATCCGCGAGGCCCCGCCAGGCGGCCGCTGGGACCACACCCTGTTTCTCTGCGGCGCGGAGAAACTGCGCGGGGACGTCCTCGACCGCCTCATCGACGCATGCGAGGCGACCGGAACCGGCCTCGTGCTGATGTACCGGTCGATCCCGAACCACGTACGCGAACGCCTCGGCCGGCGCGGCCACGCCGCCGTCGGGTTCATGCGGCTCGGCAACCCCGAGGACGCGCGCGTCGCCGCCGAGCACATCGGCGCCGGGCAGCCGCTCCTCGTCGCCGAGATCACCGACGCGGCGGGAGAGACGCTGTTCGACGTCGCGGGGGAGAGCTACGCCAGCACGGTCGCGTTCGCGCGCCCACGCGGCGACGGCCTCACCGACCCGGTCTGGTCGCCGCTGCCCGCACCGGCCGCCGACGACTCCGTCCTGGTCGAGGGCATCAGCTCCGCCACCGCATGGGGCCGGACGGTCGCCGACCGCCGGACGCACAAGCAGCGGTACCGGGAGCTACTGATCGAGCCGCCCCAACTACAGGAACTTCCGCCGACGGCGATGGTCTTCACCCATTCAGGCGCCACCGGCCGCCGCACTCTGCTCGTGGACGCCAACCCCGGCATCATCACCCTCCCGACCGCGCACTCGATGGAATTCGAGGAGGACCTCCGCGAGCAGCAGGAACCGCTCATCCAGCCGGAAGAGGACGCTGGGGAGATCCCTGAGCCGGAGCTGCCGGAAGTCCCGGCGCCCCGCCGAGCCCGCCACGCCCTACCTCGCGGCGCGTCCCGTCCAGTGCGGATCGTCCCGCCCCTAAAGCCCAACGGCCGCCACAAGGCCGACCCTCCACCCCCGTCCTGACAGGCGACCTCATACGCCTCACCTAAGCGACGGACGGATAGGCAGACACTCTCGGTCGTCCGCCTTTCGGACGGCTGAAGGGCTCGGGCTCGCCCGGACGGAAAGGCCTTGGATTCTTGGATAGGGGACTCTGGTGTGAGATATGAGAATTTCAAAGGGAAAATGGTGCAGGTCATCGACTTCGATGACGTGGGCGGTGAACGCGTGCTGGAGTTCGTCGACTCGTCCGCAGAGTTGGTCGGTGCGGTCCTAGCCGTCCACTACGTCTCCGACGGCTGGTCGAGCGCGCAGGTAAGTATAAGCCCGAAAGGGTAAAGTGTTCCCGTCGAGTTCATGGAGTGGGCATTGCAAACGGCTCGGAGAATAATGCAGGCGTCCGAAGTCGGCTGACCTGAACTGTGTACGGGTCGCGTGTTGTGACCTCACAGGGCGCCATCTTTTGGGCGGCTCGGATTGAGGAAAGATGACGGCAGACGATGTTGTTTATGTGACACAGGGTGAGCCGGTGCGGCGGCCTTGGCAGGGCTACGTGGCCATGGTGGATTTGAATACCTTTGGCCTTGCCGGCCAGCGTGAGCAACTGTGGTTGAAGTCCGTCGGTTCAGATGCATATGAGCTGTGCTGCATTCCCTTCTGTGCTTACGGCCTGGCTCTAGAGATGTTGTCAGCATAGGTTCGGGTGGTCATGTAACGTCTGTGGTGAGGAAATCGGGACGGCGGGTGCTGAGGCTTCTGCTTCAAGCTGGCCCGGCTGCCTCGGCGCATTTTTCGGAGATAACTTCCAAGCTTCACATGGACGGCCTGCTGTTTGAGCCGCGGAGACAGGCATATCGCCATCGACGTCCCAGCTAAGGACATCCCATGGTCGGCGGTAATAGTCATGGAAGAGTTGGTGCAACGAGGGGGCGCATTCTCAGAGTGGGTGGACGTTCTGTCGTTCAGGGCTGCGGGTGAACAGGAATGAGCGGGCTTGCGCAATGAGTGTGACGTGCGGGGCTGTTGGATCCTAATAGTGGCACGAGACTTGTTGTGCGCTGGTGCGGGTCGCGTAAGAACGGCGGGGCAACTCTTGTCATTACGCCTGTTCTTTGTGTCATCCTGGAGTGGGTTGATGGGCGTCGGCTGCCGCTATCGAGGGGCCGGGCGGGATAAGGCGTTCTAAATGTACTGGGGAACCAAAATCCAGTGTTCCGGCGCCGCATTGAGAATGGCGGCGACTTCATGAAACGTGTATAATCTCGCGGGACTGGAGGCAGCATGGCACTCATCGCTGCGATTTCGGCCCTTGCGCTCGTCATCGCTCTCACGCTGAGGGACCATAAGCTGCTCGGCCCCGGTGGTACGGGCGCCGCCATCATGATGTGGGTGGCGGCCCCGGTGGCATTGCTGATCAAGCTCAAGTGGTATGGCTGTCGGCCGAAAAGACTCTCTGGTCCACGGCGGCACTGTTCATGTGGGTGATAATATGTGGCACGGGAAGGCCCGGCATCTTGCTCTCAATACTTTTCATGGATGAGCCTAATGTGCCGCAGCATGTACTCCTGAGATCCTTTATCGGGCAGGCCGTCCTGATAATCGGCATCGTTGTATTCGTAGCTGTCGACGCCTTTGCGTAAGACAGCCGGGAATCAGGTGTGAGAGTAGGCATTCAGTTCTGGCGCAGGGCGTGGCGGTGGGTCGGTGTTAGTGACGGTTCGTCACTTCGATCAGTGTTGTTTGCCATGATGTGATCTTGGTGTGTCGGGGCTGAAAGAGTTGTCGCGTGAGGAGCCGATCGCTCTGGCGTGGGCTTTGGCCCGCCGAGGACGCCGAGTTGCGGTAGAACCCGAGGCTTGAGGGAAGTAGTAGATGGTTGTGATCAGCCCTGACGCCGAGCAGGTGCTTGGGCCGGATTTCTTGGAACATCTCCGCGCGGTCGACGTATGCCTTCCGCTACGCGCGGTCGTTGAAGAGGGATGGATCACGGAAGGCGGCGCGAGACTGCTTGTCGCATTCCGTGACTCCTACTTCGGAGACCGTTCGAAATTCTCGACGGTAGGCGAATACGAAACCGCCGTCAATGGCCGAGGAATTCCGGAAGACGGCATCGAATCATCGGGGCAGGAGAAAGTTCACCATCTGATGCGGCGAGGGGCCGCGTTCGCGTGGGCCGCACTCCATGCGGCGAACGCGTCGAGTCAGGAGGCCCCGCTGATGTCGCGTATATCCGTGGAGCCGACGGTCTTTGATCCGAATGTGGTCACTGGATATGTGACCTTCTTTGCTGCCGAGTTCGCTGACGTGTTGGGCGTGCGGCCTCTCGGTGAGAAAAGCGGGATCCAGATCCTTCTAGAAAGCGCGGACTGTCTGGATCCGCTGCCAGATTAGATCTGGCTGGGTGAACGCAGGGACCGTGCTCACCACGCACCGGCCAGGCCGCAGGGCAGGGCGAACGCGTTCTCAGGTAGTGCGATCGAGTAGTTGAAGTGCGTGGTCGGGGTGAATCCGGTAGTGGTCGTTGGCGGGGCGATGTTGGTCCAGCCCATGTGGCGGGCGAGGGCGATGGCCAGGTTGTGCAGGCTGGCGATGATGTGTGGTGTGTGACTGGTGCGGATGTGTGAACGGTCCTCGGCGTAGGTGACGTCGCGGACGTGGTGCAGGGCCTCGATGGACCAGCACCCCCGGATGAGGGCGGCGAGTCGGGCAGGGGTTGCGTGGCCTGTGTGAGGCTGGTGCCGACGTGGATGGGATTGATCGTCGTTCTGCCGGTGGTGCGGTCGGTGCGGTGGCGTTTGACCTGGATGGCCTGGACGGCGTGTGAGAACAGCAGCCCGGGCCCGGACCGTCAAGCCGCCGCGCGGCCAGGGCGACCCTCCCGTACTTGCCCGCCGCGCGGGTTGCGCGATGCTTCGGACTCTTCTTGACGGTGCATTGGCGCGGGGCGCTGGGGCGCGTCAGGATGCTGGGGTGACTTTGCCGCCTGGGTCGTCGTCTGCTGTGCCGCCCTACCGAAGGGGGGCCGGTGTCCCGCCCGGTTCCATGCGTGGTGGGGAGCGGTTCGTGCTGCCGGGGCCCTGGTATCGGATTCAGGCCGTGCCGGCGCCGCAGCGGGAGGCGTCGGCCGAGTGGGACTTTGTGAGTGTGCTGCCTGCGGCGTTGTCGGCGGCGCGGTTGCGGCGGCCGTTCGTTGTTGGGTGGCTGTCGGCGGGCTCCGGTGCGCCGCTCCAGCTGATCACCAACGCGGGGCCCATCGGGACGCCGGAGGCAAACGCCGAGACTCATGGGTTGCTGTTTCCCAGTGGGGCTCGTGGGGTGCCCGTTGGGGACGGATGGTTGCGGCAGGCCGAGCGAATGGTTTGGACGCGGTGTCCGGGCCGGTTGGCGCCGCAAGGCGCAGGGGGCGGCCCCGGGTTGTTCGAGGCGACGCTCGTCACGTTGATGGAGCGGCCCTTCGGGTGGTTCGTGGTCGCGGATCCGTGCGATGAACGGCTCATCGATGACGAGGTGCGGGAGCTGCAGCACGAGTTGCGGATGCTGCGGCGGGGGGAGGACGAGCAGTCGAGGCTCGCCGTCTCCCGGGCCGATCAGCGGCTTGCGGAGTTGGACGCGTTTCGTGAGGCGGGGCTCTGGCAGGTGCGGGTCGTTGCCGGAGCGGCCTCGCAGGATGAACTCGGGCAGATCGCTCCGGTACTCGTCGGGTCGATGGAGCTGGGACATCATCCGTATCGGCTCCGGTCGGGGCAGGGGAGCGGGTCGTTCAGCGAGATGCTCAGCCCCGGGGCGGCGCCGGCGCCGGTTCGGCCGATGGGGGAGTCGGAGCAGCGGTTCCCGTTTGTTGCCACGGCGGGTGCGCTGGCGGCGCTGGCCGGATTGCCGCGGAGGGAAGTTCCTGGGCTGCGGGTGTTGGAGGCGGGGTATTTCGATGTCACGTCGGAGACCGCGCCGCAGGGTGGAGAAGCGCAGATTGAACTCGGCGCCATCCTGGACGGGCAGGACCGGGAGGTCGGACGCTTCACCGTGCCCCGGTCGACCATTAACCGGCACGTATTCGTCACCGGGGCTACGGGTGCCGGTAAGTCGCAGACCGTCCGGCATCTGCTGGAGCAGCTGACGCGGGCCGGTATTCCGTGGCTGGCGATCGAGCCCGCCAAGTCGGAGTACGCGGCGATGGCCGGGCGCATTCAGGATTTGGGCGGGCCGGTGACGGTCGTCAATCCGTCTGACCCCGATTCGGTGCCCCTTTCGGTTAATCCGCTGGCACCTGAACCGGGCTATCCCGTACAGGCGCATATTGACATGGTGCGGGCGCTGTTCCAGGCCGCGTTCGATGCGGAGGAGCCGTTCCCGCAGATCATGGCGCAGGCGCTCCAGCGGGTTTACGAGAACAACGGGTGGGACGTCGTGACGGGGGCGGGCGTTCCCGGGTCGTTGATCGAGCCCGCCGTCCCAACCCTTGAGCAACTGCAGAACGCGGCGCTTCAAGTCATCCAGGACGTCGGATACGGGCGCGAGTTGATGGCCGACGTGCAAGGGTTCGTCGACGTCCGGCTGAGGTCATTGCGCATCGGATCGGCGGGACGATTCTTTGAAGGCGGGCACCCGGCCGACATCGGCGGCATGCTTCGCGACAACATCGTGCTCGCTATCGAAGACGTCGCCAACGACGAGGACAAGGCGTTCCTCATGGGGACGCTCATCATCCGCATCGTCGAGCATCTGCGGATGCGGGAGCGCAAGCGCGACCGGGCGACCGAATCCGCGCTAAGGCACGTCATCGTCATCGAGGAGGCGCATCGCCTGCTCCGCAATCGCGGGCCCGAACGCGGCAGCTCGCACGCGGTCGAGCTGTTCGCCGGAATGCTTGCCGAAATCCGCGCGTACGGCGAGGGCATCATCGTCGCCGAGCAGATCCCCACGAAGCTCGTCCCGGACGTCATCAAGAACACCGCGCTGAAGGTCGTCCACCGGCTGCCCGCCTACGACGACCGGCACCAGGTCGGCGCGGCCATGAACCTGGACGGCGACCAGTCCCGCGAAGTGGTGTCGCTGCGGCCCGGCGTCGCGGCCGTGTTCGCGGACGGCATGGACCGGCCCCTCCGCGTCCGCGTCCCGCTGGGCGAGGGACGGGAGGCCGAACTGCCCGGCCCCCCGCCGCCCGTGGACGGACGACGGTCCGCCGCCTGCGGTTGCGAATGCCGTTCGGGACGCGCCTGCACGCTGTTCGAACTGCGTGAGGCCGACCTCATCGCCGGCGGGGACGACTGGGCGTGGCTGCGGCTGTGGGCCGACACGCTCGTATTGGCACATGTCGTGAACCGTCCGCTGCCCGCCGTCCCGCCCGAGTTGGGACGCGCCTGGTCCCGGCTGGCGCCGCGGCTTCGCGAGTGCGCGCTGGCGACCGTCGTCGAGCGGGCCGTGACCCGGCGGTCCCGGTCGCTGCGCGCCGCCTACCCTCCGTCCGAGCTGACCGCGGCCGTGGCGGAGATCGCCGGCCGCCTCCTCGGCGGTGCCCCGCCCGGCGCCGCCCCCGGCCCGCAGTGGATGATCCCGCAGGTCAAGTGGCTGCACGAGCTCGACCGCCTGTTCCCCTACGGCGGCGGCGTCCCCGACAAGCACACCCTCGCGCCGCCGCTCGACTACCCGCTGCCGGGCCTCAAGCAGCCGCCGGACGCCAAGCTCGGCCACCGCCTGCGCGCCCTGCGCCGCCACCCGCTGTCGATGGAACTGGCCCGCAACCGCCCGATCGCCCTCACCGCCCTCTACGGCGACGACGACCAGTCCGACTTCTACCAGGACCTCGCCGTCGTCGCGCTCGGCTTCGAGGAGGACGAGCAGATCGACCACGTCGCCGGGACGATGCGCGTCACGGAATGGCTCGAACCCGTCCTGAGCTGGTTCGACCGTTTCGTGGACCCCTTCGCCGACCCGTCCAAGGGCCTCCCCTTCCTCGGCCAGTCCCGCGACCCTGAGGGACCGACCATGTGACCAAGTGTGGCCAGAAGGTCACCTTTAGATGCCTTCTCACGCGTCAGTGTCATGATCCGAATAGTTCCGTCGGCATGGCCGTGGACGAGGGTTCCCCGACGCCGCGGCGTTGTTCCACCACGCGCAGTCGGCCGCGGACACCGACCGGCAGCCGCTGCACAACACCACCCGTACCTGTGCGCGCCGTTTACCTCGACGAGCGGATCGGCGACCGCGTCATCGCCGAGTTCCTCGATGACGAGAACCGAGCCGTCGTCCCGTCCTACGGGTACGGCGTGGAACCGGTGCTGTTGCACGTGTTGCGCGCCCGCCGCTACCGGATCGTCCGCGACCTCGTCCTTGGCGGTATCTGGCTGGGTGCGCTGATCTTCCCGCAGTTCTTCGCCGTCGGGTATTTCCTGGTTCTGCCGGTCCTCGCCGGCTTCACCGAGACTCCGTGGCGACGACTGTCCTAGACGTGGTGCCAGGTCGTCGGCTGGGTGGCGTCCATTGTCCTGCCGTGGGTGGTCGCCAGGTCCTGTTCGTCGTCGTGAGCGAGCGGCCAGTCGAGGAGCCGGTGATCCTTATGCGCTGCGGGCACGGCTCTTCCGGGCCTTCGCAGGCCGGCGTCATCTTGACTTCCTCTCCTGCCCAAAGGCAGGGATTCCAGCGGTCGCCCGCCGTGTTTCCTGCTTCGCTGCCGACTGCCCCGTCCGGGAAGACTCCCGTTGAGGTCTTACACCGGCTCCACAGGCCGACACCGCCAGCCCGGCGGCCAACACATTCTTGGCGGCGTTGACGTCCCGATCGTGCCGGGCGCCGCACTCGCCGCATCCCCATGTCCTCGCTTTGAGGGGTAGCTTCTCGGTCACGGCCCCGCATCGCGAGCATGCCTTGGTGGACGGGAACCAACGGTCGATCACCACCAGCTCACGGCCGTACCAATCGGTCTTGTACTCCAGCATCGTCCGCAACTGCCGCCATGCCGCATCCGAGATCGCGCGGGCCAGCGAATGATTCTGCACCAGGTTGCGGACATCCAGGTTCTCGATCACGACCGTTTGGTTCTCACGGACGAGCCGAGTCGACAGCTTGTGCAGGAAATCACGGCGCCGGTCGCTGATCCGGGCGTGGACCCGGGCCACGCGCCGCCGGGCCTTATCCCGGTTCGCCGACCCGGGGGTTTTGCGCGCCATCTCCCTCTGAGCTTTGGCCAACCGTTCCCGGTCGCGGCGCTCATGCCGGGGGTTGGCGATCTTCTCACCTGTCGATAGCGTCACCAGCGAGGTCACCCCGGCGTCGACGCCCACCGCGCGCTCCACTGGGTCCATGGGGGTGATGGTGTCGTGACAGAGGATCGAGCAGAACCAGCGTCCGGCCGCGTCCCGCGACACCGTCACCGTGGAGGGCTCCGCGCCTACCGGTAGTGGCCGGGACCACACGATCGCCAATGGTTCGGACATCTTAGCCAGCGTCAGTTCACCATCCCGCCACCGGAACGCCGAGCCGGTGTACTCAGCCGAGTCTCGCGACTTCTTCTTGGCCTTGAACCGTGGGTATTTCGCGTGTCCGGCGAAGAAGTTGGTGAACGCGGTCTGTAGGTGCCGCAGCGCCTGCTGCAACGGCACGCTGGACACCTCGTTCAAGAACGCCAGTTCCGTCGTCTTTTTCCACGAGGTCAGCGCCGCCGAGGACTGCACGTACGAAACGCGGCGCTGCTCGGTGTACCAGGCTCGGGTGCGTTCCTCCAGCGCCCTGTTGTAGACGAGGCGAACACAGCCGAACGTGCGGGCCAGTTCGGCCGCCTGCTCGTCTGTGGGATAGAAGCGGTACCGGAAAGCCCGCTTCACCTGCCGCGCCATGCGTCACATCCTAGCTGTGCTGGTGTGAAACCGCAGCCTTTCGGTGGGAAGGGGCGGACCAGGGCCGTCAACGCCCAGGTGCCGTGGGCAGGTGTCGACCAGCGGCAGAGGGGCCCGGGCCGTTCCGGAGGCATCAGCCCATGACCGAGGCGGCATGAGCGGGCACGGTGACCGGGGCATCAGGATCGGCGGCAACGCCAACGTCTCCGGGCAGGTCGCGTCCGGGCGACCACGTGACGCAGAACCAGCAGATCAACGCCGGCCCGCCGCGGGAGGTCGAGGAGGCCCTCGCCCGCGTGGAACGGCTGCTGGACGCGCACGCCGGCGACCTCGACGAGCCCGGACGAGCGCGCCGCGACCTCGCCGACGTCCGCGAGGAGGCCGACTCCGACGACCCCGACACCGAACGCATGGAAGGCGCCCTCACCCGCCTCGGCCGCCGCGTCACCGGCGTAGCGGTGCTGGCCGAAGCCGTCCACGCCCTCGGCACAGCCATCGGCGTAGGCGGCTGACAAGGCGGAACACCCCGCCAACCGTTAGATGTCGCTTTCGGTGCGGGGTGGGAGGCCGGTTTGGTCGGCGATCGGGGTCCAGTAGCCGATGAACTCGCTCTTGGCGTTGCTGGCGCGCGAGTTGACGTCCGAGACCTCCTCGTCGGTCGGGCAGCCGGGGGCGACGTCCAGGTAGCGCTGGTTCGACTCGGTCGACGCCTCCAGTGCGCGGACGAGGGCGTCCTTCAGCTGGACGCCGTCGTCCAGCGCGCTCACCTCCAGGCCGCGCGCCTTTTCCAGCTGTCCCTGCCGTTCGTCCAGGATGCGCTGCAGGCCGCTCGTCGTGCAGCCCTCCTCGACGACCGTGCCTAGGTCGGAGCGGGTCGAGCCCATCTCGTCCAGCAGCGTGTTCACGGCGCCGGCCTGCGCGTCGACGTCGCCGGTCTCCTCGGTTTGGGAGACGGTGCCCTGGCTCGGCGGCGGCGTTGACTGCTGCACTGCCGCGGGCGGCGTCTCCGGGCTGTTCGACCCGCTCGGCCAGAACACGATCGCGAGCGCCACCCCGATGAGCAGGACGAAGCCCGCCGCGCCCAGGAAGTACGGAAGCCGGCTTTTGCCCGCCGGCGCCGGCGGCTGCCAGATAGCCGGCTCCGCCCACGGCTCGGGGGACAGCGGGATCGACCGCTCCTGCGACGGCGGCATCGGCGTCGTGTAGTCGGGCGGCGCCTCCCACGGGGTGGGGCTCTGCCCGGCCCACGGCGGCGGCAGCGGCTCGCGGGAGGCGGGCGCCTCACCGAACGGGTCGCGGGACGTTCCGGCGAGCGGGTCGCGGGCGGTCGCGTCGCCGTCCTGCGGCAGGGGCGCGTTGCAGCGCATGCATGCGGGCGAGGACGACGTGGTGTCGGTCCCGCAGTTCGGACACCGCATGACGGCCCCCCTGCCCCCGTGAGTTCGAACGGTCACAACATAACGCGCGACCACGGGGTTCGGGCGGTTCGTCCCGGGACGAGACCCGGCCGTAACCGGCCTTTACACGCGCTTCCAGCTGCGCTTCGGCTGGTCCGTCTTCTGCGCGACGGGGTTCCACAGGACGACGAACTGCTTCTTCGCCGTCGTCGCCCGCCGCTCCTGCGCCGCCCGTCCGGGCACGTGCGCCGCGCTCGGCTTCGGCTTGCCGCGGCAGTTGCGCTGGTTCGCCTGCGCCCACTTCAGCAGCACCACGTCGACCTGCAGCGACGCCGTCAGCGCCTCGGACAGCGTGCCGCGCAGCTGCTCGCCCTTGGCGAGCTTGTCGACCTTGAGCTCCTTGGTGCGGCGCAGCTGGTTCTGGCGGCGCTGCGCGACCGTCTGGAACCCCTGGATCGCCTTCGGCAGCGTCTTGCACTTGCCGGCCCGGCCGAGCGCCCCGGCGAGGATGCGGCGGGTGTCGACGCTGTCGTCCAGGATCTTGTTCAGGACCTGGGCCTGCTGCTTGGTCTCGGGCGGGATCGTGTTCTTCTCCGCGACCTGCTTGCTGGACGGCGTCGTACTCGGTTTCGTGCTGGCGGACGAGTCCTCACCGGACGGCCACACGACGAACACCACGGCCCCGGCCGCGACCGTGACGAGCGCGGCGACAGCGGCGATGAGCGGCTTGCTCGTCCCGCCGCTCTTCGGCCCCGGCGGCGGCTGCTGCGGCGGGAAGCCGCCATATCCGGGACCGCCCGGACCCATCGCGCCCATCGGGGCCATCCCGGGCTGACCCATCTGCCCCATCGGCCCCATCGGGCCGCCCATCGGGGGAGGAGCGCCGGGGTCCATCCGCGTCTGGTCGAGGTTCCCGCCGAACCCCGGCATCGGGGCGGGGGCGAGCTGCGTCGAGTCCGGCATGCCGGGCGGCTGGGCGCCGCCCTGCCCGCCCCACACCTGGGTGGCGTCGGCGTCCGCGCCCGCGGGCCGGCGCGGCTGCGCGAACCACGACTCCGGGACGATCGACTCGGCCGGGCCGGGCTGGTCGCCGAGGCCGAACGGGCTCGGCTGGGCGTCCGCGGCGGCGGGCAGCGCGGGCTTCTCGTTCGCGGGCAGCGCCGGCTGGTTCCCCCAGCCGGGCGCCGGCGGGACGGCCCCGTAGGCGCCTGAATCGTCCTCGTCCGGGTTGAACGTCCAGGCGGCCGTGTCTTCCGGGTCGACCGGAACCAGGGGAGAAGCGGGCGTCGGAGCGGACGGCTCGACCGACAGTTGCAGCGGCGGCCGCGCCGGCGGCTCAGGCGCCGTGGAAGACGGCGACGGCGGTTGCAGCGACGGCGGCGGCTGCGGCGCGGTCGGGGCGGGCGGCTGCTGTTGCGCTGGCATCCCGAAATCCGGCATTGCGGGAGCGGGCGGCTGCGCGCTCGGGGCCCAGGACGGCGTGGGCGGCGGCACCATCATCGTCCGGTCGCCGAGCCCGTCCGCGGTGCCCGGGGACGCGTCCGCGACGGGTGCCGCCAGCGGAACGCCGGGCCCGACCGAGTACACGTCGATGGGCGCCGCGCAGTGCGAACACTTGCCCAGCGTCCCGGGCGTGTCGTTACCGCACGTCGGACACTGCATCGCTCAGACCTCGCCTTATCGCCGCTTTGCCACGCTTGCGGTCCTGGCCCGCCGGTCGGGACGGGCACCGCGTCCCCGCGAAACCAGCAGGGCCCCCGACAAAAGTAGTGGGTGCCGCCGTTCTCGGATGCGTGGACGGAAATCTGGCACACCGTAGTCGGAGGTCGCACCGAATCACGACATGTCAGTACTGGTCAAGATTGTCCCGAGTGGTTTACCCGGCCGCCTGTGATGATGCTCACATTGTGCACCCGCGCACCCGGGTACGTCCCGGAACCCGCCGGTGCGCCCCGCAACGCGCCCGCGGCGTCGCCCCCACCGGCTAGGCTCGGAGCGGTTTCCCGGCGCATCCAGAGAAGACGGAGTCCATGAGCGATCTTCCGCTGCGTTCGCAGCTGGCCGTCGCGCTCGGTCGTACGGCCGCCAAGATGTCCCGCATGGCGGGCCGCGGGGACGGCTCGGTCATCGGCGGGCGGGTCGGCCTCCGCCTCGACCCCGAGCTGCTGACCAGGCTCGCGAAGGACCGCAAGCTCGTCCTCGTCAGCGCCACCAACGGCAAGACGACGACGACCCGGCTGATCACCTCGGCGATGACGCCGCTGGGGGAGGTCGCCACGAACGCGTTCGGCGCGAACATGCCGACCGGGCACGTGTCCGCGCTCGCGTCCGCGCCGTCCGCCCGGTACGGGGTGCTGGAGTGTGACGAGAAGTACGTCCCGATGGTCCTGAAAGAGACCGGGGCGAACCTCGTCGCGCTGATGAACCTGAGCCGCGACCAGATGGACCGCGCCGCCGAGATCTGGCTGCTGGCCGGCAAGTGGCGCCGCGCGCTGGAGGCGTCCCCGACCAGCCACGTCATCGCCAACTGCGACGACCCGCTCGTCACCTGGGGCGCGTCCACGGCGAAGAGCGTCACCTGGGTCGCCGCGGGCCAGCACTGGCGCGAGGACTCCTGGTGCTGCCCCGAGTGCGGCGGCCCCCTCGACCGGCAGGACACCGACGAGGACAGCGACTGGGCCTGCCGCCAGTGCCACTTCCGCCGTCCCCGTCCGGACTGGGCGCTGAAGGGCGACACGATCACCGCGCCCGACGGCCGGACGTACTCGCTCACCGGGCTGTCCCTGCCGGGCCGTGCGAACCGCTCGAACGCGCTGATCGCGCTGGCGGTCGTCGCCCAGTTCGGCGTCCCGCCCGAGCAGGCGCTGCCGCTGCTGTCGCAGGTCACCTCCGTCGCCGGCCGCTACACGACGGTCGAGCACGAGGGCCGCTCGATCCGGCTGCTGCTGTCGAAGAACCCGGCCGGCTGGCTGGAGGCGTTCGACGTCCTGCAGCCCGCGCCCGGCCCGGTCGCCCTGTCGATCAACGCGCAGGGGCCGGACGGCCGCGACACGTCCTGGCTGTGGGACGTCGACTACCGCATCCTGCGGGGACGTCCCGTCTGGGTCACCGGCGAGCGCCGCATCGACCTCGCCGCCCGGCTGGAGGCCGCCGACGTGTCCTTCACCGTCGTGGACGACATCGACCAGGCCGTCATGGCCGTCCCGCCCGGGCACCTCGACGTGATCGCCAACTACACCGCCTTCCAGAACATCCGAACGAGGTACGGCCGTGTCGTCTGACCGCATCAAGATCGTCTGGATCTACCCGGACCTGCTCAGCACCTACGGCGACCAGGGCAACTCGATCGTCCTGGAGCGGCGGGCGGCGCTGCGCGGCATCCCGACCGAGACCGTGAACCTGCGCTCGGACGAGCCCGTCCCCGCCGACGGCGACATCTACCTGCTCGGCGGCGGCGAGGACCGTCCGCAGATCCTCGCGGCGCAGCGGCTGCGCGGCGACGGCGGGCTGGCGCGGGCCGTCCAGTCCGGGGCCGTGGTGTTCGCCGTCTGCGCCGGATACCAGCTGCTCGGCCACGAGTTCGGCGGCGAGGAGGGCCAGCCCGTCGCGGGCCTCGGCCTGCTCGACATCCGCTCCGGGCGCGGCGACCAGCGCGCCGTCGGCGAAATCGTCGGGGACGTGGCGGGCGAGCTGAACGTGCCCCGGATCACCGGGTTCGAGAACCACCAGGGCCGCACGCAGCTCGGGCCGAACGCGCGCCCGTTCGCGCAGGTCGTGCACGGCATCGGCAACGGCGACGGGTTCGAGGGCGCCTACAGCGGGCGCGTCCTCGGCACCTACATGCACGGGCCCGCCCTCGTCCGCAACCCCGGCCTCGCCGACCTGCTGCTGCGCTGGGCGGTCGGCCGAGACCTGCAGCCGCTGGACGACTCCTGGGCGGGCCGCCTCCGCGAGGAACGCCTGAACGCCGTCGCCGGCTGAGTTTGGGCCTGGCCGGACGGCGGCGCGAGTGCCACCGTGGCGATCATGATCTGCTGCCGTCCGAGCCGCCGGGCCCTGCTCCGCTGGAGCGTCGTCGTCGCGGGTGCGTCGCTGCTGCCGGAGACCGCGTGGGCTTCGGACGGCGTGCAACCGGTGAACCTTGAGCTGGTCACGGTCACGGAGACGACGGCCGTCCTGACCTGGTACACGGGCGTCCCGGGCACGGACGACGGGTTGGGTCGCATGGTCCCGGCGCCGTCCGACGCCGAAGTGGTTTTTGGGACGCATCCGTCCCGGTTGACGTCAGTGGCTCATGGGGCGGCGGGAACCCCGTACCACTACGTCGAGTTGACCGGCCTGGAGCCGGGGCGCACGTATTACTACAAGGCGCGTTCGGCAGGACGTTCCGCGACTCCGACCTGGCTGGCTTTCGGCTCGGCGGCGGGCCGTCCCGAAGGGGACGTATTCGCCTTCACGACCCCGCAGCCGCCGCCGGGCCGCCACCTTTTCTCTGTCGCGCTGTGCAACGACCTGCACCTTGGCGAAACGGTCGCGGGTCTCGTCGGGCAGCTCCCGTGGATCAAAGGCATAGAGCAGGTGCCCGGCCACCCGCCCTATCCCGAGGTAATGGCGAAGGCCTTGATAGCGGACGCCCGCAGCCGGGGCGCGTCCTATCTCCTGGCCGCCGGAGACGTCTCCAGCGAAGCCGCCCCCATCGACCTGCAGAACGCCAAGGGAATTCTCGACACGTTCGGCACCTTGGGCAGTGACTATCTGGTGGCGCGCGGCAACCATGACCGCGCCCACTCGGGGACGCCCTACGCGTCCTGCAGCGCCGGCTCGTGGCAGGGGAATGACTGCTTCAAGGACGCCTTCTTCCCGTCCGGCAGCACGTACTTCACGCACGACCTGCAGGGCCTTCGCATCATCGGCCTGGACACCTACGACAAGCCGGGCGACGGCGGCGACTCCGGCGGCCTCTCCGTAGACCAGCAGGCATGGTTCGAATCGGAGCTGGCGAAAGACCCGGACCGTCCCACTCTCGTCTTCGGTCACCATCCGCTCTTCACGGAGAACGACCCACTCGCCATAACCGGTGCGCATTCTCTGGATGCGGGCCAATCACTGCGAATCCTCGCCGCCTACAACCGCACCCCCGGCGTCTTTCTCCACCATGCAGGCCACACACACCGCAACCAGCGCTCGACATTCCCGCTCGCTCCCCGGGTCGTCCAGCAGGAGGTGGGGGCGGTCAAGGAATACCCGGGCGGTTTCACGCTCCTCCGCGTCCACACCGGCGGCTACGCGCTCAACTTCTACAAGACCCGCAGCGACGAAGCGCGTGCCTGGAGCGAACGCAGCCGCCAGGAACTCTCCGGCCAATGGCCGCAACTCTCCCTGGGAAACCGTCCCACCGACCGCAACACGGTCGTCACCCGCGACCTTTCCGGCCTGACCGCAGATCGCTAGCCGGCGACCGGGGCCGGGCTCTCCGCGATCGGGGTGAGCGAGATCGTGCCGTGCCGGCAGACCGGGCCCTGATTCCAGAGCGTGGTGAGATGGCGGGTCTGATCCGGCGGGATCACCCACAAGCGGGTGGGGGTCGGCTGGCACGGGACGCTCTCGTCGCCTGCGAGCTCCGACGTCCAGTACAGCCGTTCCCAGGCGTAGCCGTGGCTGGGAATCGTGACCGTCCGCGGCGTGCCGTCCCGCCTGACCCTCGTGGGCACGACCCCGTCATCGTTGACCAGCTGGAGCCCGGCCCAGCCGCGGATCGTGCAGGGGGTCCCGGACGTGTTGGTCAAGATGAGCGTCACGTAGCGGTTGGTCTCGACGGCGTACCGGTTGGCGAGCCGCGCCTCGAGCATCTCGGTGGTGCAGGCCGGGCGGCTCCCGCTTCCGTCTCCGCCGACCCCGCTGCCGGGCCGCTCCCAAGCGTCCCCTTCCCAGGCGTCCCCTTCCCCGGGGAGCCCGCCCCCGGCGCCGCGGCCGTCGCCGTTTCGGACGGTGTCGCCGAGTCGCCCACCTCCGCAGCGGTGGGGCCCGCGGTCGAGCTGGTGCCGCACCCCGCGAGCGCGATGGCGATGGCGGCCATCGCGGTTCCCCCGATGATCCCCGGAATTCGAGCCTTCTGCATTCTCGCCCTTCCCCGTCGAACCAGACGACGGAAAGGGAAGGCCCTGCTGGACGCCCCCGTCCGGCCCTGTCCCACCGTCTTCTTGGTGGTCGTATGTCAGGTGAGATGCCGGCCAGGAGCACGAAGTTCATCACCTCTACATGAATGGTGCTGCCCGGTCATCTCGCCAATTGCCGAGTGCGTGTCAGCATTGTGATCAGCTCGATGATCCGGACGGCGGGAGAGCGCACATGCGAGGCGATGTCGGCATCCCATCGCAGATCCCTGGACCGGCCTCGGACGGTGACGGCGCCGCGGCCATCGCGGCGGCCGGTGGGCTGCACAACTACCAGCTGCGACTGCACGCCGAGTACGGGCCGGTCGTGCGGTTCCCGCTGCCCGGCGCGGACGTGGCGGTGTCGGTCGCCGATCCCGTCCTGCTGGAGGCCACCGCGAAGATCGACAAGCGGCCGGAGAAGCTGTTCGAGTTCCTCGCGCCGCTGCAGGAGGCGGGCAACCTGCAGACGCTCCCGGCCGACGAGCACGGGCCGTGGCGCCGCATCATGCTGTCGGTCCTGGCCGGACGTCCCTCGCATGAGGCGCATTTCGCGCAGTTCACCGCGCTGGCGACCGAGCTGGCCGACCGCTGGGCGGCTTCCGCCGGGCCGGTCGTCCTGCAGCGGGACCTGAGCGAGCTGTCGCTGCGCATGATCTGCCAGTACGCGCTGGGCAGCGGCCTGGAGGACGCGTCTTCCGCACGCCGGGTGGTGTCCGCGTTCGAGACCGTCCTCACCGAGTACATGGCACGGGCCGACGGACCGGGCGCCGAGGCCGAGGAGGCCCTGGCCTACCTGCGCGCGACGGTCGACCAGGTGCTCGCCGCCCACCGCGACCGCGATGACCGGGCGGACATGATCGCGGCGCTGGTGGCCGCGGGCGAGTCCCCGGCGCGCATCCGCGACAGCGTGCTGATGACCATGCTGGCCGCCCACCACACCACCGGCGTCGCCATCTCGTGGACGCTCTACCTCCTGGCCCGGCACCCGGACGCGGCTCGATGCGTTACCGACGAACTGGACCGCGTCCTGGGCGACCGCGCCGCCCCCGAATACGGCGAACTGCGGCAACTCGCCCACCTGGACAGGGCCCTCAAGGAGGCGATGCGCCTCTACCCGCCCGGCCCGTACGGCGCCCGCGAAGCCACCGAGGACGTCGTCCTCGGCGAGTACACGGTGCCCGCCGGGACGACGATCTTCTACCCGTTCTGGGCCGTCCACATGAACCCCGAGTACTGGCCCGACCCGCAGGTCTTCGACCCCGGCCGGTTCACCCCGGAGGCGTCCGCCGGACGTCCCAGGCTCGCCTACATCCCGTTCGGCCTCGGCCCGCGCAGCTGCGAAGGCTCCGCACTGGCCATGATCGAGGCGGAACTGGTCCTGGCAGTCCTGCTGAAACGCTTCCGCTTCACCCTTGCCCCCGGTCAGACCATCACCCCGATCGAACGCTTCGTCCTCTGGGCCGCCGACGACATCAGGATGAACGTCACCGCCCGAACCGGCGGCTAGCCGTCGACCGTCTGAAAGCTCCACTTCCCGCCGGACGTGACGACCTGCAAGATGCTGCCCTCCTTCAGAAGGAGGACGAGTTCGAAATTCGCGCTCTCCGTCGATGACCACATGCCTCTGCTGATCAGCGTCGTCTGGCGGGTGAGATCGGACCCGAGCAGATGCACCTCGAACGTGTCTCCGTCGACGTTCCGCACCCGGACATGGGACGTCCGCCCGGTGAAGTGGATGGGTTCGCTCTCGGAGCCCTCGATGGCGGTGGAGAACGTCCTGAACGGGAGCTCCCCGCCGGTGACCGGCTGGACGTCGAGGGACCACGGGGAGGACGTGAGAATCCGCAGCAGGACGGGGCCCGCCAGTGCGAACGACGGCCGGTGCCCGTCGGCCATGACGCCCAGAAGCTTGAGGTCACCGTCCAGGCTGCTCACCGCCGCGCCGTCACCGCCCGAATCGGCGAGCCTCGCCAAGCCCGGGCCGCCCGTGTAGAGCTGGAGGTCGTCGCACGTCCCCCGCGTGCTGGACGCGAAGCGCGGCACGCCGGCGGCGTCCAGGAACGAGAGCGTCCAAGCCGTGTCGGAGATGATCCGCAGATACCGGTAGGTGTAGAACCGCCGGTATTCGAACACGTCCCGGATGACCTGCTCGTCGTGGACCGCTCCCTGGTACTGGTTGGAGCCGATCGGCAGGCGGCGCTTGTAGAGCCGGGTCGAGCCCGGGCCCTGGTTTCTCAGCTCGACGACAGCGCGGTCAGGCAGGTCGGCGGGGACGCGGACGAGCTTCTTCCCGGTGCCGCTGTACACCTTGAGCGGCCCGCGAGGCGCGCTTTCCCACGGGACGCCGGCCACGGACGGCCGAGCCGCGGGCCGGGCAGGGGCGTCGGGTTCGGTGACGACCTTGCCGAGCCATTGCAGTTCGAGTTCCCGGATCGCCTGATAGCCGCGGTCGACCTCGCGTCTCACCCGTTCTTCATTGCGCTCGGCATGAATCTCGCCGGCGGCACGATAGGCGTCGAGCGCCTGAGCGTGGTGGCGCCGCATGTCCGGCGTCACCCCGTCCGCGCCAGGGTCGAAACCGAGGCGGTCCAGGGCCTTACCCAGTTCGGTGACCCGATTGGAGGCGGCCTTTGCCAGCAGCTTCTTGAGGAACCAATCCTCCACCACCTTGGCGGTCAAGGGCAGGCCGACACCGCCGACCAGGAGGACCCCCATCAGGGTGACCGCCACCGTCCGGGACACCGCGTCCGCGTACCCGGCGATGCCCGCCGACGCCGTGAGCGGCAGGCAGACGGCGATCACCCACTCCGCTCTGGCGGCCACCGGATCGACCACGGCGTAATACCATTTCACTGCGCCTCCAAGCTCGAAGCATCGCCGTGTAGACGCGGAATGGCGTCATCCGGTTCACCGCCACAACGAATGGCCTTTCACCAAATGGACGCGCGCCCCTCTCCGGAGCGCGCGTCAGGCCCGCGTCCTCGCGCAGGCCGCTGAACTGAGGTTCAGGTCTACCGGCAGCTGTCGATCGGGCCACCGCGATCATCGATTGACCCATACGGGGGCGCGGCCTGGGGACTGGTGTGGCGCGGCGGCTGGGGCCGCCGCGCCACGGGTGCGGGTGCGGTGTGCGTGTGCTGGTCAGGTCAGGCGCTGCAGGAGACCGTCGGCCAGGTCCACGTGCCGTTGGCCATGATGGTCACGCCGAAGTTGTTGCCGTTGCCGTTCGGCCGCGCGGTCATGACCTGGCCGCTGGAGTCCCAGCTGGCGCTGGTGTTCCAGGTGGAGCTGATCTTCTCGGGGGACGGGACGTTCATCGTCACGGTCCAGTTGCTGGAGCCGGACACCGACACGTTGAGGTTGTACCGGTCGCCCCACTTCTGGCCGGCGGACAGGGTCGCGGTGCAGCCACCGCCGCCACCACCC
>NZ_JABXFD010000234.1 GCF_013372625.1 Actinomadura sp. BRA 177
GGGTACTGTTCGAGTGTGACGTACTCGTGTTAGGTGGCGGTCTCATGCGCAGGTGAGAGGCAGGGGGGGGTGCGCTGGCTGCGCCGCGTGGTGCGCGGCGACCCGCTCGCTCCCTTCGGTGGGTGCGTGGTGGGGGTGTGGCGTGTGGTGTGCGGGGCGGAGCCGTCGGCCAGCGGGCGGGCCTCTATCCTGGTCGACGGGAGCGTCGGGTGTGTAAAGGAGACAGGGGCGGCGCCGCCCGTGATCAGGCCGGTGGCCGGGGCGAGCAGCATCGCGGCGCGCGCGGTGCCCCGGTCGACCCGCGCCGTGCCCGCCGGGACGACGGTCAGCAGGGTGACCGCGAGCCGCAGTCCCTCGATCACGCGAGCTCCACGACGCGTCCGGCCACGACCAGCGCGGCCTCCTCCGACTCGGCCGCGAGCCGCTGGTTGACCAGGCCCAGCATGTCGCGGAACGCCCGCCCGGACGCGGTCGTGGGCACCAGCGACAGCCCGACCTCGTCGCTGACCGCGACCACCCGCGCCGCCGTGCCCCGCCAGGCCGCGACGAGCGCGTCGACGCGGGGCCGTACCCGGGACGGGTCGTCCCAGGCGCCGGTCTCGTCCATCGCGGCGGCCAGCCAGGTGCCGATGCCGTCCACCAGGACCGCGCCCGTCTCGGCCGCCAGCACGTCCGCCAGCTCGGTCGTCTCGACGGTGCGCCACCATGCCGGACGGCGGAGCCGGTGCGCGGCGACCCGCTCGCTCCATTCGGGATCGTCATCACGGACCGGGCCGGTCGCGACGTAGAGGACGTCCGCGCAGGCGGCCAGCCGAAGTTCGGCCTCAGCAGACTTCCCCGACCGGCTCCCGCCAAGGAGAAGGGTACGGAACGGGCCGTGCTGAGGCCGGTTCCAGAAGGCCATGCGGCGCTCCAGTTCGGCCTCGGACGGCAGCCGGTGATCCACGTGCACGGCGAACACCCGCGTCGTGGACGCCACGGGCCCGGTATGGCGCAGATACCCGAGGTGCTCCGGGGAGCCCGCGAGGTCGAGCAGGACGGCCGCGTACTCGACGCCGGGCGTCGGCTCGGGCCTCGCACCCGGTCCCGCGGCCACCAGGATGAGATCGCCGTGCGGGCCGCGCACCTCATACCCGCCGGGCACGTCCGTCCGTGGCAGACCGTCCAGCGGCACGCCGTCCACCAGGGCCGCGACCGGTTCACGCCGGACGCCGGCGGCGCGCAGCCGGCCGCAGGACGCGCACCGGCACCCCGGCGCGGGCCAGCCCTGCGCTGCGGCGATGCCGCGAAGCTCGATGTTCATACCGGTCGGAACTCTACGGTTACGCTCCCCTGGACGGATCGCCACGCCCCCCGACAGGAGGACACCCGGTGGGCAACCCCCCGAACGCGCCATGGCCCCACCAGCCGGGACAGGGCGGCCCGCCGCCCTATGGCCCGCCGGGCATGCCCGGCGGCTTTCCCCCGCCCCAGCCGCCGCGCAGGAGCGGGGCGGCACTGGCGCTCGGCCTGGCCATCGGCGGCGTCCTCGGCGTGCTGATCATTGTCGCGGTGGTCGTGTTCACCGTGGTGGGCGCGGACGACGACGAAGGCGGGGGCGGCGGCGGAGACGTCCAGCTGCGGGTCGGCAAGATCGCCGGCGGCGCGGAGGCGGCGCCGCAGGAGGACGGGAGCCTGGTCATGGCCCGGCCGGGCGTCACCGCGCCCGTCGTCGACATCTACGAGGACTTCGCCTGCCCGCCCTGCGGCGCGTTCGACCGCAAGCACGACCCGATGCTGAAGCAGCTGGTGGTCGAGGGACGCGCCAAGGTCGTGTTCCATCCGATGCTGATCTTCGGTGAGGGCGCCCAGCCGGCGCACGACAACTCGCTGCGAGCGGCGTCCGCGCTGCGCTGCGTCGGCGACGGCGCACACTGGCTCTCCTACCAGGACGCCCTCTACGAGAACCAGCCCGAGAACGAGAGCTCCACGGGCTACACCACCGACCAGCTGCTCTCCCTCGCGGAACCACTCGGGCTGACCGGCGGCGGCTTCACGTCCTGCGTGGAGAACCAGCGCTACGCCGAGAGCGTGAAGAAGGTCAGCCAGGGCTACATATCGTCCGGCGTCCAGGGCACGCCCAGCGTGCGGGTCAACGGGCGCACCCTCGACTCGTCCGACATCGAGAGCTCCGAGGCGCTGCGCCGGGCGATCGAGGCCGCCCCCTGAACCCGCTAGTCTCACCGCGACGAGGGACGAGGAGGGCGACGCGATGGCGTGGAGCTGGCGTTTGGAGAGGGCCGACGGGCGGACGGTCGGCATGTCGGAGGAGACCTTCTCCACCCAGGCGGACGCGGAGAGCTGGCTGGGGGAGAACTGGCGGGGGCTGCGCGCGGACGAGGTCGACAAGGTCGTCCTGCTGGACGGCGAGACGCTCGTCTACGAGATGAGCCTGCAGGACCCGGAGTGAACCGGAAGGGCCGCGGGGCTACGGCTCCGCGGCCCTTCGCATGCGCGTCGTATGCGCGTCCGGTCAGGGGCGCTTGCGCGGGCTGGCGGTCTTCGCGGGGTCGCGGATGACGGCGTCGCCGAGCACGTCGTCGATGCGCTTCAGCACGTCGGCGTCCAGCTTCACCCCGGCGGCCTTCACGTTGTCGGCGACCTGCTCGGGACGGGTCGCGCCCACGATCGCCGCCGACACGTTCGGGTTCTGCAGCGTCCAGGCGATGGCGAGCTGCGCCATCGACAGCCCGAGCTCGTCCGCGATCGGCTGCAAGTTCTGCACGCGGGTCAGCAGGTCGTCGTTCAGGTAGCGCTTGATCATGTCGGCGCCGCCCTTGTCGTCGGTGGCGCGCGACCCCTCCGGCAGCGGCTGCCCCGGCTTGTACTTGCCGGTCAGCACGCCCTGCGCGATCGGCGACCAGACGATCTGCCCGATGCCCTCGCGCTCGCAGACCGGGACGACCTCCTCCTCGATGACCCGCCACAGCATCGAGTACTGCGGCTGGCAGGAGATGATCCGGTCGAAGCCCATGTCGTCGGCGATCTTGAGGGCGCGCTCGATCTCCTCCGCCCGCCACTCCGAGACGCCGACGTACAGGACCTTGCCCTGCCGGACGAGGTCGTCGAACGCGCGCAGGGTCTCCTCCAGCGGCGTCTCGTAGTCGAACCGGTGGGCCTGGTAGAGGTCCACGTAGTCGGTTTCGAGGCGGCGCAGGGAGCCGTGGATCGACTCGAAGATGTGCTTGCGGGACAGGCCCGAGTCGTTCCGGCCGGGCCCGGTGGGCCAGTAGACCTTGGTGAAGATCTCCAGCCCCTCGCGGCGCCGGCCCTTGAGCGCGCGCCCGAGGACCTCCTCGGCGCGCGTCCCGGCGTAGGCGTCCGCGGTGTCGAAGGTGGTGATCCCCGCGTCGAGGGCCGCCCGCACGCACGAGCGCGCCGCGTCCTCCTCGACCTGGGAGCCGTGGGTGAGCCAGTTGCCGTACGCGATCTCGCTGATCTTCAGACCGCTCCGGCCCAGGTTTCGGAACTCCATGTCCCCGACCCTAGCCCGAAGATGATCGCCGGACCCAGGCCGCGAGCCGCGCCGGACGCCCGCCGGGGCGGCCGGTCAGATCCTCTCCTTCTCGCCGATCTTCACCTGCGGGTTCGGGACGCGCAGCCGGCGGATCTGCATGGCGCGCATCGCGGCGTACATCCCGACGCCCCTGGCGTCCTCGTCCGGGTAGCGCTCGGCGGCCAGCCTCTTGATGCCGCGGCTGAGCATGAGGCCCTCGCCGAACACGAGGATCAGCAGCAGCGGGGGCGCGAACAGCACCAGCAGCCGGGCCACCGGGATCGGCAGCATGCTCAGCAGCACGATCGCGAACATGGCGTACATGAGGTAGGAGCCGACGGTGCGGCGCGCGTCCACGTAGTCGCGGGCGAGCCGCCGGACGGGCCCCTTGTCCCGCTTGAGGAGGTGCTTCTCCTCGCCCCTGGCCATGCCCTCGCGGGTCTTGACGCGGTTCTCCGCGAGCTGCGCCCTGCGCCGCTTGTAGGCCTCCTTGCCGGAGGCCGGTGCGGTGATGGGCTGGCGGCGGCGCTTCTCGGCGTCCCGCCGCTTGGGCGTGGGACGGCCCTTGCCGCCCGGCTTTACTACCTGAGGAGGATTCGCCGGGGCCTCCGGGGTACGACGCTTGAACACGGGATCAGACTACCGGCTGCGAACATCGTGGCTGCCTCGCGCGTTAACGCGTAGGGTGATAAGAACCCCAGCAGTGGTCATTGAGCCCAGTCCACGACTGAGGCGACAGCACGAAGGGACCGGCGCCGCGCGATGAGCGTGATGAAACGAATGTCGATGATCTTCAAGGCCAAGGCCAACAAGGCCCTGGACCGGGCCGAGGATCCTCGCGAGACCCTCGATTACTCCTACCAGCGTCAGCTGGAGATGCTGCAGAAGGTTCGTCGCGGGGTCGCCGACGTCGCCACCTCGCGCAAGCGTCTCGAACTGCAGATCAACCAGCTTGAGCAGCAGCAGAACAAACTGACCGACCAGGGCAAGAAGGCATTGCAGGTGGGCCGCGAGGACCTCGCCCGCGAGGCGCTGACCCGCCGGTCGGGGCTGGAGGGCCAGCTGAACGACCTGCGCGGCCAGTACCAGCAGCTGCAGGGCGAGGAGGAGAAGCTCACGCTCGCCTCCCAGCGGCTGCAGGCCAAGGTCGACTCCTTCCGGACCCGCAAGGAGACCATCAAGGCGACCTACACGGCCGCCGAGGCGCAGACGAAGATCAACGAGGCTTTCTCCGGCATCTCCGAGGAGATGGGCGACGTCGGCCTGGCGATCCAGCGCGCCGAGGAGAAGACCGACACGATGAAGGCGCGCGCCGGCGCGATCGACGAGCTGCTGGAGTCCGGCGCCCTGGAGGACTTCTCCGGTCCCCGCGACGACATCCAGGCCGAGCTCGACCGGATGGGCTCCGGCCCCGGCGTCGACCTGGAGCTGGAGCGGCTCAAGGCCGAACTCGGCCAGGGCCCCGCGCCCAAGGAGCTGAACCAGGGCACGCCCACCGCGCAGCCGCAGCAGCACCAGCAGGACACCCCGCAGCAGGCCCCGTGGCCGAACAACCCCGGGGGTGCCCAGTGATCGTCCGCCTGATGGGCGAGGGGCAGCTGGACGTGGCCGACGGAGACCTGTCCTCCCTCAACGCCCTGGACTCCGAGCTGGAGTCGGCGATCGAGTCGGGCGACGAGACGGCGTTCCGCGCCGCGCTGCACGCCCTGCTGGAGAACGTGCGCAAGGTGGGAAAGCCGCTCCCGGCCGACAGCCTGGAGCCGTCCGAGCTGATCCTGCCGCCCGCCGACGCGCACATCGACGAGGTGCGCTCCATGCTCGGGGACGAGGGACTCATTCCCGACTGAACCCCCGCGTACGGGGAACTGGGGACGTATCGCAGCGTGACGCCGCGGGGGCCCGGGGGAGTGCCGTCCGTTATGGACACTCAGGCACAAAACCCGGGTCTCGTGCGTTGATACAAATGAATAAGAGCAAGGACTTGGGGGTGGCCGCATGGCCAGCACGCGCTACGCCTCCGACCGGGGGCTGACATCGCGGATGCTCGTGACGATGTTCCTGTTGGGGCTGGTGTACGTCGTCTTCGTCGGAGCGTTCTTCGTCTTCGTGCCCGAATGGGCCTTCGTCGCGCTCGGCGTCGCGGTGGCCTTCCTGTTCGCGCAGTACTTCTTCTCCGACCGGATGACGCTGTTCGCCATGCACGGCCGCGTCGTCTCGCCGGAGGAGGCACCGGAACTGCACGGCGTCATCGACCGCATCTGCGCGATGTCGGACGCCCCGAAGCCGAAGGTCGCGATCGCCGACACCGACGTGCCGAACGCGTTCGCCACCGGACGCAACCAGAAGAAGGCCGTCGTCTGCGTCACCACCGGGCTGCTGCGCCGGCTCGACCCGGTGGAGCTGGAGGGCGTCCTCGCGCACGAGATGGCGCACGTCGCGCACCGGGACGTCGCGGTCATGACGATCGCCTCGTTCCTCGGCATCTGCGCGGGCCTCATCACCCGGTTCGGCCTCCAGTGGGGCCTGTGGGGCGGGTTCGGCCGCCGCAGCAACGACCAGAACACCGGGATGATCCTGCTCGCCGTCGTCGCGGCCAGCGCGCTCGCCTACGCGGTCAGCTTCATGCTCACCCGCGCCCTGTCGCGGTACCGCGAGCTGTCCGCCGACCGCGCCGCCGCGCTGCTGACCGGCCGCCCCTCGGCGCTCGCCAGCGCGCTGACGAAGGTCAGCGGGGAGATCGCGCGGATCCCGACGAACGACCTGCGGTCCGCGCAGGCGTTCAACGCGTTCTTCTTCACCCCGGCGTTCGGCAAGGGCTTCAGCGTCTCCTCGCTGTTCTCCACCCACCCGCCGCTGGACAAGCGGCTCGCGCAGCTCTCGAAGATCTCCGACCAGCTCAGCAGGGGAGTCTGATCCGTGGGTTTCCTCGACACCCTCCTCGGCCGCTCCAAGCCGGCCAAGCCCGACCTCGACCAGATCTTCGGGCTGTCGTCGGCGGCGATCACGCTGGAGGCGGCGACGGAGTTCAAGCCGACCGGGCTCGGCTCCGTCTGCTTCCGCGCGGCCGAGGGCGGCGCGTTCGCCCGGCTGCAGTCCGACGTGCAGGAACTGCTGGACGCCGACGAGGGGCCCAAGGTCGAGATCAGCAACGACTCCTACGGCTACACTTGGCTGCTCGCGACGCACCGTCCCGAGGAACTGCCCGACCTGGTCACCGACCTGCACGCGGTGAACTCGACACTGGAGTCCGGCGGCTTCGGCCCGCACCTGCTGTGCTCGCTGGCGGGCTTCCGCGGCCCGGACGGGCGGCGCCTCGCCCTCGTCTACCTCTACAAGCGCGGCACCTTCTACCCGTTCGCCCCGCTCCCCGGAAACAAGCGCGACAACGCGCTGGAACTCCAGGTCCGCGGCGCGATCGGCGCCGACCTCCCCTTCGAGGAGGACCTCGGCCGCTGGTTCCCCGTCTGGGGCGCCCCCGGCGTGCTCTAGGCATTCCTCTCCTCCTTCGGGCCCTGGGGGCCCTCCATCGTCGAGGAACGCGGTGCGATCGCTGCATCGCTCCGGCTCGCCTAGCGGCTCGCTGCGCGATCAGGTTTCTCGCAGGCTCGAAACCTGCCTTCGGACGCGATCGCGACTGGGTGGGTTTGTTGAGGGTTGCGGCGGGGGCTGGAGTAGGCGCGCTTGAGGGACGGGTCAGGGCAGGGCGAGCATCTGGTCGAGGGCGGCGCGGGCGTAGTGGGCGGTCTGCTCGTCCACCTCGATGACGTTCTGGACGTCGCCGGCCGCCAGCGACTCCAGCGACAGGACCAGGTGCGGCAGGTCGATGCGGTTCATCGTCGAGCAGTAGCAGACGGTCTTGTCGAGGAACATGACGTTCTTGTCCGGGTGGGCGTTCGCCAGCCGCCGGACGAGGTTCAGCTCCGTGCCGATCGCCCAGGACGAGCCGGGCTCGGCGGCCTCGATCGTCCGGATGATGTACTCGGTCGAGCCGATCTGGTCGGCGGCCGTGACGACCTCGTGCCGGCACTCGGGGTGCACCAGGACGTTCACGTCCGGCACGCGCTCGCGGACCTCGGCCACCGACTCGGTGGTGAACCGGCCGTGCACCGAGCAGTGCCCGCGCCACAGGATCATCTTGGCGTCGCGCAGCTGCTGCTGGGTGAGGCCGCCCTCGCGGCGGTGCGGGCTGTAGACCACGCAGTCGTCGAGCGAGAAGCCCATGTCCAGGACGGCGGTGTTGCGGCCGAGGTGCTGGTCGGGCAGGAACAGGACCTTCTTGCCCTTGCCGTAGGCCCAGTCCAGGGCGCGCTTGGCGTTGGACGAGGTGCACACCACGCCGCCGTGCCGCCCGACGAACGCCTTGATGTCGGCCGAGGAGTTCATGTACGTGACGGGGACGACGTCGTCGGCGACGCCGGCGTCCTCCAGGACGTCCCAGCAGTCCTCGACCTGGTCGAAGGTCGCCATGTCCGCCATCGAGCAGCCGGCGCCCAGGTCGGGCAGGATCACCCGCTGGTGCGCGGCGGTCAGGATGTCGGCCGACTCCGCCATGAAGTGCACGCCGCAGAACACGACGTAGGGCGCCTCGGGGCGGGCGGCGGCCTGCTGCGCCAGCTTGAACGAGTCGCCGGTGACGTCGGCGAACTGGATGACCTCGTCGCGCTGGTAGTGGTGGCCGAGGACGAACACCCGGTCGCCGAGGGACGCCTTGGCGGCGCGGGCGCGCTCCACGAGCGCGGGGTCGGAGGCCGGCGGCAGCTCGCCGGGGCAGTCCACGCCGCGCTCGCTCGCGGGGTCGGCACCGCTGCCCAGCAGGAGCAGCGGAAGGTCGCCTGCCGTGGTGGTCATCGGGGTTCTCCCTTCGGCGACGGGGCTTATCGTCGCTTTGACGACTAATGATGGCACATCCGGCGGCCGCCGGTGATGTGACGTAGAACGCACCGCCGTCCGGCGTTAAACCCGGCCGATAAGCGGAATGGGTCCGTACCGAGGTACGTTGTCTTACGGGAAGAGGCGTATGACGTCCTCGAGGACAAGCGACATCCCGCCGCACCGCGGCGCAGCGAGACCCGGGAGCTGAACACATGACGGTTTCAGGCGAGACCACGCAGGAGACCACGCAGCAGGGCGTCGTCCTCACCGACGCCGCCGCCGAGAAGGCCAGGGGCCTGCTCGAGCAGGAGGGCCGCGACGACCTTGCGCTGCGTGTCGCCGTGCAGCCGGGCGGCTGCTCCGGCCTCATCTACCAGCTCTTCTTCGACGAGCGGGAGATGGACGGCGACCAGATCCAGGACTTCGAGGGCCTGGCGGTGCGCGTCGACCGGATGAGCGCGCCCTACCTCACCGGCGCCACCATCGACTTCGTCGACTCGATCGAGAAGCAGGGCTTCACGATCGACAACCCGAACGCGTCGGGCTCCTGCGCCTGCGGCGACTCCTTCAACTGAGCCGCCGGAACGCGAGCGGAACGTCCGGGAGGGGCGGTCCGGGCCACGTGCCCGGACCGCCCCTTCCGCGTTCCCCGCCGCCCTCGGCGGTGATCTGTGGTGCCATGGGGAAGTAGTCTTTCCGGGTTCGAAACAGCCGGTGAACAGCCGGACGACCACGACGAGGAGAGCGACGCCGTGCGCATCGCCGTGACCGGTTCCATTGCGACCGACCATCTGATGACCTTCCCCGGAAGGTTCACCGACCAGCTCCTGCCCGACCAGCTGGACCGGGTGTCGCTGTCCTTCCTGGTGGACGAGCTGGACATCCGCCGCGGCGGCATCGCCGCCAACATCTGCTTCGGCATGGGCAGCATCGGCAAGGAGTCGATCCTCGTCGGCTCCGTCGGCGACGACTTCGCCGACTACCGCTCGTGGCTGGAGCGCCACGCGGTCGACACCGCCTCGGTGCGCGTGTCGGACGTCCACCACACCGCCCGGTTCCTGTGCACCACCGACCAGGACCAGAACCAGATCGCCACGTTCTACGCCGGCGCGATGAGCGAGGCCCGCAACATCGAGCTCAAGCCGGTCGCCGACCGCGTCGGCGGGCTCGACCTCGTCGTCATCAGCCCGAACGACCCCGACGCGATGCTCCGGCACACCGACGAGTGCCGCACCCGCGCGATCCCGTTCGTCGCCGACCCGTCCCAGCAGCTCGCCCGGATGGACGGCGCCGACGTCCGCCGCCTCATCGACGGCGCCGCGTACCTGTTCACCAACGAGTACGAGAAGGCGCTCTGCGAGGAGAAGACCGGCTGGAGCGGCGCGGAGATCCTGTCCCGCGTCGGCATCCGCGTCACCACCCTCGGCGCCAAGGGCGTCGTCATCGACCGCGCGGGCGAGGAGGGCGTGCACGTCCCCTGCGTCCCGGTCGAGAACGTCGTCGACCCGACCGGCGTCGGCGACGCCTTCCGCGCCGGCTTCCTGTCGGCCACCGCGTGGGACCTGCCGCTGGAGCGCGCCGCGCAGGTCGGCTGCGCCGTCGCCGCGCACGCGCTGGAGTCCGCGGGCCCGCAGGAGTACACCCTGGCCCGCCAGACGTTCCTCGACCGGTTCGGCGCCGCCTACGGCGCGGACGCCGCCGCCGAGATCGCCGGGCACATCACCTGCCCGAACCCGTAACGCGTACGGAAGGGCCGCGCCGGACGGCGCGGCCCTTCGCTGTTGTCAGTACGCCGTGGTCAGTACGTCCGGCGGATGTGGAAGCCCCAGCCGCCCTGCTGCAGCGTCTCCTCGCGGACGAAGTCCTGCGACTTCATCCGGCACCAGGCGGGGACGTCGGTGCGCGCGGCGGCGTCGTCGGCGAGGACGGCGACGACCTGCCCGACGGGCACCTCGCGGATCCGCTCCGCCAGCATGATGATCGGGATGGGGCACTTGCGGCCGAGCGCGTCGATGACGAGCACGGGCGGCGGGCCGGCGGACGCCTGCTCCTGCGGCGGCACGGCGTCCGCGGGCGGCGTCCCGTTCTTGGCGCGGCCTCGGAACCTCATGGGCGCGACCGCCTCCCCGACTCGTTGGTCTCCATCGTCCGGCAGTTCAACGTCCGGCCGTCCTCATCGTCTCGCGGAGGCGGGCGACGGCGCCGGGGAGCACGGTGAGGAACCGGTCGACGTCCGCCGCGGCGACGCCACGCGGCAGCGATACCCGGACGTTCCCATGGGTAATCACTCCCATCGCCTCCAGCACGTGACTGGGACGCAGCGTATCCGCCGTGCACGAGCTGCCGGACGAAACCGCGAAACCCAGCCGGTCGAGTTCGGTCAGCAGCGCCTCGCCCTCGACGTACAGGCACGAGAACGTCACCAGGTGCGGCAGCCGCCGGACCGGGTCGCCGACCACCTCCACGTCGGGGACGCTCCGCGGGACCTCCGCGCGGATGCGGTCCACCAGCGCGGAGAGGCGCGGCGCGTCCGCCGCCATATCGGCACGGTACGCCTCCAGCGCGGCCGCCGCCGCCGCGATGGCCGGAACGTTCTCGAATCCGGGGACGCGGCGCCCCTCGCGCTCGTCGTCCGGCAGCGGCGAGCGCCACCGGGTGCCCTTGCGGACGGCGAGCACGCCGACGCCGGCGGGGCCGCCCCATTTGTGCGCGCTGCCCGCGAGGAACGACCAGCCGCCGGGGACGTCCGCCCGGCCGAGCGACTGGGCGGCGTCCACGAACAGCGGGACGCGGGCGACGCGGCACGCCTCCGCGGCCTCGGCCACGGGCTGGACGGTGCCGACCTCGTGGTTGGCCGACTGCAGGCACGCGAGCGCGGTGTCGGCGCGCAGCGCCGCGGCGAACTCCGCCGGGTCGACGCGGCCCGACCGGTCGACGCCGACGACGGTCACCTCGCCGCCGTCCCGCTCGTGCTTCTCCGCGGCGTGCAGCACGCTGGAGTGCTCCACGGCGCTCACGACCAGGTGCCGCCCGACGCGCCGGCGCGCGCGGAGCCCGCCGAGGACCGCCAGGTGCACCGCCTGGGTGCCCGAGGCCGTGAACGACACCTCGTCCGGGCGGGCGCCGAGGACGCCCGCGACGCGCGCGCGGGACCGGTCCAGCAGCAGCCGGGTGGCGCGCGCCGTCCCGTACAGCCGGGCGGGGTCGGCCCAGCCCGCGTCCAGCGCCTCAAGGAGCGCCGACCGCGCCGCCGGATGGGGCGGCTCGGTGGACGCGGCATCGAAGTAGGCGGCCCCGGACGGGGCGCCCGACATGCTCGGTTCGGCCACGCTGAAACACTAACCGGGCACCCGATCGGGGGGTTGCGCGACCCTCGCGCTAGGGTGTCCACCACACGTGTAAACCATGATCTCACCGCCCGGCCGACCGGGCTTCATCCGTGGGGAAGGCATTCCGTGAGTCCGACCCGCTCTGGGGAGCGGCGTACGCCTGTGCGCAGTCGCCGCGCATTGAAAAGCGCCGGTGCGCTTGGGCTGCTTGCGCTGTCCGCGACCGGCTGCAGTGGTACCCGGCTCGGCCTGCCCGAGCCGATCAGCGTCCAAGGCGAGCGCATGCTCCACCTGTGGCAGGGCTCCTGGATCGCGGCGTTCGCGGTCGGGGGCGTCGTCTGGGGCCTGATCATCTGGGCGGTGATCTTCCACCGCAAGCGCTCCGACGACCTGCCGCCGCAGGTCCGCTACAACATGCCGATCGAGATCCTCTACACGGCGGTCCCGTTCGTCATCATCGCGGTCCTGTTCTACTTCACCGCCCGCGACGAGAACTTCGTCGAGAAGACGACGGCCAATCCGGCGGTGACCGTCGACGTGACGGGGTTCCAGTGGAGCTGGCGGTTCGACTACAAGCAGAACGACCAGCTCGTCGCCTCGGTGACCGGCGTGCCGGTGGACCCGAACGGGCCCGCCGCCGGCAAGCCCGTCATGACGATCCCGGCCGGCAAGACCGTCCGGGTGCGGCTGCACTCCGACGACGTCATCCACTCGTTCTGGGTCCCGGCACTGATCTACAAGAAGGACGTCATGCCGGGCTACACCAACGAGTTCGAGTTCACGGCGACCAAGCTCGGCACCTATGAGGGCCGCTGCGCCGAACTCTGCGGCGTCGACCACAGCAAGATGCTGTTCCAGTTGAAGGTCGTGACCCCGGAGCAGTACGACAAGTTCATCGCAGACTCCAAGCAAGCACTGGCCGCGGGAGGTGGGAAGTGACCGCCACGAGTCACGCCCCGAGCGCGCCGATCGCCGCGCCGCGGACGAGCAAGGGGCGCATCCTCGCCTCCTGGATGTCGTCCACCGACCACAAGGTGATCGGCTACCTCTACCTGATCACCTCGTTCCTGTTCTTCCTGTTCGGCGGCGTCCTCGCCCTGGTCATCCGGGCGGAGCTGTGGGAGCCGGGGCTGCAGCTCGTCAGCAACGAGCAGTACAACCAGATGTTCACCATGCACGGCACGATCATGCTGCTGATGTTCGCGACGCCGCTGTTCGCGGGCTTCACCAACGTGATCATGCCGCTGCAGATCGGCGCGCCGGACGTGGCGTTCCCGCGGCTGAACATGCTGGCGTACTGGCTGTTCCTGTTCGGCAGCCTCATCGTCGTCGCGGGCTTCCTCACCCCGGGCGGCGCGGCCAGCTTCGGCTGGTTCGCCTACGCCCCGCTGTCGGACGCGGTGCGCTCGCCCGGCGTCGGCGGCGACATGTGGGTGATGGGCCTGGCCATGTCGGGCTTCGGCACCATCATGGGCGCGGTCAACTTCATCACCACGATCCTGTGCATGCGCGCCCCCGGCATGACGATGTTCCGGATGCCGATCTTCACCTGGAACGTCCTGCTGACCTCCATCCTGGTGCTGCTCGCCTTCCCGGTCCTCGCCGCCGCGCTGCTGGCGCTGGAGGCCGACCGCAAGCTCGGCGCGCACATCTTCGACGCCGCGCACGGCGGCGCGCTGCTCTGGCAGCACCTGTTCTGGTTCTTCGGGCATCCGGAGGTCTACATCATCGCCTTGCCCTTCTTCGGCATCGTGACTGAGATCTTCCCGGTGTTCAGCCGCAAGCCCGTCTTCGGCTACATCGGCCTGGTGTTCGCGACCATCAGCATCGCGGGCCTGTCCATCACCGTGTGGGCGCACCACATGTTCGTCACCGGCCAGGTCCTGCTGCCGTTCTTCTCGTTCATGTCGTTCCTGATCGCGGTGCCGACGGGCATCAAGTTCTTCAACTGGGTCGGCACGATATGGCGAGGACAACTAACGTTCGAATCGCCGATGCTGTGGTCGCTGGGCTTCCTGGTGACGTTCCTGTTCGGCGGTCTCACCGGCGTCATCCTGGCGTCCCCGCCGATGGACTTCCAGCTGTCGGACTCCTACTTCGTGGTGGCGCACTTCCACTACGTCGTCTTCGGCACCGTGGTGTTCGCGATGTTCGCGGGCTTCTACTTCTGGTGGCCGAAGTGGACCGGCAAGATGCTGAACGACCGGCTCGGCCACGTGCACTTCTGGATGCTGTTCATCGGCTTCCACGGCACGTTCCTCGTCCAGCACTGGCTGGGCGCGGAGGGCATGCCCCGCCGGTACGCCGACTACGCGGCCGAGTTCCACGGCCTGAACGAGGTCTCGACCATCTTCTCGTTCCTGCTCGGCGCCTCGATGATCCCGTTCTTCTACAACGTCTACATCACGTGGAAGAAGGGCAAGAAGGTCGAGGTGGACGACCCGTGGGGCTACTCCAACTCGCTGGAGTGGGCGACGTCGTGCCCGCCGCCGCGGCACAACTTCAACTCGATTCCGCGGATCCGTTCCGAACGGCCGGCGTTCGACCTGCACCACCCGTACGCGGGCGCGCAGGGCGAGCTCGCCGGGACGAAGGGGGAGTAGCCGATGCGCGTCCAGGCGTTCATGTTCTACGGTTGCGCGGTCTTCTTCCTCGCCACCGACGTCGTGTACTGGCTCTGGTCCAAGGACTGGACGGGCACCTCGGTGCTCGGGCTCGCCGTCGGCCTCTCCGGGCTCATCGGGTTCTACGTCCACTTCACGGTCCGCCGCCTCGAGCGCGCGAACGCGGGCCCGCTGTACGAGGACGACCCCGAGGGCGAGATCGCGGACGCGGCCGGTGAGCTGGGCTTCTTCAGCCCGCACAGCTGGTGGCCGCTGTTCGTCGGGCTGTCGGCCGCGGCCGTCGCGCTCGGCATCGTGTTCGGCTGGTGGCTGGTCATCTTCGGCGTGTGCTGCGCGATCCTGACCACGATCGGTCTGGTCTTCGAGTACTACCGGGGTCATTTCGCCCACTGATCAGTAAAAGAACCCCATCGGGGGCCGGTGTCCGCTTTTCAGCGGGTACCGGCCCTTTCACATACTGGGCGCCGTTCCAGCGACCGGGCTGGGCAGGCGGACCGATCGCCCAGGAGGACGACCGGGGGGCTCACATGCGGGTGGGTGGCTCAGGACCGGGAGAGCGAGGCCGGCGCGCCGCCGCCGTGCTCGTCGGCGCGAGCGTCGTGGCGGGGGCCGCGGCGTGCTCGGGCGGCGACTCGGACGCGGTGGACGCCGTGCGGCTCGCGGTGTCGCCGACGGGCGGCGGGAAGCTCAGGCCGGACAGCCAGATCGACGTCCGGGCGCGCAGCGGCACGATCCAGAACGTCACGGTGTCGGCCGGGGACGGCGAGGTCGCGGGAGACCTGAGCGCCGACCGGACGCAGTGGCGGTCGCGCTGGTCGCTGGAACCGGGCGAGACGTACACGGTCGCTGCGACGGCGCAGGGGAAGGACGGCAAGACCAGGACGGTCTCCAGCCGCTTCACCACCGCCGAGGTCGAGAAGACCAACGACGTCACGGTCGAGGCGCCGTACAACAAGGAGACGGTCGGCGTCGGCATCCCGATCATCATGAACTTTGAGCGTCCGGTGAAGAACCGGGCGGCCGTCGAGCGGGCGCTGGAGGTGACCGCGGACAAGACCGTGGAGGGCGCCTGGCACTGGTTCGGCGACCAGCAGGTCGTGTTCCGCACGAAGCAGTACTGGCCCGCCCACACGAAGGTGAGGTTCCAGGCGCACCTCAGCGGCGTCCGCACCGGCGGGGACGTGTACGGCGGCAAGAACTACGCCGTCGACTTCACCATCGGCGACTCGCACATCTCCACGGCGGGCGAGGACAGCCACAAGATGGTGGTGATGGTCAACGGCAAGAAGGCCCGCACCATCCCGACCAGCATGGGCAAGGGCGGTGCGCGCAAGTACACCACCACCGACGGGGTCCACCTGACGATGGCCAAGGAGGACCCCACCACCATGACGTCCGACTGGATGGGGATCAGCCCCGGAAGTCCCGGCGGCTACAGCCTGACCGTGTACAAGGCCGTGCGGATCTCCAACAGCGGCGAGTACGTGCACAGCGCGCCGTGGTCCGTCGGAGCCCAGGGGCACGAGAACGTCAGCCACGGCTGCATCAACATCAGCCCGTCCAACGCCAAGTGGTTCTACAAGCTCAGCTACCGGGGCGACGTCGTGAAGGTCACCGGCAGCAGCCGCGAGCTGGAGCCGGACAACGGCTGGGGCTACTGGCAGCTCGGCTGGCAGGACTGGGTGAAGGGCAGCGCGCTGAAGCGGCCGGTCACGACCGCGCCGCACGCGGATGCGGCGACGCTGTCCTCGCAGGAGGGCAAGGGCGCCGAGCCCAAGGTCCCGGAGCAGCAGGGCGCCGAGGGGAACTGACCGGACGTCCCGCCGCCGCGGCCGGCTAGCGGAGCGGCGGCGGGACCTCGACGCCGTGCATGCGGGCCCAGTCGCGGGCCATCGCGATCCGGTCGGGCCCGGACGGGTGCGTCATCCAGAGGACGTACTCCACCGCGTCGGGGCTCAGGTCGGAGATGTTGCGCACCGACAGCTCGTGCTGCATGTACACGAACGTCGACGGGTCGCGGGTGAGGTTCAGGGCGTGCGCGTCCGCGCGGGCCTCGATGCGCCGGCTGACGAGGTTCTGGACGGGCGCGGCGACCTGCGTCCCGACGGTCACGAGCGCGAGCAGCAGCGCGATGGTGCGCGGGTCCGCCGCCCCGCGCCCGGCGGGCGCGCCGGCCGGCTTATCGGGGTCGACTCCCGCGCGCCGCAGGACGCGCGGAGAGGTCATCAGCAGGTACAGCAGGCACAGCGCCCCGGCGATGCCGAGCGCGCCCACCAGCGTCCCCCACAGGACGTCGTCGCGCTTGGCGTGGCCGAGCTCGTGCCCGACGATCGACTCGATCCGCGGGCGCGGCGACCTCAGCAGCGTGTCGTAGAGGACGATGCGGCGCGTGGAGCCGAACCCGGACACGTAGGCGTTCAGCGACGTCGTCCGGCGGGAGGCGTCCGCGACGAGGACGTCCTTGACGGGCACGCCGTCCCGCTTCGCCATCGCGAGCAGCTCGCTGCGCAGCGGCCCCTGCCGCAGCGAGTGGAAGTTGTTGAACACCGGCTCGACGACGACCGGGTAGACGAACGACACGGCGACGACGAGGACGAACCCGCCGGCGGCGGCGCCCGTCCACCAGTAGCGGGGGAAGCGGCGGATGACGGTGTAGAGGAGCAGCAGGGCGATCGTGTAGATGACCCAGGTGACGCCGAGCGACTTCAGCTGGTCGACGAGCCACGCGGGCCAGCTCTGCGTGGACAGCCCGTACCGGCGCAGCACCGACTCGCTCCAGATGCTGAACGGCAGCCCGGCGAGGCGCAGCACCGTGGTCAGCGCCACGGCGGCGACGACGATCCGGAGGAAGCGGCGGCGGGTGCGGGCGGTGACCCAGCCGATGAAGCGGGCGCCGAGCGGGGTGAGGCCGAGGGCGAGGATCACCGCGAGGCCGACGAGGAGCCGCGCGTAGGCGGGCGGGTTGATGGCCGAGTCGAACGCCTGGGAGCGGGCGATCTCGGCGGGGGAGAAGTCGAGCGCGGGGTCGGCCTGCACGTGGCCGCCGGGCACGTGCCCGGGCAGCGGATTCCACGGGGTCGTCAGCGCGAGGACGGCGCCCACGGAAGCGAACAGCACGGCGGCGGCGACGGCGGCGGCGACGCGCGGCCGCCGCGTCCGGGCGGTGCCGGACGGCCCGCCGGGCACGGGCTCGGCCCGATCCTCGTCCACGTCGTGCTCTTCGTCCACGTCGTGGCCCTCGTCCGCCTCCGTCTCGCTCATGCGAGCTCCTTCGTCACATAGTCGCGCCACAGGGTGGTGAAGCGCTCCCGGGTGAGGCCCAGCACGTCGCGCAGCGCGGTGGCCTCCGGGACGCGCCCGGCGGTCCGGTACAGCCGCACGAGCGTCGCCTCACCGTACCGGCCGGCGACCATCCGGCAGGCGAGCCAGGCCTCCTGGTAGGCCTGCGAGAGGCGCGGGGAGCCGCCCGCCCCTCTCGCAGCCCTACCCGGAGCTGTCCCTTCTCCACATCTGACGCTGCCGACGCAGCAGACAGGGGAGTGATCCGCAGTCAGCGAACCACTAAACAAATCACACAGTTCATGAA
>NZ_JABXFD010000730.1 GCF_013372625.1 Actinomadura sp. BRA 177
GTTTGAGTTGTACTTTGTGTTTTGTGAAGCGCAGGGCGCTATAGGGTTTAGGCGCCCGTCTCGGGGGCTCGGAGAGTTGTATGGGCGGCCCGGCGGGGGAGTACCCCGGAAACGCCGACGGGCCGCCCCGGCAGCGCCGGAGCACCACCCTGGGACGGCCCGACCGGCCCGCCTCCAGCTAGGGGAGAGGGCCCGGACGGCGCGTCACGCCGCCCATCACGTCCGGCATCGTCACCGACGCCTCGTCCAGCGGAGCGCTCATCGGAGCCACACCGGCCGCCGGCGCCACACCGGCATGCGGCGCCAACCCCGGCTGCCCGACCGGCGGCCCGCCCACGCCGGGCGCCGCCACCGGACCCGCGCCCAGCAGCACCGCACCCGCCGCCACGCCCCGCAACGACTCCACCAGCGGCCGCAGCACCCGCACCAGCACCAGCCCCACCAGCGGAGCCACCACCACGCCCAGCAGGAACCCCGCCGCCACATCATGCGGATAGTGCACGCCCACGAACACCCGCGAGAACGCCATCAGCGCCGCCAGCGGCAGCACCAGCGGCGCCATCACCCGCCACGCCACCACGATCGCCGCCGCCGACGCCGCCGCGATCGTCGCGTGATTACTCGGGAACGACCAGTCGCCCTGCGGCGGGCACGCCGCGATGTGCACCGCCCCCGCCACCGCCCGGCACGGCCGCTCCTCCTCGATGAACGACTTCGACACCTCGCTCACCAGATACGCCGACACCACCGCGAACGGCGCCGCCAGCGCCAGCCCCATCGCCCGCGCGTCCAGGCCCCGGGCCCGCCACCAGCCCGCCACGAACAACACGGCGAACAGCAGCAGCCCCGCATCGGTCCCGACATCGGCCACCTCATGCACCCAGGACGGCGTGCCCTGCGCGAACTCGGTGACATCCCGGTACAGATCCGCGCTGAAATCCGGCGCTTGCATGCTCTCCCTCACGCTCGCAGGCGGCCCTCGCCCGACACCCTTGAGACACCGGGCCGACCGCCGAAGTTCACCCTACGGCCACCACCGACCGAAGCCTGTCACTTTCCCGCGATCACCCGCCGGACAACGGCCCCACCCGCACTACCGGATCCCCGTCCCGCCGGCACTCCCGCTCCACGACGGCCACGCGGCGCCCGCCGGCGCACGAAACGCACGGCCTCCACCACGGCCGTCACCGACAACGCCAACCCCAGCCCGACCGCCACACCCATCAGCGGATCGTCCTCGAACGCCACCCCGCCCACATAACCCAGCAGCGCCCCGTACAACGTCCACGACACCGCCGCCACACCCGCGAACAACGAGAACCACCGCAACCGGTAACCCACCGCGCCCATCGTCACCGTCACCGCCGTCCGCCCACCCGGCACATACCGCGCCACCACCAGGATCAGCCCGCCCCGCTCGGCCACTGTCCCTTCTCCACATACGACCCCGCCGCCGAAACAGCACGAGG
>NZ_JABXFD010000206.1 GCF_013372625.1 Actinomadura sp. BRA 177
ACGTGTGAGGTTGTGTGTAGCGACGGCGCCTTCCCCCACAGGGCCGGCGGCAGAGCCGCGGCAGGCCCCGGAAGACGCCGCCCCGGCCGAGGAGACCCCGGCCGCCGGGCCGCCCGGGACGCTCGTCGCCGGCGAGGGCGTCCCCTCCGTCGACTCCCGCCGCGCCGTGCCCGCCGAGCCGATCGTCAAGCCCCCCATCGCGGAGGGCGACACCGACCCCGACGGCTTCCCCGCCGTCCACCCGGAGGGCCCCGCCCCCGAGGAAGACACCGCAGAGGACGAGACCACCGTGGACAACTCCGTCGTGAACGAGACTGCGGAGGACGGACCCGCGTCGACCTCCGCCTTCGAGAAGGCGAAGGAGGCCGAGAGCGCGGCCGCGCAGCAGACGGCCGTGCTGGTGCCCGACGCGATCCTGCCGCGCGGCGTGGTGCCGCCCACCGGCAGCGGACCGTTCCCGCAGACCGGTACGCCGGACGGTGCCGCGGCCGGCGGTGACGCCCCCGTGATCGCGCCGGTCTACCACGCCGAGGGCGGCGTCCCGCTGGACACCCCGCCACCGCCCGGCACGCCCCCGAAGGGCTCCGCAGGCGGAGGGGGCGGCGCGAACAAGCGCCGGCTGGCGCTGATCGGCGGGGGCGCGGCGGTCGTCCTCGCGGCGGCCATCGCGCTGTTCACGGTCGGCGGGAACGGCCCGAGCGGCGAGGGTGAGGCCCGCAAGGCCGCCGAGCCGTCCGCCGCGCCGACGGCGTCCGCCCCGGCGACGCCGGCCCCCTCGGCCGCCGCCCCGGTGAACATCGCCGACGAGAAGACCGACCCCAACGACCTCGCGTTCCGCGACGTGTTCCCGCAGGAGACGCTGCGGCTCGCCGGGCGGACCTACGTCCGCGACCGCTGGTCCCTGAACCGGGACGTCAAGTACGCGGCCCGCGGGTCGATGCTCCAGACGCTGGAGCGCGAGCAGTGCCGCAAGATCATCCGCGCCACGTACATCGACCGGGAGAGCGGCCTCGCCGTCACCTCCGGGATCGCGGTGATGCCGACGAAGGACGCCGCGATCACGGTCAGCAAGGCCGGCGACCCCGCCAAGTACGAGTGGTTCCGCGGCATGGCGGGCAAGCACTCCAAGGACATCGACAGCGCCGGCGGCTACGCGGCGGCGACCGTCCGCGGCCGGTACGTGGCCTACGCCTACGTCCAGTGGGCGAACGGCAAGAAGGCCAAGCCCGGCGACCCGCGGATCAAGAAGGCCGCCCAGCAGTTCCTCGACTACGACCTGCGCCCGATCATGGCCCGCGCCCGCAACTGACCCTCGTTGACTTGCGGCGTGTTGTTGTTTTCAACGCGCTCATACCAACAACATGCCGCAAGTCAACGCACCAGCGCGCTAGGCGCCGCCCTGCTGGGACGGGGCGGGCTGCTGCTCTGCGGCGGCGGTGGCGTTGAGCGTCCGGACGCGCCGGGTCTCCTGGGCGCGCCGCGCCAGGTCCTCGTCGTCGGGGTAGCGGATCTCCTCCAGCGACAGCCCGTGCGCTGCCGCGACATTGACGCCGGAGTCGCGGACGCGGGCGGCGAGCACCTCGGCGGGCCACTCCACCTCGCGCCGCCCGTCCCCCACCATGAGCAGGGCGCCGACCAGCGCGCGGACCATCGAGTGGCAGAACGCGTCGGCCTCCACGGTCGCCAGCGCCAGATGCGGATCGCGGTCGTCGCGAGCCCACTCGTAGCGCAGCAGCTCCCGGATCGTCGTCGCACCCTCGCGCTTCCGGCAGAACGCCGCGAAGTCGAACTCCCCCACGAGCCTTCGCGCCGCGTCGTTCATCCGGCGGAGGTTCAGCGGACGCGGATGCCACAGCACGTCGTGGCGCCGCAGCGGCTCGACCCCGACGGGGTTGTCGCACACCTGGTACACGTAGCGCCGCGACAGCGCGGAGAACCGGGCGTCGAACCCTTCAGGCGCGATCGACACCCGCCACACCCGCACGTCCGGCGGCAGCAGCCCCGCGAGCCGCCGCGGCATCGTCCCATTGATCGCCGAATACGCCGCCACGGGCACCACCAGGTGCGCCACCTGGCCGCGCGCGTGAACGCCCGCGTCGGTGCGTCCCGCGACAGTGAGCATGGGGGGTGGGTCCAGGCGCAGCATCCGCGCCAGAGCGTCCTCGATGACGCCCTGGACGGTCCGCTGGTTCGGCTGTCTCGCCCAGCCCGCGAAGCCCGACCCGTCGTAGCCGATGTCGAGCCGGAGTCGTACCAGAGCGGTCATGTCAGCCGATTGATCCTTCTGCAACGTTCGTCGTCCGTTCCACCCGATGATCCGCGGTCATCGGGCACTCCCTTGACACGCTCCCCGGTGAATCGCCGCCCTGCTGACCTGACCATGCGTCAAGTGTGGCAAAGATCAGGGCCCACCGCCCGCAGTGGACGGTGGGCCCTGACGAATGTCGAGCAAACGCTCGGCCAGATCGGCGGCGAGCTACTCCTTGCCGTCCTCGGCCTTCGCGTCCGCCGCCTCGGCGCCGGTGTCCTCGGCCTTGGGGGCCTCGGGCTCGTCGACGTCGGCGGCGGCCTTGCTGAGGGTGACATCGCCCTCGGCGGGCAGCTCCGCCTCGCTGACCTTCGGCGCCTTCCCGCCGGTGGCGGCCGGCATGGGCTCCGACACCAGTTCGATCACGGCCATGGGCGCGTTGTCCCCCTTGCGGGGGCCGATCTTGGTGATGCGGGTGTAGCCGCCGGGACGGGTCTCGAAGCTCGGCGCGATCTCGGTGAAGAGCGTGTGGACGACGCCCTTGTCGCGGATCGTCTTGGCCACGAGGCGCCGGTTGTGCAGGTCGCCCCGCTTGGCCTTGGTGATCAGCTTCTCCGCCAGCGGGCGCAGCCGCCGGGCCTTCGCCTCGGTGGTGGTGATGCGGCCGTGCTCGAACAGCGCCGTCGCCAGGTTCGCCAGAATCAGCTTCTGGTGCGCGGCGCTGCCGCCGAGGCGAGCGCCCTTGGTGGGCTGAGGCATCGTGTCGTCCTTCCTGCACCGGCCGTGTCAGGTACCGGTGTCAGCTGGTTCCGGCACGGCCGGGGAACGCGCCCCCGGCCGTCCGGAATCGGGTTTCTAGTACTGCTCGGTCTCGGCGTAGCTCGTGTCGTCGTCGCCGTAGGCGTCGGCGGCCGCGCTCGGGTCGAATCCGGGCGGGGAGTCCTTCAGCGAGAGGCCCATGTCGTTGAGCTTCTGCTTGACCTCTTCTATGGACTTGGCTCCGAAGTTGCGGATGTCGAGCAGGTCCTGCTCGGAGCGGGCGACGAGCTCGCCCACCGAGTGGATGCCCTCGCGCTTCAGGCAGTTGTAGGAGCGGACCGTGAGGTTCAGCTCCTCGATCGGCAGGGCCAGGTCCGCGGCGAGCGCGGCGTCCGTCGGGGACGGGCCCATGTCGATGCCCTCGGCCTCGACGTTGAGCTCCCGGGCCAGCCCGAACAGCTCGACGAGGGTCTTGCCGGCGGACGCGACCGCGTCGCGCGGCAGCATCGCCTGCTTGGTCTCCACGTCCAGGATGAGGCGGTCGAAGTCGGTGCGCTGCTCGACTCGGGTGGCCTCGACCTTGTAGGTGACCTTCAGCACGGGCGAGTAGATGGAGTCGATCGGGATCCGGCCGATCTCCTGGCCCGGCTGCTTGTTCTGCGCGGCGGAGACGTAGCCGCGGCCGCGCTCGACCGTCAGCTCCATCTCCAGCTTGGCCTTGTTGTTCAGCGTGGCGATGTGCAGGTCCGGGTTGTGGACCTCGACGCCCGCCGGCGGCGCGATGTCGGCCGCGGTCACCTCGCCCGGGCCCTGCTTGCGCAGGTACATGACCACGGGCTCGTCGTGCTCGGACGAGACGACGAGCTCCTTGAGGTTCAGGATGATGTCGGTGACGTCCTCCTTGACCCCGGGCACGGTGGAGAACTCGTGCAGGACGCCCTCGATCCGGATGCTGGTGACGGCCGCACCGGGGATCGAGGAGAGCAGGGTACGACGCAGCGAGTTGCCGATCGTGTAGCCGAAGCCCGGCTCCAGCGGCTCGATGGTGAACCGCGACCGGTACTCGTCGACCTGCTCTTCGGTGAGAGTGGGACGCTGAGCGATGAGCATGGTGGTGCCTTCTTCCCGCGGTGCCCGCTATTTGACTACCGCGTGTGTAGGTGTTCCCCGTCCCGCCGGGATCCCACGTGGAGACCCCGGCCGGACGGCGTGAGCCCTTACTTGGAGTAGAGCTCGACGATCAGCTGCTCCTGGACGGGAGCTTCGATCTGCTGCCGGACGGGCAGCGAGTGCACGAGGATCCGCATCTTCTCGCCGTCCACCCCGAGCCACGCCGGGACGGGCCGCTCGCCGATCTCGGCCTTGGCGACCTGGAACGGCGTCGACTCCAGCGACTTGGGCTTGACGTCGACGATGTCGGCCTCGTTCACCAGGGCCGACGGGATGTTGACCTTCTTGCCGTTGACCCGGATGTGGCCGTGCCGGATGAGCTGGCGGGCCATGTCGCGGGACTTGGCGAAGCCGCCCCGGTAGACGACGTTGTCGAGCCGGCGCTCCAGGAGGGCGAGCAGGTTGTCGCCCGTCTTGCCCTGCTGGCGGTTCGCCTCGACGTAGTAGTTGTGGAACTGCCGCTCCAGCACGCCGTAGATGCGCCGCGCCTTCTGCTTCTCGCGCAGCTGCAGCAGGTACTCGGTCTCCTTGGGCCGGCCGCGTCCGTGCTCACCCGGCGGGTAGGGACGGATCTCGATCGGGCACTTGGGGCCCATGCACTTGCTGCCCTTGAGGAACAGCTTCATCTTCTCGCGGCGGCAGAGCTTGCAGTCCGCACCGGTGTAACGAGCCATTGTTCTTAGATCTCCCCTGCCTCAGACCCGGCGACGCTTCGGCGGGCGGCAGCCGTTGTGCGGAACGGGCGTGACGTCCTGGATCGAGCCCACCTCGAGGCCGGTCGCCTGCAGCGAGCGGATGGCGGTCTCGCGGCCCGAGCCCGGGCCCTTCACGAAGACGTCGACCTTGCGCATGCCGTGCTCCATCGCGCGCCGGGCGGCGGCCTCGGCGGCCTGCTGCGCGGCGAACGGGGTGGACTTGCGCGAGCCCTTGAACCCGACGTGGCCCGAGGAGGCCCAGGAGATCACGTTGCCGTTGGGGTCGGTGATCGAGACGATCGTGTTGTTGAACGTGCTCTTGATGTGGGCGTGCCCGTGAGCGACGTTCTTCTTTTCCTTGCGGCGCACCTTCTTGGCGCCGACACGGCTCTTAGGAGGCATGTGCTCTCTCTACTCTGAGGTCATCGATCCGGAGGACCGACTCCGGACTACTACTTCTTGCCGGCCTTCTTCTTGCCGGCCACGGTCTTCTTCTTGCCCTTGCGGGTGCGCGCGTTGGTCTGCGTGCGCTGACCGTGCACCGGAAGCCCGCGACGGTGCCGGATGCCCTGGTAGCACCCGATCTCGATCTTGCGGCGGATGTCGGCCTGCACCTCGCGGCGCAGGTCGCCCTCGATCCGGTAGTTGCCCTCGATCCAGTCGCGGAGCTTGATCAGCTCGTCGTCGCCGAGCTGGTGCACCCGCAGGTCACCGCTGATCTCGGTGCCCTTCAGGGTCTCCAGCGCCCGGGTCCGGCCGATGCCGAAGATGTAGGTGAGAGCGACCTCCAAGCGCTTGTCGCGCGGGAGGTCAACGCCGAGGAGGCGTGCCATCGTGGGCAGTTCCCTTCATGGTGCGGAGGTATGGACGCACCGCGTCCGCACACACCCTGCCCGGGTGGCGGCCCCGGCCTCCGACGAACCGAGGGTGGTCCCCCACACACCGCTGCCGTACGACCCGATCAAGGGATTCGTACGGCCACGTGTGCGGAGGCTGCGATGCGCTTGTCTGGTTGTAGAGCGTCAGCCCTGACGCTGCTTGTGGCGCGGGTCGGAGCAGATGACCATGACCCGGCCGTGCCGGCGGATGACGCGGCACTTGTTGCAGATCTTCTTGACGCTCGGCTTGACCTTCACTGGGTCTCCTAGAGATAAGGGTCACCCCCGCGCCGCCACGCACGGGGAAGGCAACCCCAGTGGGATTACTTGTAGCGGTAGACGATCCGACCGCGCGTGAGGTCGTAGGGGCTCAGCTCCACAACGACGCGGTCGTCCGGCAAGATCCGGATGTAGTGCATCCGCATCTTGCCGCTGATGTGGGCGAGCACCTTGTGCCCGTTCTCGAGCTCCACCCGGAACATGGCGTTCGGGAGGGACTCGATGACGGTGCCCTCGATCTCGATGGCCCCTTCTTTCTTGGGCATGTCCTCCGCGCTTCACTGATCGGCTGGTTGGACGCGGCCCGGCTCTCCGGAGGAGAATCGACCGCAACCCACTACGACGCGAAAGCGTCGGAAACGGGGAATCAGGCGGTCGGCGACGGACCGACACAGGAGTCTACGTCAACCGGACGCGCAATGCGAAATCGGCGGACGCCACGGGTCCGGAGACTGCTCCCGAGTCAAGCATACATCGCGTGCGCGTTGTACCTTTCAGGAGAGAGACGTCCGAGGAGGATCAGCATGCCGAGCTATGACTTCGCGCTGATCCTCAGCCGTCCCCTCTACGAGGACGAGCTCGACCCGCTGTTCGACCGAACGCACGGCGCGGTCACGGTGTCGATCATCAGCGAGCCCGAGCACGCCGAGCGTCCCGGCAACGCGTCCTGCTCGTGGCCCGGGGCCACGCTCGCCGCGGCGATCATGGACGTGGTCGGGCACGTGGAGGAGAGCGCGCCCGGCCTGCACGTGCTGCAGGTCGAGGCCGACCCGCTGCTGACGATCCGCGACATCGCCGAGCGGGTGGGCCGCTCGCTCGACTCCGTCCGGCACGCGATCACCGGCGCCCGCGGCGCCACCGGCTTCCCCTCGTCGGAGATGTCCACGGCGGGCCACCGGCTGTGGCGCTGGTCGAAGGTGGCCGCCTGGTACGGCCTGGACGACCCGCAGCTCGTCGAGGCCAAGCCGACCGTCCAGGCGATCAACGGCTGGCTCGCCCTCCGCGACGTCGTCCCCGACGTGGCCCCGGCTCCCGAAGAGGTCACCTCGGCCCTCTCCCTGGTGATTCCGCACGTCGCTTGAAGGTCACCAGCCGATTGAAGGTCACCATAGGGACGGGCACCACTGGGGGTTCGGTTCGGTGTCGGCGAACCAGGCGGACGGGATGACGCGGCCGTCGGGGAGGCGGTGCGTCGGCGGGCCGGGGACCGGGTCGAAGCCGGCTCGCCACAGTGAGCGGACGCTCGCGACGTTCTCGGGCTCGGCGCCCGCCCGCACCTCGGTGAAGTGCAGATGCCGGTGGGCGAGCGCGAGACCGGCGGTGAACAGTTCGGCGCCGAGCCCGCGGCCCCGGTAGGCGGGGGCCAGGTGGCCGCCCAGCTCGCACACCTCGTGCGACAGCGGCGTCAGGGTGACCGCTCCGGCGACCAGGTCCCGCTCGGGATCGATCGCGAGCAGCGACGTCGGATCGCATCGTCTCGGCAGGCCGAAACGCGTGCGTCCGCGGTCGGGGGGCGTGGCCAGCAGGCGGTCGCGCTCGTCCTCGGGTATCCGCACTTCGGGCTCCCAGCCGAGCCACCGCTGGGCCTCGGGATCGCTGGCGGTGGCCGCGGCGACGCGCGCGTCCGCCAGGGTCGCCGAGCGGCACAGCAGGCGGGGGGTCAGCACGACGTGGCGGCCGCGGGCGCAGCCGCGGACGGCCTCCCGCGGCCCCTGGCGCGTCTGCATGGTCGGTTCTCCCTCGTTCGCGGTGCACCGTCGCGGCTCGGGGGCGGGCGGGGACGGCCTCCGCGGTCTCGTTCGCATCGCGGCGAGTCGACAGGGCGGGCGGCGGGCGCGAAGATCGTCCCGGGGGGGACGGCCGGGGTGCCCGGCACGGGGTCCGTGATGTGCTTGGGGCAAGGGGAGGATCCATGGCGATCATCGCGCAGCTGAGCGACATCCATCTGGCGGCCGGACGGGACGGCGAGGTGGACGACGGCTCGGGGCCGGTGCGCGCGCTGCGGTCCGCCGTGTCGAGCCTGCTGTCGCTGCCCGCGCGTCCCGACGCGGTGGTCCTCACCGGCGACCTCGCCGACGGCGGGCTGCCCGCCGAGTACGCGCGGCTGCACGCGCTGCTGTCGCCGCTGCCGATGGCCGTCTACCCCATGTGCGGCAACCACGACGACCGCGACGAGATGCGGAAGGTGTTCGACGACCATCCGGCGGTCGCGGCGACCGGGACCGCCCCGCGGGCGCCCGTGCAGTACGCCGTGGACGTCGCCGGTGTGCGGCTGATCTGCTGCGACACCACCGTGGACGGCCATCCGCACGGGCACATGAGCGAGGAGCGGCTCGCCTGGCTGGAGGACGTCCTGCGGGCGGCCCCCGACACGCCGACGGTGATCGCCACCCATCATCCGCCGTATCCGATCGGGATGCGGTTCATCGACGATCTGCGGTTCGTCGACCCGGCCGGGTTCGCGTCCGTGATCTCCCGGCATCCGCAGGTGGTGCGGATCATCTCCGGGCACGTCCACCGGGCGTCGGTCGGTTCGCTCGCCGGCACGGTCAGCACCACCTGCCCGAGCACCTACCGGCAGCTGTTCCTCGACCTCACCAAGCAGGGCCGCGCCGCCGTCACCGGGGAGCCCGCCGGGTTCGCCCTCCACCTGATCGGCGAGGACGGCACCGCGACCACGCACTTCGCCCCGACCGGCAGCTACCGGCCGCTCATGGACGTGGAGTAAGGCTCAGCAGTCGCCGCGCCGGTCGCCGAAGATCGTGCGCATCAGCAGGATCGCGCCCCACGGGCCCGCGACCCAGATCCACCACGGGTACACCGCGCCGGACCCCTGCACCGTCAGAATCAGCCAGACCGTGAAGTTGATCGCGCTGACCGTCGCCCACGCGCCCCACATCGCCTTCATGCCGCGCACGTCGAGGTCGCGGGACGGGGCCTTCGCCGCGCTCACGGTGCTCTTCGCCTGCGTCGCCGGGACGGGCAGCTGGTAGAGGTCCTCCTCCGGCAGGTCGGCGGTGACCGCCTGGAGGTCCCCGAAGGTCTTCGCCTCGTACACCGAGTCGAGCCGCTCCTGCAGTTCGTCCATCGTGATCCGGCCGAGCGCGCAGTGCTCGCGCAGGCTCGCGGCCACCCGGTCGCGGTCGGCGTCCGACGCCCGGACGTCAGGGTTCGGCGCCATCGTTCCTCCGCATCTCAGGACGAGCTGTCATTCCCATTCTGCGTGGCCGGACCCAGCTTCTGGAACCATTCGCGGCCCTCGTCCAGAGCGGTGAGGACGCGGGGGCCGTCCGGGGTGACCGCGAACGTGTGCTCGAAGTGCGCCGAGTACTTCCCGTCGGTGGTCACGACCGTCCAGCCGTCGTCCAGTTCCCGGGTGTCCTTGGTGCCGAGGTTCACCATCGGCTCCACCGCGAAGCACATGCCCGGCTCCAGGACGGGCCCGTGGCCCGGGGCGCCGTGGTTGGGGATCAGCGGGTCCATGTGCATCTCGGTGCCGATGCCGTGCCCGCCGTAGCCCTCGACGATGCCGTAACGGCCCTGAGAGCGGATGTAAGCCTCGATCGCGTGCGACATGTCCGTGAGGCGGGCCCCGGCCCGCCCTGCCGCCAGACCGTGCCACAGGGACGTTTCGGTCACGTCCAGCAGCGTGCGGAGCTCGTCGGCGACCTCCCCGACCGGGACGGTGATCGCGGCGTCGCCGTGCCAGCCCGCGACGATCGCGCCGCAGTCGATGGAGATGACGTCGCCGTCCCGCAGCACCTTCCCGGCCCGCGGGATGCCGTGCACGATCTCCTCGTTGATCGACGCGCAGATCGTTCCGGTGAAGCCGTGGTAGCCCTTGAAGGACGGGACGCCGCCGTTGTCGCGGATGTGCCGTTCGGCGAGCGTGTCCAGGTCCAGGGTGGTGATCCCCGGCTTGACCGCGTCGCGCAGCAGCTCCAGCGTCCGGCCGACGAGCAGCCCCGCCGCCCGCATCAGCTCGACCTGCTCCGCGGTCTTCATCTGGATCGCGGGCCTACGCCGTTTGAACATCATTCCCCCTGCACCGGGTAGACCGCCGCCGGACGGGCGCGGAGCCACCGGCCCCGCGCCCGCGCCGTCACTTCTCCAGCGGGCGGAGCGCGGCGAGAGCGCGCTTGGTGACCTCTTCGACCGGCCCCGTGGCGTCCAGGCCGACGAGGATGTTCTCGTCGGCGTAGAACTGCACGAGCGGGGCCGTGTCCTGCCGGTACACCTCCAGGCGGTGCATGACGACCTCTTCCTTGTCGTCGTCGCGCTGGAACAGGTGACCGCCGCAGTCGTCGCAGATGTCGTCCTGCTTGTCGTCGAAGTCGACGTGCCAGATCCGGCCGCACTTGTCGCAGGTGCGCCGGCCGGACAGCCGCCGGACCACCTCGTCCTCGTCGACGACCAGTTCCAGGACGATGTCGAGGCGGGTGTCCCACTCGGCGAGGATCTTCTTCAGCGTCTCCGCCTGCGGGACGTTGCGCGGGAACCCGTCCAGCAGGAACCCGTCGCGGGCGTCGTCCTCGCCGATCCGGTCGCGCACCATCGCGATCGTGACCTCGTCCGGGACGAGGTCGCCGCGGTCCATGTACTGCTTCGCCTGCAGGCCGAGCTCGGTCCCGCCGCTCACGTTGGCACGGAAGATGTCACCTGTCGAGATCTTCGGGACCGACAGATGAGATGCGATGAACTGGGCCTGCGTCCCCTTGCCCGCTCCCGGGGGGCCCACCAGCACGATACGCACTACCGGAGGAAGCCCTCGTAGTTGCGCTGCTGCAGCTGACTCTCGATCTGCTTCACGGTATCCAGTCCGACGCCGACGACGATGAGGATGCTCGCGCCACCGAAGGGGAAGTCCTGGGTCGCGTTCAGGAGTGCGAACGCCACCATCGGGATCAGGGACACGAGCCCCAGGTACAGCGCACCGGGTGTGGTGATCCGGGTCAGCACGAAGTCGAGGTATTCGGCGGTCGGCCGACCAGGACGGATACCTGGGATGAATCCACCATACTTCTTCATGTTGTCGGCGACTTCAGAGGGGTTGAAGGTGATCGCCACGTAGAAGTACGTGAAGAAGATGATCAGGACGAAGTAGAACCCCATGTGCCAGGCGTTGTCCTGCTGCAGGTAGGGCTGGGCCTTCTGCAGCCACTTGGTGTTGGGCCACAGCTGGGTCGCCAGGATCGGCAGGTACAGCAGCGAGGACGCGAAGATGATCGGGATGATGCCGGCCTGGTTCACCTTCAGCGGGATGTAGGTGGACGTCCCGCCGTACATGCGCCGGCCCACCATCCGCTTGGCGTACTGGACGGGGATCCGCCGCTGCGCCTGCTCGACGAACACGACGCCCGCCATGATGGCGAGGCCGACCAGCACGACGATCGCGAAGACGAAGCCGTTCTTGGCCTTGTAGATGCCCCAGAACTGGGCGGGGAAGACCGCCACCACCTGGGTGAAGATCAGGATGGACATGCCGTTGCCGACGCCGCGGTCGGTGACCAGCTCGCCCAGCCACATGATGACCGTCGTGCCCGCCACCATGCAGATCACCATCGTGATGATCGGGAAGATGCCGGTGTCGTAGAGGATGTCGCCGCTGCCGGACACGCCCTGGAACAGCTGCCCGGTGCTCGCCATCGCCACGATGCCGGTGGCCTGCAGGATCGCCAGCCCGACCGTCAGATAGCGGGTGTACTGAGTGATCTTCGTCGTGCCGGCCTGGCCCTCTTTCTTGAGGGCCTCCAGCCGGGGGATCACCACGGTGAGGAGCTGCAGGATGATGCTCGCGGTGATGTAGGGCATGATGCCCAGTGCGAAGATCGACAGTTTGAGAAGGGCGCCACCGCTGAACAGGTCGACGAGGCCGTAGAGCTGGTTGCTCTCCTTGGCCGCGTCCGCGGTGTCCTTCAGCACCTTCACGTTCACGTTCGGTGACGGAACGATCGAGCCGATCCGGAACACCAGGATCATGAACAACGTGAAGAGCAATTTTTTACGCAGGTCGGGCGTACGGAAAGCCCGTGCGAACGCGGTCAGCACCATTCCTCCTGCGCGACTGGCGGGTTCATGGCCACCGAGGGGCCGGTTACAGGTCCATGAGGTCGGGCGGAGGATACCCGAGGAGACGCGTAAGTGCGCAATCTCACGCGAGTCGCCTTCGCCCGTGTGACTCTAACAGCAGATGACATCGGGGCCGTCCCGCCTTTCCCGGAGACCTCACGGCCCCGGGCGTCAGGCGAGCACGGCCCCGGCATCGAAGTGTGCTTTCCTACAGCTCGGCGGTGGTGCCGCCGGCCGCGGCGATCTTCTCCTTCGCGGCGCCGGAGAAGGCGTGCGCCTTCACCTGGACCGCGACGGAGATGTCGCCGGTGCCGAGGACCTTGACCGGACGGCCGCGGCGCACCGCGCCCTTGGCCGCCAGATCGTCCGCGGTGACCTCGCCGCCCTCGGGGTAGAGCGCGGCGAGCTTGTCCAGGTTCACCACCTGGAACTCGACCCGGTTCGGGTTCTTGAAGCCCTTCAGCTTCGGCACCCGGCGGATGAGCGGCATCTGGCCGCCCTCGAAACCGACGGGGACGGTGCTGCGGGCCTTGGTGCCCTTGGTGCCGCGGCCGGCGGTCTTGCCCTTGGACGCCTCGCCACGGCCCTTGCGGACCTTGGCCTTGTTGGCGCCGGGGGCCGGACGCAGGTCGTGCACCTTGAGCGGGGTGCCCTCGGAGGTGGTGTCCTTACCGAGATCAGCCGCCATGTCAGTCGACCTCCTCGACGGTGACCAGGTGCGCCACCGTCCGGATCATGCCGCGCACCTCGGGGCGGTCCTCGCGGACCACGGTCTGCCCGATCTTCTTCAGGCCGAGGGTGCGCAGCGTGTCACGCTGGTTCTGCTTCTCGCTGATCACGGACTTGTGCTGCGTGATCTTCAGGTTGCTCACGACGACGCGACCTCCGCCCTCGGCTCGCTGCCGGCGGCGCGGGCGCGCAGCATGGCCGCCGGGGCGACGTCCTCGATCGGCAGGCCGCGCTTGGCCGCGATCTCCTCCGGACGCTTCAGCGACTTCAGCCCCGCGATCGTGGCGTGCACGATGTTGATCGCGTTGTCGCTGCCCAGCGACTTGCTCAGCACGTCGCTGATGCCCGCCGACTCCAGCACCGCCCGCACCGGGCCACCGGCGATGACGCCGGTACCGGGGCTGGCCGGACGCAGCAGGACCTCGCCCGCCGCGTCGCGCGCCTGCACCATGTGCGGGATGGTGCCCTGGATCCGCGGCACCTTGAAGAAGTTCTTCTTGGCCTCCTCGACGCCCTTGGCGATCGCCGCGGGCACCTCCTTGGCCTTGCCGTAGCCGACGCCGACGGTGCCGTTGCCGTCACCGACGATCACCAGGGCGGTGAAGCTGAAGCGACGCCCGCCCTTGACGACCTTGGCGACACGGTTGATCGCCACGACCTTCTCGATGTACGACTGGCCCTTGTCGGCGCCACCGCGGCGGTCGTCGCGGCGGTCGCGACGGTCGCCACCCTGACCGCCACCACGCCTCTGCGCTGCCATCAGTGGTTCCTCTCGTGTGTCTTCGTCCGGGCCATCAGAGCTGCAGGCCCCCCTCGCGCGCACCGTCCGCGACAGCGGCGATGCGGCCGTGGTACTTGTTGCCGCCGCGGTCGAACACGACCGCGTGGACGCCGGCCTGCTTGGCCCGTTCGGCGACGAGCTCGCCGACCTTGCGGGACTTGGCCGTCTTGTCGCCGGAGTCGGCGCGCAGGTCCGCCTCCATCGTCGACGCGCTGGCCAGCGTGTGGCCCTTGTCGTCGTCGATGACCTGGACGAACACGTGCCTGCTGGAGCGGGTCACGGCCAGGCGAGGCCGCGCGGCGGTGCCCACGACCTTCTTCCGGACCCGCAGGTGCCGGCGCCTGCGGGACTTGGCCCGCGCCGACGTGGCCTTCGCGGCCAGGGTCTTGGTGCCTGCCATGACTACTTACCAGCCTTTCCGACCTTGCGCCGAATCTGCTCGCCCTCGTAGCGCACGCCCTTGCCCTTGTACGGGTCGGGCTTGCGCAGCTTGCGGATGCGGGCGGCGATCTCGCCGACGAGCTGCTTGTCGATGCCCTCGACGGTCAGCTGCGTCGCCCGCTCGACGGTGAGCTTGATGCCCTCCGGCGCCTCGAACGGGATCGGGTGGCTGTAGCCGAGCGAGAACTCGACGTTCTGCCCCTTGGCCACCACCCGGTAGCCGACGCCCTGGATGACCAGGGTCTTCTTGTAGCCGTCGGTGACCCCGACGACCATGTTGTTGATCAGCGTCCGGGTGAGCCCGTGCAGCCCGCGCACCTTGTTCATGTCGTTCGGCCGGGTGACGACGATCCTGCCGTCCTCCTGGCTGACCTCGATGGGCTCGGCGACGGTGTGCGACAGCGTGCCCTTCGGCCCCTTGACGGTGACCTCCCGGCCGTCGAGGTTCACCTCGACGCCGCTGGGCACGGTGATGGGAAGACGTCCAATACGTGACATTGTTGGGTACCTCCCCTCACCAGACGTAGGCGAGGACTTCCCCGCCCACGCCGCGCTTGCCCGCCTGCCGGTCGGTCATCAGGCCGGAGGACGTCGAGATGATCGCGACGCCCAGTCCGCCCAGGACCCGCGGCAGGTTGTCCTTCTTCGCGTACACGCGCAGACCCGGCTTCGAGACGCGCTTGATGCCGGCGATCGAACGCTCGCGGGTCGGGCCGAACTTCAGCTCGATGTTGAGCTTCTTGCCGACCTCGGCGTCCTCCACACTCCAGCCCGAGATGTAGCCCTCCTGCTGGAGGATCTCGGCGATGTGCGCCTTGATCTTCGAGTACGGCATCGCCACCTGGTCGTGGTACGCCGAATTCGCGTTCCGCAGACGCGTCAGCATGTCTGCGATCGGGTCGGTCATCGTCATGGCCTACTGGCCCTCCCTCGCCACGGTTTCCACGGGTTGATGCGGCCCGTGGACCTTTGGCGCGGTCGTGGACGCCCTCTCGGGCGCCCGGTTGGTTATTACAGGCCGGTGTCCCGCCCCCGGGGCCCGCGGCCCCGGGGAGGCGGTCACCAGCTGGACTTCGTGATGCCGGGCAGCTCGCCGCGGTGCGCCATCTCGCGGAAGCACACGCGGCACAGGCCGAACTTCCGGTAGACGGAACGCGGACGCCCGCAGCGCGAGCACCGAGTGTACGCGCGCACGCCGAACTTCGGCTTGCGCCCGGCCTTGGCGATCAGCGACTTCTTCGCCATCTGCTCAGCTCTCCTTGAAGGGGAAGCCCAGGAGCTTGAGCAGCGCCCGGCCCTCGTCGTCGGTCTTCGCGGTCGACACGACCGTGATGTCCATGCCCCGCGACCGGTCGATCTTGTCCGGGTCGACCTCGTGGAACATGACCTGCTCGGTCAGCCCGAAGGTGTAGTTGCCGTTGCCGTCGAACTGCTTCGGCGACAGGCCGCGGAAGTCGCGGATGCGGGGCAGCGCGGTGGCGAGCAGCCGGTCCAGGAACTCCCACATGCGGTCGCCGCGCAGCGTGGCGTGCGCGCCGATCGGCATGCCCTCGCGCAGCTTGAACTGCGCGATGGACTTGCGGGCCCGGTTGACCGCCGGCTTCTGGCCGGTGATCGCCGACAGGTCGCGGACGGCGCCCTCGATCAGCTTGGCGTCCTTGGCCGCGTCGCCGACGCCCATGTTGACCACGATCTTGGTCAGCGTGGGGATCTGCATGACGTTGGCGTAGCCGAACTGCTCGCGCATCTGGCCCGCGATCTCCTCGCGGTAGCGGACCTTGAGGCGCGGCGTCGGGACGGGACGCTCGGTGACGGTGTCGGTCATCTCAGATCTCCTTACCGCTGCGGCGCGAGATCCGAACCTTCGTGCCGTCCTCGTTGATGCGGTAACCGACCCGTACCGGCTTGCCGCCCTCGACGAGGGCGACGTTGCTGACGTGCAGCGGCGCCTCGACCGTGACCCGGCCGCTCTCCTTGCCGGCACGCTGCTGGTCGGCCTTGATGTTCTTGGTGATGAGGTTGACGCCCTCGACGACCACCCGCTCGTCGCGCGGGAGAACACGCAGGACCTTGCCCGTCGCGCCCTTGTCCTTGCCGGCGAGGACGATGACCTCGTCGCCCTTGCGGATCTTCATCAGAGCACCTCCGGCGCGAGCGAGATGATGCGCATGAACTTCTTCTCGCGCAGTTCACGGCCCACCGGGCCGAAGATACGGGTGCCGCGGGGGTCGCCGCCGTCCCGGATCAGGACGGCGGCGTTCTCGTCGAAGCGGATGTAGGAGCCGTCCGGGCGCCGGCGCTCCTTGCGGGTGCGCACGACGACCGCCTTGACGACGTCACCCTTCTTCACGCCAGCGCCGGGAAGGGCGTCCTTCACCGTCGCGACGATGATGTCGCCGACTCCCGCGTAGCGCCGACCCGAGCCGCCGAGAACCCGGATGCAAAGGATCTCCTTCGCACCCGTGTTGTCGGCGACCTTGAGTCGCGACTCCTGCTGGATCACGTCAACTCCTGTTCGTCACACCGGTTCTGCACCGGACCTCGTCCGGCCAGCCTGGTGGAACCAGTCATTTACCTTTGCGGAGCTCGCGCCCCGCGGGCCTACTTGGCCTTCTCGAGGATCTCCACCACGCGCCACCGCTTGGTGGCCGACAGCGGACGGGTCTCCATGAGCCGGACGCGGTCGCCCACGCCGCACTCGTTGCCCTCGTCGTGCGCCTTGTAGTTCTTCGTGCGGCGGATCACCTTGTGGTACCGGCGGTGGGTCACGCGGTCCTCGACGGACACGACCACGGTCTTGTCCATCTTGTCGCTGACCACCAGGCCCTCAAGGACCTTGCGGCTGGGCCGCTTGTCCGTCTGCTCGGTCGTCTGCTCGGTCATTCGTTGTCCTCCGCGGCGTCCTCGGCGACCGTGACGATGCCGAGCTCGCGCTCCCGCATCACGGTGTAGATGCGGGCGATCTCGCGCTTCACGGTGCGCAGCCGCCCGTGGCTTTCAAGCTGGCCGGTGGCGGCCTGGAAGCGGAGGTTGAACAGCTCCTCCTTGGCCTCCTTGAGCTTGGTGACCAGGACGTCCTCGGGCTCGGTCCGCAGGTCGTCGGCGGTAAGACCCTTGGCCATCAGGACTCACCCACCTCTCGCTTGACAATCTTGCACTTCATCGGCAGCTTGTGGATCGCGCGGGTGAGCGCCTCCCGGGCGATGCGCTCGTCCGGGTAGGAGATCTCGAAGAGCACGCGGCCCGGCTTGACGTTGGCCACCCACCACTCGACGGAGCCCTTGCCGGAGCCCATGCGGGTCTCGGCGGGCTTCTTGGTCAGCGGACGGTCCGGGAAGATGTTGATCCAGACCTTGCCGCCGCGCTTGATGTGGCGCGTCATCGCGATACGAGCGGCCTCGATCTGCCGGTTCGTCACGTACGCGGACTCGACGGCCTGGATGCCGTACTCGCCGAACGTCACCCTCGTGCCGCCCTTGGCCATGCCACGGCGCTTCGGGTGGTGCTGCTTGCGGTGCTTGACCTTGCGAGGGATCAGCATCGGTTACTCAGCTCCCCTCACCCTGCGGAGCAGCCTCGGCCGCCGGGGCCGGCTGCTCGGAACCCTGCTGCTGCCTCTGCTCGCCGCCGCGGGCCTCGCCGCCGCGGGCGAGACGCTTCGCTTGACGCGCCGACCCGGTGCGAACCCTTCGGGGCCGCCGGACAGCGCGCGCCGGCGCGCACGCGTGTACCAGCCGGCGCCGCCGCAAGGCCGCGTCCAAGCCGGTCGTGTACCGCCTGGCCGCCGCGCACACCTACCACCACAGGCTCCTGTGGTGGCAGTACGACACGCGGAGGATCGCCACCTCGTACGTGCCCGCGACGCGCACACACACG
>NZ_JABXFD010000084.1 GCF_013372625.1 Actinomadura sp. BRA 177
CGCGACGACCCCGAACGCCAGGCCGGCGGCGACGGTCGAGGGGCGGACCGACACCAGCGTCTCCGGCAGCCCGATCGCGTCCCCGTACAGCCGGGTCACGGTCCCGGCCAGCAGCAGCCCGGCGGCGACGCCGAGCACCGACCCGGCGAGCCCGACCGCGACGCCGGTCGCCAGGTAGTGGGCCACGAGGGTGCGGCGGCGGAACCCGGAGGCGCGCAGCGTCCCGATGATCACGCGGTCGCGGGCGACGCGGCGGGTCAGCACGACGTAGACGGCGACGCCGGCGGCGGCGAGGAACAGCAGCGGGAACATCACGGCCAGCTCGGAGAAGCCCTTGATGTCCTCGGCGAGGGTGGCGTTGGAGGGCTGCTCGGCGCGGGTGATCGCCGCGCCCGCGCCGTGCTGCCGGGCGGTGGCGGTGAGGGCCGCGTCGAGTTCCGCGGCGTGCTCGCGTCCGGCGGCGGTGTAGTAGACGGCCACCTGGCCGGGCGCCGCCGTGCCGGCGATCTGGCGGGCGAGCGGCTCGGGGGCGAACAGGACGCCGAACGATCCGGGCGCGGGCAGCACGTTCTGGCGGCTGGAGGCGGGCCACAGGTATTCGGGCGAGGACGCGGTGCCGCGCACGGCGAGGTTCCGCCACGCGTTCCCGTCCCAGACCGACACGTGGTCGCCCGGCTTCAGCTTCGCGTGGTCGGCGATGTGCTTCTCGGCGAGGACGCCGTCCGGCGCGGCCGGGTCGAGGTAGGAGCCTTCGACGACCTTCACCCGGTTGACGGCGGGCTGCGATCCGGTGGGGAACCCGACGACGCGGCCGACGAGGGTGCCGCCGTCGGGCATGCGCAGCGGCACGTCCGCGACCGTGCGGACGGTGACCGCCTCGACGCCCGGCCGCGCCCCCGCCTGCTTCGCGATCGCGGCGGTGTCGCCGCCCGTCAGGGTGAGGTCCGCGAACCGGTACTTGTGGAAGGTGGCCTGGTAGCCGGCGTCCAGGTTCTTGTAGGCGTCGTAGGACGCGCCGAACAGCGCGACGCCGAGCATGACCAGCACCACCACCGACACCAGCTGCGCGGGGCGGCGCCGCAGGTCGCGGCGGAGCTTGACGTTGAGGACGCTCACCAGGTCACCTCGTCGGCGCCGGCGGGCGCGGCGTTGGTCGTCACCTCGACGACGCGGCCGGACCGCATCCGCACCACGCGGTGCGCGATGGCGGCGATCGCGGCGTTGTGGGTGACGACCAGGACCGTCCGGCCCTCGCGGTTGAGGTCCTGCAGGACGCGCAGGACGCCGCGCCCGGTCTCCAGGTCGAGGGCGCCGGTCGGCTCGTCGCACAGCAGCAGCGCCGGGGCCTTGGCGATGGCGCGGGCGATCGCGACGGCTCGCCGCCCGCCCGCCTGCGCGGGCCCTGTGCACCTACTACGCTTACCGCAGAAGCGGACGGTGTACACGTCACCGGACGCGGCGC
>NZ_JABXFD010000418.1 GCF_013372625.1 Actinomadura sp. BRA 177
TGCTGGGCGGGGGGTGGGGGGCGGGGGCGCGAGGCGGCGGGGGGGGCGGCGGGCGGGGCCGCGCGTCCCGTCCGCCCTGCCGGTGGCCGGGAGGCTGGCGGCCACGCTCGTCTGCGTGCCGTTCTTCGCGTACAAGCACCTGGCCGATCCCGCCCTGTGGCGGCCGAACGAGCGGGCCCGCGCGGCGTCGGCGGCGGCGGCGAAGATCCCCGACGGGGCGCTCGTCGAGGCGGCCAACGGCGTCGGGCCCGCGCTGACGTCCCGCGCCCGGGTGCTGCTGTGGGACGAGCGGTCGCGCGGGGCTCCGTGGGTCGTCGCCTACGTCGGACGGCTGGAGTTCCCGTTCCGGTCGGTCGCCGAGCAGCGGCGGCGGGTCGCCGGACTGGAGGCCGCCGGGTACCGGCGGGTCTTCCGGCGGGACGGGTACGTCGTGCTGCACCGGGACTGAGGGCATTGTCCAGTGACTGGTGGACGACAACGTGGTCAGAATGCCGGTGAAGGTACCGTTCGGATAAATATACCTATCGTTTCTGGGTACATTGCCTGATACTTGAAGAAAGCCGTGACGGCCGCGGCCCGTGCCGGGAGCACCTGCACGAACACCCCGTGACCGCCGCCGGAGCGGGTCTTGGGGCAGAGTGCATGAGTGGTGCGAGGCTGATCGCGGGCAACGGAAGGTCACCGGCCGGAGACAGTGCGGAATTTCCTGCCGGCCGCCCAATGCGGCGGGCAGGTAAATCTCTGAATAACGGTGTGGAGTCATGACATGCCGGCGCAAGGGGACAGGGACGTCCGGCGCTGGGAGACGTGCGGGCAGGCGTGGATCGGCGCGCTGCGGCACGTGTGGACGGCCGGCGAGGCCGGGCTGGAGGACGGCGGGCCCATCATCGAGGGACCCCCGCTGCTGTTCGAGGTCAGCTCGCTGAGCTGGGAGGATCCGATCCTCCACGAGCACGGCGACCGGGCGCGGCTGGTCCGGAGGGCGCAGGAGCGCACCCGGCGCGTCGTCCGCGGGCGGTACTGGCCGCGGCTGCACGACCTGGACGGGCACGACCAGATCCGGTGGGTGGTGGACCTGCTGCGGGCCAGGCCGTGGACGACCAGCGCGTGGATCTCGCTGACGATCCCGGGCGAGCCGGCCGACGGGCTGCCGACCCTGACCGCGCTGTCGTTCCGCATCCGCGGCTACCGGCTGATGATGACGGCGATGTTCCGGTCGCAGAACGTCCACCGCGGCTACCTGATGTACATCCCGCTGCACGAGGTGCAGACGGGGGTCGCCGAGGAGCTGGGGCTGCCGGCGGGGCCGCTGCGGGTGTTCGTGGACGTCCCGCACATCCACGTGACGGACGCCGAGCGCGTGGCGACCGTGCTCGCCGCGGTACCGGAACCGAACGCGGCCTGACAGACCAGGGCGAACCCGTGCGGAACGGTAGTTACCGGTGAGTCCTTCCCTGCTGGGAACCGCCGAGGCCCACGGGTTATAGACTCGTCTGCCGGGGGCGAGGGCCACGACGAGGTGACTCGCGACTTCACCTGAACGCATCACACACCACTCTTTTTCCGAAGGACTGTTTTCTCTTGAGCAAGCCCGTCGTCCTCGTCGCAGAAGAACTCTCCCCGGCCGGCATCGCCGTGCTGGAGGCCGACTTCGACGTCCGGCACGTCGACGGCAGTGACAAGGAGCAGCTGCTGCCCGCCGTCGCCGATGTCGACGCGCTGATCGTGCGCAGCGCCACCAAGGTCACCGCCGAGGTGTTCCAGCACGCCAAGAAGCTGCGCGTGGTCGCCCGCGCCGGCGTCGGCCTCGACAACGTCGACGTGGAGGCCGCCACCAAGGCCGGCGTCATGGTCGTCAACGCGCCCACGTCCAACATCGTCACCGCCGCCGAGCACGCGATCGCGCTGCTCCTTGCCACCGCGCGCAACGTGCCGCAGGGCCACGCCGCGCTCAAGCAGGGCGAGTGGAAGCGCTCGAGGTACACCGGCGTCGAGCTGCAGGGCAAGACCGTCGGCGTCCTCGGCCTCGGCCGCATCGGCGTCCTCGTCGCGCAGCGCCTCGCCGCCTTCGACATGAACGTGGTCGCGTTCGACCCGTACGTGCAGGCCGCCCGCGCCGCGCAGCTCGGCGTGAAGCTCGTCACGCTGGAGGAACTGCTCCGCGAGAGCGACTTCATCACCGTCCACCTGCCGAAGACGCCCGAGACCCTCGGCCTCATCGGCGACCGCGAGCTGCAGCAGGTCAAGCCGTCCGTCCGGATCGTCAACGCCGCCCGCGGCGGGATCGTCGACGAGGCGGCCCTCGACCTCGCGATCAAGGACGGCCGGGTCGCCGGCGCCGGCATCGACGTGTTCAGCACCGAGCCGTGCACCGAGAGCCCGCTGTTCCACCACGACAACGTCGTCGTCACCCCGCACCTCGGCGCCAGCACCCACGAGGCGCAGGAGAAGGCCGGCACCCAGGTCGCCCGCTCCGTCAAGCTGGCCCTCTCCGGCGAGTTCGTCCCGGACGCCGTCAACGTGCAGGGCGGCGCCGTCGCCGAGGACGTCAAGCCCGGCCTGCCGCTCGCCGAGAAGCTCGGCCGCATCTTCACCGCCCTCGCCGGCGGCGTCCCCGTCCGGCTCGACGTCGTCGTCCGCGGCGAGATCGCCGAGCACGACGTGAAGGTCCTCGAACTCGCCGCGCTCAAGGGCGTCTTCGTGGACGTCATCGAGGAGGCCGTGACGTTCGTCAACGCGCCGCTCCTCGCCCGCGACCGCGGCGTCGAGGTCACCCTCACCACGTCCGAGGACAGCCCTGACTGGCGCAACGTCGTGCAGGTCCGCGGCACCATGGCCGACGGCGACGTCGTCTCGGTCTCCGGCACGCTCACCGGCCCCAAGCACGCCGAGCGGATCATCGAGATCAACGGCTACAACATGGAGCTCGTCCCGACCGAGCACATGGCGTTCTTCTCCTACGTCGACCGCCCCGGCATCGTCGGCGCCGTCGGCAACCTGCTCGGCGACGAGCAGGTCAACATCGCCGGCATGCAGGTCGGCCGGGACGTCAAGGGCGGCAGGGCGCTGATCGCGCTCACCGTCGACTCGGCCATCTCCCCGCAGCTCGTCGACGCCATCACCAAGGAGGTCGGCGCCGACATGGGCCGCCGCGTCGACCTCGACGGCTGACAACCTTTCCGCCACGGGCGGGTGCGCATCGGCGCGCCCGCCCGTGAGGTTTTCCAAGCCCGTCTCAAATAGCGAGATTTCTCGCCACTGGTCGGGACAACTCCGCCGGAGCGGAGGTAATCTCGCAGGTAGTCATGCGGCGCTTCGTAGTAATCCTTCGCTGCCGCAGCGGGGCCTGATCATCGGCAGGCCGGCACCCGCTGCGGAGGCTCTGCCTGGCCGTGAGCCCGATGTCCGAGCCGGACCGTGCGAACCACGCCCACCCGGCGGCCCCCTCGCCACAGCTCAGCGAATCTGGAGCAATCCCATGAACGACACCTGGACCAACACCCCCGCGGACGAAGCCGAAGAAGAAGCCGCCCGCGCCCTGCAAACCGCCCTAGACCGGAGGGCCGACTAGCCCTTCCCCCCGGACGGTCGCCGATGTAGTTGGCGTCGGGACGTGCCGATGGGCATGTGAGACTGGGGGCATGCCGTCTGATGTCGCTTCCGATCAGGTTGCGGGGGTTCTGCGGGACGTCGGGCGGCTGGGGCCGTACTTCGAGATCCGCACGGAGTTGGACGGGGCCGGCTGGCGTCCGTTCGCTGGGGACGTCCGGCGGCTGCGGGCGCTGACCGGGGATTACGCCGAGCGGCTTGGGGCGAAGGAGCGGCGGGTCTCCGCCTCGCTCGTGTTTCAGGGGCTCGCGGCGCGGTTGTGGTCGCCCGTTGTCGCTGCGGCGGCGGGCGGGATCGTCCCCGATCTGCGCACGCTGCGGTGGCGGTGGGCGCCGGGCGAGGCGATCACGCTGGGGCTTGATAAGCCGGGCGGATGGCGCGTCGAGGACACCGCGGAGGCTGCCGCGCTTGTTCACGACGTGATTGTGGACGGGCATCTGCGTCCCTTGCGGGAGATCATGGCGAGCTTCGTGAATCTTGCGGACGGGCTGGTGTGGGGGAATGCGGCGTCCGCCTTGGTCGGGAGTCTCCATGTGGGGCCGGCCGATGCCGTCCGGGGTGAGCTCGTGCGGGAGTTGCTCCGGCGGGAGCCGCTGGCCGGGGCGGGGGAGTTCCGGGCGGACGGGTTCGTTCGGAAGAGCTGCTGCCTGTACTACCGGGTGCCCGGTGGCGGGATGTGCGGGGATTGCGGGCTTTTGCCCGGATCGTGAGACGGCAGCCCACGCACTGAGACGTTTGCAGTAGAGTGCGCGCATGGTTTCCCGCAGCATTCGTCTGGCCGTCATCCCGGGTGACGGGATCGGCCCCGAGGTGGTCGCCGAGGGACTGAAGGTCCTCGACGCCGTGTCCGGCGACCTCGCGTTCGAGCAGACCTCCTACGATCTGGGCGCCGCCCGCTGGCACCGGACGGGGGAGACGCTGCCCGACTCGGTGCTGGCCGAGCTGCGCGAGCAGGAGGTCATCCTGCTCGGCGCCGTCGGCGACCCGAGCGTGCCCAGCGGGACGCTGGAGCGCGGGCTGCTGCTGCGGACCCGGTTCGAGCTGGACCACTACGTCAACCTGCGGCCCGTGAAGCTGTTCCCCGGCGTCAAGACGCCGCTGGCCGGTGTGTCGACCGATGACATCGACATGGTCGTCGTCCGGGAGGGGACGGAGGGGCCGTACACCGGTGTGGGCGGCGTGCTGCGCAAGGGGACGCCGCACGAGGTCGCCACGCAGGAGAGCGTGAACACCGCGTACGGGGTCGAGCGGGTCATCCGGTACGCGTTCGAGGTCGCCGCGTCCCGGCCGCGCAAGAAGCTCACGCTGGTCCACAAGGACAACGTCCTCACGTTCGCCGGTGACCTCTACCAGCGGGTGCTGAAGCGGGTCGCCGAGGAGTACCCGCAGGTCACGACCGACTATGTGCATGTTGACGCGGCGACCATGTTCTTCGTGAACCAGCCGCAGCGGTTCGACGTGGTCGTCACCGACAACCTGTTCGGCGACATCATCACCGACATCGGCGCCGCCATCGCGGGCGGGATCGGGCTAGCCGCGTCCGGCAACGTCAACCCCGACCGCACCGCGCCGTCGATGTTCGAGCCGGTGCACGGCAGCGCGCCCGACATCGCCGGGCAGGGCAAGGCCGACCCGACCGCCACGGTCCTGTCCGTCGCGATGCTGCTCGACCACATCGGCGAGGGCGACGCCGCCCGCCGCGTCGAGCAGGCCGTCTCCGACGACCTGGCCGAGCGCGCCGGCCTCGGCGCCCGGTCCACGTCCCAGATCGGCGACGCGATCGCCAAGCGAGTATCCGGATAGGGCACGCCGCCTGTCCGGCCGGACCGGGCGTGCCTCGCGGCGCGCCCGGTCTTTCCGTATGCGCCGCGTGGAGGAGCAGGTCTAGACGAAGTACGACAATAGGGACTAGGAAGCCATAGCGGCGATGGGGCCGCCCGGCGATCCGCGAGAGGACGAACCGCGATGAGCGACACCCTGGACTTCGAGATCACGCGCACCGAGCGGCCCGCGACCGCCGACGAGCGGGCCGCGATCATGGCCGACCCCGGCTTCGGCCGGCACTTCACCGACCACATGATCACGATCAGGTACTCGGCGGAGCGCGGCTGGCACGACGCGAAGCTCGAACCGTACGGGCCGATCCCGATGGACCCGGCCTCGCAGGTGTTCCACTACGCCCAGGAGCTCTTCGAGGGCCTCAAGGCCTACAAGCAGCCGGACGGCTCGGTCGTCACCTTCCGCCCGTACATGAACGCGGCCCGGATGAACCGGTCGGCGAAGCGGATGGCGATGCCGGAGATCCCCGAGCAGCTGTTCGTGGACGCGGTCGAGCTGCTCGTCCGCACCGACAGGGAGTGGGTCCCCGACACCGAGGGCCACAGCCTCTACCTGCGGCCGTTCATGTTCGCCACGACCCGCGCGCTCGGCGTCAACAGCCCGGCGAACGAGTTCCTGTTCATGGTCATCGCGTCGCCGTCCGGGCTGTACTACCCGCGCGGCATCAAGCCCGTCTCGGTGTGGCTGTCGCAGGACTACACCCGCGCCGCTCCCGGCGGGACGGGCGAGGCCAAGTTCGGCGGCAACTACGCGGCGTCCTTCGCCGGGCAGGCCGAGGCCGTCGCGCAGGGCTGCGACCAGGTCGTCTGGCTCGACGCGGTGGAGCACCGCTGGGTCGAGGAGGTCGGCTCGATGAACCTCATGTTCGTCTACGGGGCCGGCGCGCAGGCGCGCCTGCTCACCCCGGCGCTCACCGGCACGCTGCTCGCGGGCGTCACCCGCGACTCGATGCTCAAGCTCGCCCCCGACCTCGGCGTCCCCACCGAGGAGGGCAAGATCAGCATCGACGAGTGGCAGGCGGGCTGCGAGTCCGGCGAGATCACCGAGGTGTTCGGCTGCGGCACCGCCGCGATCATCAGCCCGGTCGGCCGGGTCAAGGGCCGCGACCGGGAGTGGACGATCGGGGACGGCGAGCCCGGCGAGATCTCCATGCGGCTGCGCCAGGAGCTGGTCGGCATTCAGTACGGCACCCGTCCCGACCCCTACGGCTGGGTCCACAAGATCGTCTGACCTGCGCGTTCGCGGCCCCGGCGAGATCGCCCGCCGGGGCCGCGGCGTCTCATGATCTGAGACGGATGTCCCGAGCACGCGAACCGTGTGGCAGACTGAGAGCATCATGCGCAACAGCCTCGTCATTATCGGCTGGCGCGCCGGCAGCTAACGGGACACCGCCGGCGCGCAGACCTCTCACGTCCGTGAGGGGTCTTTTTTGTGCCCTGGCGCCACCCTCTGGGGGTTCTCACCTATGCAAGGCGACGCGTTCCACGTCTACGACACCACCCTGCGCGACGGGTCCCAGCAGGAGGGACTCAACCTCTCCGTGCCCGACAAGCTCGCCATCGCGCGGCACCTCGACGACCTGGGCGTCGGCTTCATCGAGGGCGGCTGGCCGGGCGCCAACCCCAAGGACACCGAATTCTTCAGGCGCGCTCGAACAGAGCTCGACCTGAGGCACGCGCGGCTCACCGCGTTCGGCGCGACCCGCCGGGCCGGGGTGAAGGCGGCCGACGACCCCCAGGTCGCCGCCCTGCGCGAATCCGGCGCGTCCGTCGTGACCCTGGTCGCCAAGAGTTACGACAGGCACGTCGAGCTGGCCCTCCGCACCACCCTGGCGGAGAACCTCGCGATGATCCGCGACACGGTCTCCCACCTGCGTGCGGAGGGCCAACGAGTCTTCCTGGACGCCGAGCACTTCTTCGACGGCTACAAGGCCAGCCCCGGCTACGCGCTGGAGGCCGTCCGCACCGCCGCCGAGGCCGGCGCGGACGTCGTCGCGCTCTGCGACACCAACGGCGGCATGCTGCCGGACGAGCTGGCCGAGGTCGTCCACGAGGTCGTCGGCTACGGGGTGCGGGTCGGCATCCACTGCCACGACGACTCCGGCTGCGCGGTCGCCAACACGCTCGCCGCGGTGAAGGCAGGCGCCACCCACGTGCAGGGCTGCGCGAACGGGTACGGCGAGCGCAGCGGCAACGCCAACCTGTTCACGGTCGTCGGGAACCTGCAGCTCAAGCGGGGCATGAACCTCGTGTCGGACGCGCAGCTCGCCGAGATGACCCGGATCGCGCACGCCGTGTCCGAGGTCACCAACGTCGCGCCCAGCTCCCAGCAGCCGTACGTGGGCGTGTCGGCGTTCGCGCACAAGGCGGGGCTGCACGCGTCCGCCGTCAAGATCGACCCGGACCTGTACCAGCACATCGACCCCGCCGCCGTCGGCAACGACATGCGGATGCTGGTGTCCAGCATGGCCGGCCGCGCGTCCGTCGAGCTGAAGGGCCGCGAGCTGGGCTACGACCTGTCCGGCGAGAAGTCCAAGGCCGTCGTCGCCAAGGTCAAGGAGCTGGAGTCCACCGGCTACACCTTCGAGGCCGCGGACGCCTCGTTCGAGCTGCTGCTGCGCGAGGAGCTGACCGGCGTCCGGCAGCGGCACTTCGAGGTCGAGTCGTGGCGGTCGATCGTGGAGCGCCGTCCGGACGGGTCGATGGTCAGCGAGGCGACCGTCAAGCTGCACGCCAAGGGCGAGCGGATCATCGCGACCGGCGAGGGCAACGGCCCCGTCAACGCCCTCGACAACGCGCTGCGCATCGCGCTCGGCCGCCTCTACCCGGAGCTGGCTCGGCTGGAGCTGGTCGACTACAAGGTCCGCATCCTGGAGGGGACGCACGGCACCGACGCGCGGACGCGCGTGCTGATCGAGTCCGGCGACGGCGAGCGCGAGTGGGGCACCGTCGGCGTCGAGGACAACGTCATCGCCGCGTCCTGGCAGGCCCTGGAGGAGGCCGTCACCTACTGCCTCCTCCGCGCCGGCTACGAGGCGGGCTAACGGAGGCCGCCGGGGAATCTCTTGGGCTGGTTGGGCATTATCGGGGCATGAGCACCGAGATCACCGACAACGCCGAGAAGAACCGCTACGAGATCAGGCTGGACGGCGACCTCGCCGGGTTCGTCGAGTACGAGCCGGGCGAGAACACCGTCGTTCTCGTCCACACCGAGGTCGACTCCGCGTTCGAGGGCAAGGGCGTCGGGAGTTCGCTCGCCCGCGGCGCGCTGGACGACATCCGCGGCAAGGGCCGCTCGGTCGACCCGGTCTGCCCGTTCATCAAGAAGTGGATCGAGAAGCACCCCGACTACCAGGACCTGGTGGCGGCGTCCTGACCCTCACACCGCGCGGAGCCGCGATCCGCCGCCCTCCAGCATGAGCCACGCCGACAGCGACGCCTCCTTCAGCCTGACCCGGACCCGCGAGTAGCGGCCCGGGTCGACCAGGCCGGGGGCGGGCTTGATCACCGAGTCGAACACGAAGTCGGACGTGACGAACGCCAGGTCGGCGCCGGTCTCGGCGACGCGCCGCTTCACCGCCGGCGCGTCCACCATGCGCCGCGTCGTGATGATGGAGATGCCGGACACGCCCTTCGGGCCGCGCTGCACGGGACCGACGTGCAGCGCGGCCCGCAGCTGCAGCCGGGTCGCCTCGGCGGCGCGCCGGTTGTGCCGCCGCAGCGCCGCCGCCAGGTGCGCGAGCATCGGGTCGACGACCTGGTCGGTCGGCGTGGCCGGCGGGACGACGACGAGCGCGCCGTCGCCGCGGTCCTCGGTGTAGAGGCGGCCGAAGTCGAGGCCGGACGCGGTGAACGCCTCGCTCATCAGGTCGTACATGGCGCCCAGGACGTACTCGCGGTCGGCGTCGGTGCGGGCCGGCGCGCTGAACCGGGTGATGTCGGTGATGAGGATCGAGCAGTTCCCCTGCACGTCCCGGAAGTCGTGCCTCTCGATCTGCCGCCGGTAGACCTGCTGCTCCAGGACGCCCCGCACGCGCGGGTTGGCGTTCAGGAAGGCCCCGAAGTCGCCGGCGTCGATGCGGAGCGCCTGGACGTCGGTGTCCGCCGTCACGGTGGCGGACCGGTCCCGGATCAGTAGCGCGGCCCTTTCGCCGACCAGTTCCCCGGCGCCGCGGAACGCGATGATCCGCTGCTCGGCGCCCTCCCGGACCCACACCCGCGTCCAGCCGGACAAGATCACGACGACCTCGCCGGCGAGACCGCCCTCCCGGCACAGGACGTCCTCCGCGCGGTACAGGTGCCGGTGCGCCCGCACGACGAGGTCTTGCCGTTCCGCGGGCGTGAGCGCGTCCAGGAACGTCGCGGCCTCGCGCCCCACGGCCACCACCTCGGCGGCCGGGACGGGCACGGGCAGCGCGGCCGCCGTCGACGGGGGCCCGGACGTCTCGTGCAGCGTGTCCGCCTTCAGGTACTGGACGACCGCGTTCGTCATGGCCACCGCCGGGAACGTGAGGAACGCCAGGACGCCGGCGATCGCGGCGGTGCCCGACCCGTCCAGCGCGTACCCCAGCACCACCGCCCCGAGCGTCACCGGGGTCATGACCTTCGCGTGCACCGGGCCCGCGCCGGCGTGCGAGGCCGCCCGCCCCCGCGGCGCCCAACGGTTCAGTCTCACGGAGTCTTCCTTCCCCCGGGAAGGCCGGGCGTAGTGGCCCCGGCTCCTCGGCATTGGTTCCGTCCCCACCCCTCCATCAAAATACATACGAAAGCCATATGAAGACTGCATGAAGACCGGTAAGTCCTGTGTCGCCTGCTGGCAACGCAGGACTAACCCAGGTTTCCGATGCCTGAGCCGAGGGAACCTCTGTCGTGCATGCTGTATGCACGGCATGGATTTGCTGACGGAGGGCTGTATGGTCGCCTGACGGCGGGACATCCGGTTCCGGCGCCGAACGCATGGGGGGCCGCGCTCCCCGATGGGAGTGAGCGTTCATGACCGATTCTCCTGCGGCCCCCGAGACCTCGGAGGGGTCCATGGAAGCGGACGATCCGGGCCGCCGCGCCGACGCCGTCCCGCAGAGCGAACGCGTGACGGTCAACCTCACCGGCAAGGCCGTCCAGGCGCTCCAGCGCCTCCAGGAGCAGACCGGCTACAACAAGACCGACTGCATCAACCGCGCCCTGATCATCGCCAACGAGATCGAGAACATGTCCCGCACGCCCGGCTCCCTCTACTGGCGCGAAAACCCCGAAGCCGACCTGATGCTCGTCCGCTTCGTCTGACTCGCACTGCCACCAGGGGACAAGGCGAGGAGCCGTCTTGCGTTAACGGCGGGAACCGGAGGTCAGTCGGCTATCCGCTCTCGGTGTCGTCGGCCGGTGTGGCGTCGGTGGACGCATCGCCGGGCGCCTTGAGGACGTCGATGGGGACTTTCCCGTCGTTGTAGTGCAGCCGCGTGCGGTCGGCGGGCCAGACCGTCACGGTGACGCGAAAGGGATTGCCGTCGGCGGAGTAGGCGGTCCGGACGGTTTCGAAGACGATGCTCGCCGCAGAGTCGCCGAGGCTGAAGAACCGCTTCTCGTTCTCGTCCGGGACGCGGGCCTTGATCTCGTCGTGGAAGCCGACCTCTTGGTAGCCGAGGGCCGCACCCAGGTACGCCACGGCGCCCTCGGGGATGTCGCGCGGGAGAAGCAGGCGGGTCGCGCCGCTGGTAGCGAATTCGAGCGGATAGAAGGACGTCTGCAGGACCCAGGGCTGGTCGTCCAGGAAGATCTCCTGGTGGCGGGAGATGAACTCCGAGCCGGACCCCGCCCGCAGGTACCGCGCGATGACCTTGGTGCCCTCCTGGACCTCCACCTTGACCTGCGAAACGGTCACCTCGCGGTGCGCCGGGACGGCGGCGTCGCGGTTGTACCACTCCGCCGACCTCGCGCCCGGTGCGAGCCCGAGCTCGGCGGCGCGGAGCGTGACGTGCACGATGTCGGGCTGTGGCACGACGAACGTCCCCTTGCCCTGTTCCGAGACGACGTACCCCTGCTGCCGGAGCCAGGCGAGCGCGTCCCGCACGGTGTTCCGGGACGCGCGGTAGTGGTGCTCCAAGTCCTTCTCGGAAGGCAGCGGCCGCCGGCCGGACGCGCCGTCCGCGGGTGCGAGGTCTCCCGATTCGATGCGGCGGCGCAGGTCGTCGGCGATGTCACGCCAGCGGGCAGGCGTCATACGGGCCATTGCGTTCGGATCCCTTCGCGGCTGCGGTCGGGGGTGCCGGGCTGAAGGTCATTGTGCGCGGAGAAGCCCCTGCTCTCGCCGGTCGTGACCGCTGCTGGACGGCCACGACCGGTTGCCCGATGGATCAGCGGGTGCGCAGCGCGTCGAACAGGCCGTCCTGCGCGTCCGGCTCGCGGGTGATCAGCGGGAGCGATTCGCCGCTCTCCACCAGTTCGGCGATGGCGGACGGGGCCAGGAGGATCCCGCCGCCGAGGAGGCGCGCGTCGCGGAGCACGGTCCGCTCGCCCTGGCGGCCGGACACGTAGGTGCCGATCCTCCAGCCGGTCCACTCGTCCCACACGAGGGCGCTGTCGCCGGTGATGATGGTCGCGTCGACCGGGCCCATGGGGTCGAGGTGGCTGCGGTCCACCCGGATGCCGCGGCCGTTGAGCGCCGTCACCGTCTCGGTGACGTAGCCGTGCGCGGTGTCGACCTGCTCGACCGGGTGGTGTGCTGGATATGCGGAATCGGCCATGTTGGTTTCCCTGCGGATTGTCGTTGATGGACGGAGACGGGTCAGGAACCTCGTTCCCAGACCTCGTCGGGCACGTCACCGGCGATGAACCGGATCTTGTTGGTGCCTGGCTTGTAGACGGTGACCGTCAGCCGGAACGGTTCGCCGTTCTGGTCGAAGGCGGTGCGGATGTGCTCGATGACGGCGAGGCTGTTCTTGGAGAGCCCGAAGAACTTGAGCTCCTCTTCCGTGGGGGGCCGGGCGTCGAACTCGTCTTCGTACCCGACCTGCTCGTGTCCGCATCTTTGCAGGTAGGCGACGCTGCCCTCCGCGATGTCCCGCGAATTGAGCAGGTCCTGGGCCTTGAACGCCAGTTCGAGCTTGAAGTACGAGTGCTGGAGCGAGTTCGGTTTGCCGTCCACGAACCGCTGCTGGGACCGGCGGACGACCTGCGGCTGCGGGGCGTCCGCCGGAACGCGCGGAATGCCGAGGGCCTTCATCTGCAGCTCGCCGGCGTCCTCGACCGCCACGTCCGGTTTGGAGAAGTGGGCCTGGTGCCGCTGGCGGTCCGCCTCCGACAGGAACGCCTTGCCCTCACCGCCACCGAATCCGCGGCCCGGCGCGTTCTCGTCACCGAGGTCCGTGTAGTTCAGGGTGATGACGAAGGGCATATCGGGTTCGGTGACGAAGCTGCCCTTCTGGGGGACGGTCTCGACGCGGCCCCCCCTGCGCAGCTCGTTGACCGCCGCCTTGATCGTGTTCTCCGAGACTCCCCAGCGCTGGGCCAGCTCCTTCTCGGTGGGCAGCCGGTCGCCGGGCTCCAGCCGTCCATCGTCGATCCGAGCCTGGAGGTCCGCGGCGATCTCGACGTACCTGGGCGTCCTTCGTGCCATGGGGAGCCTCTCATTGCAATCAGAGGATTGAGCTGTTCCTTCTAACTAGTACCTATGATCATGTTTTGCCCTGCCTGATCAGGGTTACACCTTTAGTAGGACGGAAGCCGAACAAGCTGACCCAGGCCACTTGAGCTGTCTGATGGTACCGAGCAGATCACCGGAATTTCCAGGAATCGGCTCAGACGAGCAGCCTGATCGGGTTCAACGTCCCGGCATCAAGCTGGAAGGAGCGCACAGATGTCCAGCATCATCCTTCTCTGGATCCTCGTTCCTGCGGCACTCTTCCTGACCATGGCGCTCTACGTCATCAGCATCGGCTTTCGGACGAGGAACGCGAACCTTCGCGGGGAGCCTCCCGTGCCGGCGGAGCCGGGCCCCTGGCCGGCGCTGCTCACCGTCCGGGGCCTGAACGGACCACGCAAATGATCTCCGGTCGCCGCGGAGCGGGCCGCTGACCCGAGGAGAGTTCCAGGTGGAAGACCGGGTGGGCGCGGCACCGAGCGCGCCGGAGCAATCGACCGGGGTCGAGCGGCGGGCGATGGCGTCCACGGGGCTGAGGGGAGGCGACGTGGACGACGGCGCGACGCCGGCTGCCCGGCCTCCGGCGCGCGAAGACGGCTGGACGTTCTTGGACGAACCGAGCGCACACGCTGTTCCGGTACTGCGCCTCACTCCGGTGCCTGAACCCTGCGAAGCGCGCGACCCGTGGGCCGGGTCCACACGCGTGGCCGTCACCGGAGCGACGGTCATGGCGATCACTGCCGGACTGGGACGGCGGGCCGGGGCGTCCGGACGGCTCACGGCGCTCTGCTCAGCGGGGGCGGGCGCCGCGGCCGTCGCGCCCTGGCTCGTCCCGCAGCTCACGCGGCGCCGCCCCCCGGCCTGACCCGTCGCGATGGCCGGAAATCGGTCGTTCGAAAGAACGAGGGTGTTTCCGTCAGTATCGGTACGGTTACGCAGAAATTTCGCCAAATACGGCTAAAGCGGTGGCGGATTTCGGTTGAAGCGTCCACTATAAGGATCTGCACGGCATGCGCGGCGTTCCTGCGTGCCGTCCCACCTGAACCGACCTGCCGGAGTGATCCTATGCCCGTCCGACCGTGGACTCCCGAGGACCTTGGGCGTCCGACGGACGGTACCTGGGCGGACGTGGCGTTCGGGCTCGGCGAGGTGTACGAGCGCGAGGGCGATCTCGAACAGGCCGCCGGCTGGTACCGGCGCGCCGCCGAGTCCGGGCGCGCCGACGCGGCGCTGCGCCTCGGCGCCGTGCTCGGGCGGATGGCCGACGCGGGGTCCGACGGGGAATCGGCCGAGGACCTGCTCGCCGAGGCCACCCGCTGGCTGAGCGGCGCCCACGACGCCACCACCCCGGACGCGATCGAGCTCATCACCGACATGCTCAACCGCCAGCTGCGGCAGGCCGCGCGGCGCGGGTTCGAGCCCGCCCCCACGGGCTGACACCTTCCGGTTCGTTCTGAACCGAACCGCTTCGTCCGTCGTCGGAGTCCATGAGATCGACGACAGCGGAGGGTGGACGAGTTGAGCGGCGAGGAGCCCGGGTACGTGCCCCCGGACCACAAGACGACCGCCGAGTTCCGCGTCCCCGGCCGGGCCCCCGCGCCGGGCGCGGGGACGGAAGCCGATTCGACCATCGTCGACGAGCCCGCGGACGACCTCGCTGACGCGACGTTCCAGGACTTCCCGGCCGACGACCCCGAAGACGACCCGGTGGACGGTCCGGAAGTGACCTTCCACGACCTTCCGGCCGATGACCCGGAGGCGACGTCCTTCGATCCTCCGGTGGACGACCCGGGCGTGACCTCCCGGGATGCGGCGGAGACGCCGTCCGCGACCGTGACCGACATCCGGATCGAGAAGCCCGTCCCGCCGCAGGAAGAGCAGGCGGCGTTCGAGCAGGGCCCGATGCCCGCCTCCGTGACGGCCGAACGTCCCGCCCCTGCGCCGGTCGGGGGAGAGGCGCCCTGGACGGAGCAGTTCGGCGGCGAGCCGGAGCCTTCGAGTCCTCCCGCGACCCCCTTCGCGATGCCGTCCGCGGGCCTCGGGACGGGGCCGCAGCCCGACGCGACGGCCCCGGCGATGCCGTCCGGGGGACGGTCCAGGCGTCCGATCATCTTCGCCGGGGCGATCGGCGCGGTGGTGCTCATCGCCGCCGCGGCGGTCGTGGTCCTGCTGCTCACCAGGGGCGGCTCCGACGACGAGGGGAAGACCGCCCAGTCTCCGTCACCGGCCGCGTCGGCGCCGGTGGAGGCCGGGGGCGCGACGGGCGGGCCGGCGCCCGGTGAGCCCGCGCCGAGCCAGGCGCCCGCGACACCTCCTGCGGGAGGGCCGCCGGGCACGCCACCGCCCGCGACGACCGCCCCGATCGGCCCGCTCGTGGAGGGCAAGGGGATCACCTACCAGCTCGTCCAGCAGGACGAGGGGTACTTCGAAGGCAAGATCGTCATCACCAACCGCACCGACCGTCCCATGAAGACATGGAAGCTGACGTTCCGTGCCCCCGGCGCCGACGTGAAGAACATCTGGGGCGCGCGGCTCGTCCGCGGCGGCGAGAAGGTGGAGATCGAGAACCTGGAGGGCGCCCCCGCGATCCCGCCCGGCGGCACCTGGGAGGTCCAGTACGGCGCGGCCGGGCCCGCGTCCACCCCGAAGGGCTGCGAGATCAACGGCAGGGCGTGCGGCTTCTGACCGGAGTACTAGGCTCTCGAACATGCGTATCGCCAGGTTCTCCACCGACGACGGGATGTCCTTCGGTGTGGTGGAGGAGAACACCGTCGCCGCCATCGCGGCCCACCCGTTCGGTGAACTGACCTTCACCGGGCAGCGCCTCCCGCTCGCCGACGTCCGGCTGCTCGCGCCGATCCTGCCCAGCAAGATCATCGCGATCGGGAAGAACTACGCCGACCACGTCCGCGAGATGGGCGGGGACGAGCCGCCCGCCGAGCCGGTGATCTTCGCCAAGCCGTCCACCGCCGTGATCGGCCCGGGCGAGGCGATCGCCTACCCGCGCAAGCTGTCCGAGCGCGTCGACCACGAGGGCGAGCTCGCCGTCGTCATCGGGCGGATGTGCCGCGAGGTGCCCGCGTCCCGCGCCGCCGAGGTCATCCTCGGCTACACCTGCGCCAACGATGTCACCGCCCGCGACCTGCAGAAGAAGGACGGGCAGTGGACGCGGGCCAAGGGCTTCGACACGTTCTGCCCGATCGGCCCCTGGATCGAGACCGAGGCCGACCCCGCCGACCTGGCGATCTCCACGGCCGTCAACGGCGACGTCCGCCAGGACGCCCGCACGTCCCTGCTGCTGCGCGACGTCCCGGCCCTCGTCGAGTACGTCAGCCAGGTCATGACGCTGCTGCCCGGCGACGTCATCCTCACCGGCACCCCCGCCGGCGTCGGCCCGCTCCAGATCGGGGACGAGGTGACCGTCACCATCGAGGGCATCGGCAGCCTCACCAACCGCGTCGTCGAACGCGACTGAGCCATGGCGTTCAGCGGCTTCGCCGACGAGGCGTTCACGTTCTACGAGGGCTTGCTGGCCGACAACAGCAAGCCCTACTGGACGTCCCACAAGGAGATCTACGAACGCCACGTACGCGCACCCTTGACCGAGCTGTGCGCCGAACTCGAAGAGGAGTTCGGCGCGGTCAAGCTCTTCCGCCCCTACCGGGACGTCCGCTTCAGCAAGGACAAGACGCCCTACAAGACGCACCAAGGCGGCCACACCGGCGAGGGCTTCTACATCCAGATCGACGCGGACGGCCTCATGGTCGCCGGCGGCATGTACGCGCCCACCCCCGACCAGCTCCGCCGCTACCGCGAGGCCGCCGGTTCCGACACCTTCGGCGGCGAACTCCAGGCCATCGTGGACGACCTCCGCTCCGCCGGCATGGAGATCGCCGGCGACCGGCTCAAGACCCGCCCCCGCGGCACGGCCCCCGACCACCCGCGCCTCGACCTCCTGCGGCACCGCTCCCTCTACGCCCACACCGGCTGGCCCGCCGACCCGTGGACCGCCGACCCCGCCGAGGTCATCACCCGCGTGCGGACGTCCTGGCGGCGCCTGCGCCCCCTCGTCGCCTGGGGCCGGGACCACATCGGACCACCCGACTTCACCCGCTGACCCCCGGCCCCGGCAATCGTTTTGGTCGTTCTCCCAAGGTCCTGTATTCTCATCGAGGCGCGAGCGACCGGGTCGGAAACGGCACGGAAGCCCGTACCTCACTGGGGTATGGTGTAATCGGCAGCACGAGTGATTCTGGTTCACTTAGTCTAGGTTCGAGTCCTGGTACCCCAGCTGCGTCCGCTTCACGCGGACACACGCCCCCGTCGTCTAGTGGCCTAGGACGCCGCCCTCTCAAGGCGGTAACGGCGGTTCGAATCCGCTCGGGGGTACGTGGCGGGCTTCCCTGCTCGGCGCCCTTCGGGCGCCTTCGCCGGGGCCCGCAGTGTTCTCCCAGGGGGGCGACCCCCTGGAACCCCCGGTGTTCGGGCTCCGCCCGAACCGGTGGCTGGGCCGTACGCGCAGTGACTTTGCCTGCGACATCCAAGTTTCCCAAGCGACCCATCGCGATGCGGCAGATGTGCGGGTCTCGACTAGCAAGGCTGTGGTGGGGGCGGGCTGTTGTGCGGCGTGATGCGGCAGATGTGCGGGTCTCGAATAACCAGCGCTGCGGTGGGGTGGGCTGTTGTGCGGCGCGATGTGGGACATGTGCGGGGCGCGAGTACCAGCGCTGTGGTGGGTG
>NZ_JABXFD010000491.1 GCF_013372625.1 Actinomadura sp. BRA 177
AGATGTGTATAAGTGACAGGGCCGGCGCGGGTGCGGGTCCGGCTGCGCTTGCGGCGGCGCGGCCGGGGGCGTTCCCGGTCGGCGTCCCGGTCGGCGCGGGTGTGGCTGCGGATCTTGCCGGTCTCGCCGATGTCCTCCAGCTCCTCGGCGTCCAGCCCGGCGCGCCCGTGCCGCTGCTCCTTCGGCAGCTTCCCCTTCGTGCCCGCGGGGATGCCGAGGGCCTCGAAGAAGTGCGGGGACGTCGAGTAGGTCTCCTGCGGCTCGGCGAACGGCAGCCCGAGCTGCCCGTTGACCAGCCTCCACCGGGTGAGGTCGGACCAGTCGATCAGCGTGACCGCGACGCCCTTCTTGCCCGCGCGGCCCGTCCGGCCGATGCGGTGCACGTAGGTGTCGGCGCTGTCGGGGCACTCGTAGTTGACGACGTGGGTGACGTCGTCGACGTCGAGGCCGCGGGCCGCCACGTCGGTGGCCACCAGCACGCCGATCTTGCCGTTGCGGAACGCGCGCAGCGCCCGCTCGCGCTGGCTCTGCCCGAGGTCGCCGTGCACGGCGGCGGCGTCGAAGCCGCGCTGCGCGAGGTCGGCGGCCACCCGGTCGCAGGCCCGCTTGGTCTGGCAGAAGATCATCGTCAGCCCGCGGCCCTCGGCCTGCAGCAGCCGCGCCAGCATCTCCGGCTTGTCCATCTGGTGGGCCTGGAACACGTGCTGGACGACCTGCGGCGTCGCGTCCGACTCGGTGTGCGACTCGGCCCGCACGTTGGTGGGCCGGGTCAGGTACCGGCGCGACAGCGCGACGATCTCGCCCGGCATGGTCGCCGAGAACATCATCGTCTGGCGCTGCGCCGGGATCCGCTTGATGATCCGCTCGATGTCGGGCAGGAAGCCGAGGTCGAGCATGCGGTCGGCCTCGTCCAGCACCAGGATCCCGACCTTGGACAGGTCGAGGTGCTTCTGCTTCACGAGGTCGAGGAGCCGGCCGGGGGTGCCGACGACGACGTCGACGCCCTCGCGCAGCGCGCTGATCTGCGGCTCGTACGCGCGCCCGCCGTACACGGACAGCACGCGGGTGCCGAGCTTGCCGCCGGCGACCAGCAGATCGTCCGTCACCTGGAGGGCCAGCTCGCGGGTCGGCGCGACGACGAGCGCGCGCGGCTCTTTGCCGCCGTGCTCGATGCGCTGCAGCAGCGCGGCGCCGAACGCGAGGGTCTTGCCGGTGCCCGTGCGGGCCTGGCCGATGATGTCGTGCCCGCCCAGCGCGATCGGCAGGGCGAGCTCCTGGATGGGGAACGCTTCCACGATGCCCTCTGCTTCAAGGGCGTCTGCTATCTCGGGGACGACCCCGAGTTCACGAAAGGTAGTCAGGGCTTTCAGCCTCCAATATGCGGGGTCTCCGCTCCCGGGTGCGGCGCGGCCCGGCGGCGCGACTGCGTCCGTCCGGACGTGCCGTCGGACCGTGTGGCCGCGCGCTCGCGCGGGAGGGACCAGCCGTTGCTCAAAATCTTCGGCGACCGCAGTCAGGGGTTGAAAGCAGTCACTCGCTGTGGCTGCGTGCGGTCACACTCCGCGACGCAGTGTACCGACCAGCGGTTGTATACACCAATAGCCGATCACTGCACCCAACGTTTCCATGGTTTCGTCTATTCCATGCCCGTTCCGCCAGGCATTATCCGGCGGGGCCGGAGCCGCTCTCCGCGCCATCGGCACCCCTGGTCCGGACGGCCACATCCGGACACCTTCGGACGGGGAAGGCCCCCGCCTGGCGGGCGGGGGCCTTCATTGGGGGGTCGAGCGGTGTGCGCGGTCAGAACGTGCCGCGGCGGGTGCGCCAGCCGCCCCTGCGGCCGCCGCGCCCGCGCGTGTTCAGCCCGGTCAGCGCGGCCACGCCGAGCGCGGCGATCACGACCGAGAACACGAAGGCGATGACGGCGCCCGTGCCGAGCGCGTCCGCGACCACTCCGCCGAGGATGGCACCGGCGATGCCGACGAGGAGCGTCAGCAGGATGCCGATCGGGTTGCGGCCCGGGACAAGCAGCCGGGCGAGGGCTCCAATGACGGCACCGACGACGATGAACCACAGGATCGTCGTGAGCATGTCGATCATCCATTCCTTTTCCGTGGGCCGGGCGGCCCGTGAACGGTGATCGATATGCCCGTTGTGCCGGATCGAAACAAAGCGCAGGTCAAGGCCCGGTCGAACCGGGTCAAGCCGTCACGCGTACTGCGTGCCGAAGCCCACGCTCCGCTGCTCCTCCTCGGAGATCTCCAGGTAGCCGACGCGGGCGGCCGGGATCACGATCCGCCCGGCGCGCCTGTCCTTGAGGACCAGCACCCCGCTCGGGTCGGCGAGCGCGTCGGACAGCGCGTCCGTCACCTCGTCCGCCGACTGCGCCGTGTCCACCACCAGCTCCTTGGGAACGTTCTGCACCCCGATGCGAACCTGCAACGCGCTGCTCCCGTCGTCCATCACGTCCCGCCGACCACCGGCGGTCCGCTCCGATCGTCGCACGGAGATCACCCGATCCGCCGCCACTCGATTGAGCCGAGCGTGAACGCCCGGCCGAACACCCCACGGATCTCACCCGGGCCGCCGTCGTTTGGTGGGCGTCCGGGTCGCCGTCGCTTGGTGGGCGGCAGGCCGCCGTCGCGCCCGTGTGTCGCGGGTGGACGGCGGGTCAGGGCTGGTCGGTGGTGCGGGGGAAGCCGGAGATGCCGCGCCAGGCGAGGCGGGCGATGATCTTCTCGGCGGTGTCCTTGGGGATGGTGCGGTGCTGGGAGAGCCAGAACCGGGCGCTGACCTCGGCCATGCCGACCAGGCCCATGCCGAGCAGGTGCGCCTCCTCGGCGGGGGCGTTGGTGTCCTCCGCGATGACCTGGGCGATCATCTCGGCGCACTGCTGGTTGGCACGGTCTACGCGGGCCCGCACGGGCGCCACGTTGCGCAGGTCGGACTCGAAGACGAGGCGGTACGCCTCGCCGTCGCCGGCCACGAAGTCGTAGAAGGCCTGCATGCTCGCCTGCACGCGCAGCTTGTTGTCCGTGGTGGACTCCAGCGCCTCGCGGACGATCTTCACGAGGGCCTCGGCGTGCTCGTCCAGCAGGGCCAGGTACAGCTCCAGCTTGCCCGGGAAGTGCTGGTAGAGCACGGGTTTGCTGACGCCTGCGCGCTCGGCGATCTCGTCCATCGCCGCAGCGTGGTACCCCTGCGCGACGAACACCTCCTGGGCCGCGCCGAGCAGCTGCCTGCGGCGCGCCAGCCGCGGCAGCCTCGTGCCGCGGGGGCGGGCGTCCGGGGTCGCGGTCACCACACTCTCCGATCACCGAATCGTGCGACGGGAGGCGGTGTCCGTCGCGTGTGCACAATCACATCATCCTACGCGCGGGTAACTCCGTCGGTCACACACAAGGACCGGTGGCGTTCCCTTCGCGCAGGTCAGTGTATTCCCGCCGGGACGGGTGCTTCGCTACCCGCGGCGGCGGACGGTCCAGGTCACCGGTAGTCGTCCTCGTCCACCGGTACCTCGCGCCGCTGCTCGGCCACGTCGGCCTCGTTGGCGTCGTCGGGCATGGGGGCGCGTTCGACGCGGTCGTCGGTCTCGGCGACCGCGGCCCCCTGCTCGGCGGCGTCGGCCTCGTTGCGGTCGCCCGCCGCGGGGTCGGGTTCGGCGCGCTCGTCGAGCGCGGCCTCCTCGGCGGTGTCGGGCCGCAGCCGGTCCAGGTCGTCGGTCTCGCTCATCTCGGGTCCTCCTCAGCAGTGCCGCCGGTCAGGCCGTCCGCCAGTTCCCGCAGCGGCGCCTCGACGGCCTCGCCGTAGGTCGGGAACGCGTGGACGACGTCGGCGAGCAGGCTCAGCGGCGTCTCCGCGCGGATGGCCAGCGCGATCTCGCTCATCCACTCCTCGGCGTAGAGTCCGGCCGCGGCGGCGCCGACCAGCAGTCCGCGGGAGCGGTCGGCGTACAGTTCCACCCGGCCGCGCTCGTCGGCCTCCACCGCGGCCCGCGCCGTCGCGGCGAGGTCGTACCCGGCGGTGTGGAGGTCTATGCGAAGTTCGTCCGCCTGCGTGGGCGAGATCCCCACCGAGTAGACGGTGGGGGAGGTGTAGACGACGCGCGGGATCGCCCGGTAGTCGGCCTCGCGGCGCCGCCCGAGAAGGTTCGACAGCGCGACTTGTGCCTGGTAGCGGGCCGCATGGGTGGTGCGCGCGATGCCCGTGACATCGCCGGCCGCCCACACGCCCCCCGTACTGGACGGCACCTGGCACGTCTCGTCCACGGGGATTCCTTTACCCGGTGGAACGGTGACGCCGAGGCTCTCCAGCCCGAGACCCTCCACGCGGGGACGGCGCCCGGCGGCGACAAGAATCCGGTCGGCGTCGAGCGTCCCGCCGTCCGACAGCCACAGCCGCACGCCGACGTCCTTGCGCTCGACGTTGCCGACGGCGGCGCCGAGCCGCAGGTCAACACCCATCCGGCGGAGCGCGTCGGCGAGCACCTCGCCCGCGAACGGCGCCTCCGCCGTGAGCAGCCGTCCGGACGACTCGACGACCGCGACCTGCGACCCGAACGCGGCATACACCTGCGCCAGCTCGCAGCCGACCGGGCCGCCGCCGAGGATCACCAGCCGGCGCGGCAGATCGGGCACCGACAGCGCCTCCGCGCTCGTCCACAGCGGGACGTCGGCGAGCCCCTCGATGGGCGGGATCACCGGTTCGCTGCCGGTGCAGACGACGAGGTCGCCGAAGCCGTGCACGGCCCCGTCGACCTCGACGAGCCCGGGTTCGAGAATTCGGCCCCGGCCGCGCAGCACGGTCACGCCGTCCTCCGCCATGCGCGCGACGGCCGGGTCGTCGCCCCGGTTCCCGGTCAGCGCGTCGCGCCGGGCGAGCGCCATCTCCCAGGTCTCGCCGCGCCGCGCCGACAGCAGCAGCGACTTGGACGGCACGCACGCGAAGTACGGCGACTCCCCGCCGACCAGGCGGTTCTCGACGAGAGCGACGTCCCGTCCGGCACGGGCGAGACCGGTCGCGACCAGTTCCCCCGCCGTCCCCCCGCCCAGCACCACGGCGTCGTAGTGGTGGTTCTGCGACAACTGCTCTTCCTTCCGCCCCGCTCGGTGTCCCCGCGTCCATGGTGACGGAAGTCGATGCCGGAGAGTGCCGGTTCGAACACATAGGGCACTCGAATTTCGGAGGATTGTCAGGGAAGGGGCTGGTGGTCCTCCAGGAGCGGCTTGAGAATGTCGCCCTGCTTATCCACTCGGCTGAGGACCTCGTCGGGACCGAACATCAGATCGGCCGCGTCCGCGCAGGAGTCGAGCTCGTCCCAGGTGACCGGGGTCGAGACGGACGGCCGGCTCGCTGCCCGCAGCGAGTACGGCGCCACGGTCGTCTTCGCCGGGTTGTTCTGGCTCCAGTCGACGAAGATCTTGCCCTTGCGCAGCCGCTTCTCCATCTTCGCGACGACCAGCCGGGGATGCTCCTCGGCGAGGCGCTGCGCGGCCGCCTTGGCGTACTCCGACGTCCGCTCGGCGTCCTTGGGCTCCTTGATCGGGACGTACAGGTGCAGGCCCTTCTTGCCGCTCGTCTTCGGGTAGGAGTCCAGGCCGTCCTCGGCGAGCAGGTCGCGGAGCAGCCGCGCCACCTCGCACGCCTCCACGATCGTCGCGGGGGCGCCCGGATCGAGGTCGAAGACGACGAGGTCGGGCGCGTGCACCTTGCCTCGCGGCCCGACCTTCCACTGCGGGACGTGCAGTTCCAGCGCCGCGAGGTTCGCGCACCACACGAGCGTGGGCAGGTCGTCGACCACGACGTAGTCGAGCGTCTCGCGGCCGCGCGTGCTGCCGGGGCTCGGCACGGTCGCGGTGCGCACCCAGTCGGGCGTGTGGGACGGGGCGTTCTTCTCGAAGAACTTGCCGCCGTCAACGCCGTCCGGCCACCGGATCCGGGTGGCGGCACGGTCCTTCAGATGCGGCAGCATCACCGGAGCGATGCGCGCGTAGTAGTCGATGACCTCGCCCTTGGTGAACTCCGGATAGAGGTTCTTGCCAAGGTTCGACAACGCCAACTGCCGCCCGTCCACCTCGACGGTCGTGCGGCTATTGCTCACTCGTGACCTCCAGGGGGTCCTTGTCGTCACGGAGGCCGCGCCAGGACGGGAAGCGCAGGCGGCCGTCCCTGGTGCGGGCGCTGTAGGCGACCTCCCCGACGAGTCGTGGCTCAACCCATTGGGCGTCCTTGGCGAACTCGCGCGGGACGGCCTCGTCGTAGGGGCTCGTGTCTCTGCGCAGCGGCCACAGCGTTTCGTACAGCTCGTCCAAGGCGCGGTCGGTGAAGCCTGTGCCGACGTGGCCGACGAAGCCCAGCAGACCCTTCACGTCGTACTCGCCTAGGAGAAGCGAACCGACGCCGCCTTCACGGCGCCCCTTGCCTGGTTTCCAGCCGCAGATGACGACCTCGCGCGTCATGAAGTTCTTCACCTTGCGCCAGAAGTCGACGCGGCGGCCGGGGCGGTAGGGGGAGTCGAGCCGTTTGGCGAGCACGCCCTCCAGATGCTGTTCGCGGGTGAAAGCGAGCAGCTCCTCCACCTGCGACTGGTCTTCGCCGTGCAGGTACGGGGGCACCTCCACGGGGCCGGTTCCGGCCAGGTCCAGATCGGCCAGCAGCGACCGCCGGTCGACGTACGGCATGTCGTACAGGACGTGCCCGTCCAGGAACAGGACGTCGAACACCACGTACCGGACGGGCACGAGACGGATCAGGCGGGGGTCGGGGTGCTCGACGTGCATCCGGCGCTGCAGGCGCTCGAAGCTGGGGCGTCCCTCGTCGAAGGCGACGACCTCGCCGTCCAGGACGACGTCGTGGTCCGGGAGCAGGTCCGCCAGCGCCGACAGCTCCGGGTACCGGCCGGTCACGTCGCCGCCGCGCCGCCCGCCGGCCCGGACGCCGTCCGCGGAGACGTGCGCCAGCACGCGCACGCCGTCCCACTTCAGCTCCAGGCCCCAGGGCGCGCCGTCGGAGGGGAGGTCCCCGGTGGCGGCCATCATCGGCTCAACGGGCCACGGCATGGTCATACCGCCGTCTTACCCGGACCCCGCCCCGCAGAAAAGGATCAAGGCGCCGTTCTGGCGCAAATCGCGCGGGGTTGCGACGCTAGGAGCCGGAACGTGCTGGGTAAGGACGGATCATGCGGAGTATCTGGAAGGGCGCGATCTCGTTCGGGCTGGTGACGATACCGGTGAAGCTCTATTCGGCGACCGAGCAGAGGGACGTCAGCTTCCACCAGGTGCACCGGGAGGACGGCGGGCGCATCAAGTACAAGCGGGTCTGCACGGTCGACGGCGAGGAGGTCCCCTACTCCGACATCGCCAAGGGGTACGAGCTGCCGTCCGGCGAGACGGTCATCCTCACCGACGAGGACTTCGCCGACCTGCCGCTGTCGTCCAGCCGCCGGATCGACGTCCTGCAGTTCGTGGAGCAGGAGGAGGTCGACCCGATCTACTTCGCGAAGTCCTACTACCTGGAACCGGACCAGCAGGGCGCGAAACCCTACGTGCTGCTCCGCGACGCGCTGGAGAACTCCGGGCAGGTCGCCGTCGTGAAGATCGCGATCAGGCAGCGCGAGTCGCTGGCCACGCTGCGTGTCCGGGAGGGCGTCTTCGTGCTGGAGACGATGCTCTGGCCGGACGAGGTGCGCACCCCCGACTTCCCGTTCCTGGACGAGGACATCGAGATCCGCAAGCAGGAACTGTCGATGGCGACGTCCCTGATCGAGTCCATGGAGGGCGAGTTCGACCCGTCGGAGTACAAGGACGCCTACCGGGAGGCGCTGCAGGCGGTGATCGACGCCAAGATCGAGGGCAAGGAGGTCACCCGGCCGGAGGAGGCCGAGGAGGAGCCGGCCGCCGACCTGCTCAGCGCGCTGCGCGCCAGCGTCGAGGCCGCCAAGAAGAACCGCGGCGAGCGGGACGGCAAGGCCGCGTCCGGGAAGGACGCGGCCGCGAAGAAGCCCGCCGCCCGCAAGACGTCCTCGAAGTCGGGCGCGAAGAAGGAGCCGGCGAAGAGCCGCAGCCGCAAGTCCGCGTGAGCGAGGGCTGGATCAGTTGTCGCGGCGGGTGGTGAGGACGCGGGCGAGTGCGGCGGCGGTCCCGGACGGGTCGGTGCACGGCGCGATGCGCTCGCCCCAGCCGTAGCAGTAGGACCAGGCGTCGCCGGACGCCTCCGGGGCGGCGATGACGCTCTCGTTGATCCGCCGCATGTGCGGGTCGGCGACGAGCGCGGACGGCAGGCGGTCGGCGGGCGCGGCGACCTCGACCGCCCAGCCGGCGGAGCGCAGCGCGTCGGTGAGCCGCTCCAGATGCCCGAGCGCGGTGTCGGTCTCGGTGATCACGTGCGTGGCCATGGTGCCTCCAATGGGGCGTCCCGTGGTGTGGTCTCGGGGTCCGCCGGGCATGGTCCGCCGCGGTACGCGTCACGCGAGGTGGTGCCGGTGGAATGTGATTCAGTCTCGTGCCGCGTGACGGAGACCACAAGCGGTTTCCGCAGATTGGTGGCCGGGACTTCACGGATTCCGTACCTGCCGTAGAGGCGGGCGAGCGGTCCGGGCGCCCACCAGTTCACCCGGCCCATCAGCCGCATCATCGCGGGCACCAGCAGGCCCCTGATGATCGTCGCGTCCATCAGGATCGCGACCGCCATCCCGACGCCGACCATCTTGATGAACGTGATGCCGGACGTCGCGAACGCGCCGATCACGACGATGAACAGCAGCGCCGCGCTCGTGATGATCGACCCGGTGCGTTCGACGCCCGCGGCCACGGCCGTGACGTTCGAGCCGGTCAGGTCGTACTCCTCGCGGACCCTCGACAGCAGGAACACCTCGTAGTCCATCGAGATTCCGAACAGCAGGACGAGCATCAGGATGGGCATCGCGGGCGCTATCGCCCCGATCGCCGTGAAGTTCAGCAGACCGGACAGATGGCCTTCCTGGAAGATCAGCACGACGAGGCCGAACGTCGCCGACAGCGACAGCATGTTCATCACGATCGCCTTCAGCGGCAGGACGACCGAGCCGAACGCCAGGAACAGCAGCACGAACGTCGCGCCCCCGACGAGCAGCGCGAGCCACGGCAGCGTGCCGCCGAGGCCGGCCAGCTCGTCCACGACGTCGGCCGTGGCACCGCCGACGTGCACCTGTGCCCCGGCCGGCGCCGGGACGTCCCGGACCTGCTGGACGAGATCGCGCGCGGCATCGGAGTACGGGTCGGCGTCGTAGCCCACCGCGATCTGCGTCGTCGTGCCGTTGGCGCCGGTTACGGCCGCGTCGCCGGCGCCGGGCAGCGCGGCCAGCCGGTCGCCGTAGGCGTCGATCGCGGCCCGGGCGGACGTCCCCGTGACGACCGCGTTGATCGGGCTCGTGACGTTGCGCGGGAACTGCGTCTCCATCGCTTCGGCGACGGCGCGGGCCTCGCTGCCGTCCGGTAGCGCGTTGGCGTCGACGCCGCCCCAGTTGATGCGCAGGAACGGCCCGCCGAGCGCGAGGAGCAGCGCCACCGTCGCGACCACGTAGATCACCGGACGGCGCATGACGCTGTAGGCGACCCGTCCCCACCAGCCGCAGGACGTCCTGCGCCGGCGCCGGAGCGGCAGCGCGTCGACCTTCGGGCCGAGGACGGACAGCAGGGCGGGCAGGACGGTCAGCGCGCCGAGCATGCAGACGAACACGGTCGCGATGCCGCCGTAGCCCATCGAGACCAGGAAGTTCTGGTCGAACAGCAGCAGCCCGGACAGCGATACCGCGACCGTGATCCCGGAGACGGCGACCGTGCGTCCGGCCGTGTTCATGGTCGTGGCGAGGGCGTCCTCGACCGACGTCCCGTCCTGCCGGAGTTCCTCGCGGAAGCGGCTCACCATGAACAGGCCGTAGTCGATCGCGAGCCCGAGCCCGAGGAACGTGCTGATGTTCACCGCGAAGATCGACACGTCGGTGAGCAGGGCGAGCGTGTGCAGCGCGGTGAACGAGCCGAGGATGGCGATGCCGCCGACCAGCAGCGGCAGGCTCGCCGCGACCAGCCCGCCGAAGATCAGCACGAGCAGGACGAGCAGGATCGGCATGGCGATGGCCTCGGCGCGGGGGATGTCCGAGGCGACGCGGTCGTTGATGGTGGCGGACGTGGCGACCGACCCGCCGACCTTGGCGGTGAGTCCGCCGCCGACGTCGTCCAGCTCGTCCTTGATCGTCTGGTAGGAGTCGTCCCGCGCGGCCTCGTCGGCACCGGTCAGCTGGAGGACGGCATAGGTCGCTTTCCGGTCTTCGCTGACGAATTGCGGCGCGTTGGTCGTCCAGTAGGTGGCGGTATCGAGGACCTTGCCCGGTGGCAGCGCCGCCAAGGCCCGCTCGACCGACGTCCGGTAGGACGGGTCGTCGACCGTGGTCTCGCCCTGGTAGAGGATCACGACGTCGGCCGCGTCCCGGCCGAGGGCCTGCTCGGCGATCTGCGTCGCCTTCGTGCTCTCGCTGCCCGGGGTCTCGAAGCCGCCGGACGCGCTGAGCGCGCCGAAGACGCCCGTCCCCCAGACGCCGGCGAAGACGAGCAGCGCGCCCGCGACGGCGAGGACCCACCGGCGCCGCCGGTGGACCCAGCGGCCCCATCGATCGAACATCGGTCGTCCCCCGCCCGCCGGTGTTGTCGCCAAGCAGGGTAAACAGTGTTTTGTACTGCTTTTGCACGGTTTGGTGGCCGGCGGAAGCGCTCCGCCGGCCACCGGATCGGACGGGTCAGCCCACGGGCTCCAGGCGGGACCGAGCCGGCGCGGGGGAGTCGCCCTCGCGGATGCCGTACTTGCCGTAGAACCTGGCCAGCGGCCCCGGAGCCCACCAGTTGGCGCGGCCCATCAGCCGCATCGCCGCCGGCACGAGCAGCGCCCGCACGACGGTCGCGTCCATCAGGATCGCGATCGCCATCCCGACGCCGGTCATCTTGATGAACGTGATGCCGGATGTCGCGAACGCGCCGATCACGACGATGAACAGCAGCGCCGCGCTGGTGATGATCGAGCCGGTGCGCTGCACGCCGGCCGCGACGGCCTCGGTGTTCGAGCCGGTCAGGTCGTACTGCTCGCGGACCCGCGACAGCAGGAACACCTCGTAGTCCATCGAGATGCCGAACAGCATCGCCAGCATCAGGATCGGCATCGCCGGGGCGATCGAGCCGGTCGCGGTGAAGTCCAGCAGGCCGGACAGGTGGCCGTCCTGGAAGATCAGCACGACCGCGCCGAACGTGGCCGACAGCGACAGCATGTTCATCACGATCGCCTTCAGCGGCAGGACCACCGAGCCGAACGCCAGGAACAGCAGGAGGAACGTCGCGCCGCCCACCAGCAGCGCCAGCCAGGGCAGCGTCGCCCCGATGCTGTCGAGCTGGTCGACGACGTCGGCGGTCATGCCCCCGACGTAGACGTGCGCGTCGGGCGGCGCCTGGACGTCCCGCACCTTGTGGACGAGGTCGCGCGCCGCGCCGGAGTTGGGGTCGGCCTTGTAGGTCAGCGCGATCCGCGTCGTCGCGCCCTTCGCGCCGGTCACCGTCGCGCCCGTCACCCCGGGCACCGCCGCCAGGCGGTCCCCGTACGCCTGGATCGCGGCGCGGTCGGACGTCCCGGTCACCACGGCCTCGATCGGGCTGGTGGCGTTGCGCGTGAACTGCGTCTCCAGCGTCTCGGCGACGACCCGCGCGTCGGCGCCGTCCGGCAGGACCTTGGCGTCGACGCCGCCCCAGTTGATGCGCAGGAACGGGCCGCCGAGCGCGAGGAGCAGCGCCACCGTGGCCACCACGTAGATCACCGGACGGCGCATGACGCTGTGCGCGAGCCGCCCCCACCAGCCGCGGGACGTCCTGCGCCCGCGCCGCACCGACAGCGCGTTGACCTTCGGGCCGAGGACGGCGAGGAGCGCGGGCAGCACGGTCAGCGCCGCCACCATGCAGACGAACACGGTCGCGATGCCGCCGTAACCCATCGAGATCAGGAAGTTCTGGTCGAACAGCAGCAGCCCGGACAGCGATACCGCGACCGTGATCCCGGAGACGGCGACCGTGCGCCCGGCCGTCGCCATCGTCGCGGCCAGCGCGTCCTCAACGGACGCCCCTCGCCCGATCTCCTCGCGGAACCGGCTCACCATGAACAGCCCGTAGTCGATCGCGAGGCCGAGACCCAGGAACGTGGTGATGTTCACCGCAAAAATGGACACATCGGTCACGTACGTCAGCATGTGCAGCGCCGTGAACGAGCCCAGGATCGCGATGCCGCCGATCAGCATCGGCAGGCTCGCCGACACCAGGCCCCCGAAGATCAGCACCAGCAGCACGAGCAGGATCGGCATGGCCATGCCCTCGGCCCGCCCGATGTCGGACGAGACCCGCTCGTTGATCGCGGTCTCGGTGCCGACCGACCCGCCGACCTTGGCGGTGAGACCGCCGCCGACCTCGGTCAACTCGTCCTGGACGGCCTTGTAGTTGTCGCTCCTGGTGCCCTCGTCGGCGCCCTTCAGCCGCAGCACCGCGTAGGTCGCCTTCCGGTCATTGCTGACGAACTGCGGCGCGTTGGTCGTCCAGTACGTGCCGGCGACGGTGACCTTGTCTTTCGGCAACGCGGCCAGCGCCTGCTCGACCGACGTCCGGTACGCCGGGTCGTCCACCGTGGTCCGCCCCCGATAGAGGACCACGACGTCCGCCTCATCCCGCCCGAGGTCCTGCTCGGCGACCTGCGCCGCCTTCGCGCTCTCACTGCCCGGCGTGTCGAAGCCGCCGGACGAGGTGAGCGCGCCGAAGACTCCCGTCCCCCAGACACCGGCGAAGACCAGCGCCGCGCCGGCCACCGCGAGGACCCACCGCCTGCGCCGGTGGACCCACCGTCCCCATCGATCGAACATGACCCCGTCCCCTCTGCGAACGCCTATCAGGTGAGTGAATGCTGTAAACTGCGAACAGCGTTAACTTTGCATACGGCGTTAGCTTCCGTCAAGGGTGTTTCTGCGGAATCATGCGGGGGAGAGGAGGGCGGCGTAGTGGAGACACGGCGTGATCGGCTGCGCGCGGCGACGGTCAGGGAGATCTCCGAGACCGCGCGGCGCATCCTGGTCGCGGAGGGGCCCGACGCGGTGACCCTGCGGGCGATCGCCCGCGACATGGGCATGACCGCCCCGGCGCTCTACCGCTATTTCGGCAGCCACGGCGAGCTGCTGCGGCACCTGGTCGGCGACCTGTTCAGCGAGCTGACCGCCGAACTGCGCGCCTCCCTGGAACAGGTGCCCGAAGGCGACATGAGCGGCAAGTTCATGACCGCCGCCCGCCGCTTCCGGACCTGGTCCCTCGCCCACCCCCGCGAGTACGCCCTGCTGTTCGGCGCGCCCGTCCGCGGCATCGACCAGCAGGACCAGCTCGACTTCGCCGAGGAGTGCGCCCGCCAGTTCGGCTGGACGTTCCTGAGCCTGTTCCTGGAACTCTGGAAGAAGCAGCCGTTCCGGATCCCGGCCGACGACGAGATCCCCCCCGCCCTGCGCGACCAGCTGAGCCGCTACCGCGACGACGTCCTCGGCACCGACCTGCCGCTCGGCGTGATCCGGCAGTTCCTCAAGTGCTGGATCCGCCTCCAGGGCGGCGTCAGCCTGGAGGTCTTCGGCCACCTGCAGTTCGCCCTGGGCGACGCCGAGCCGATGTTCGAACTCATGCTCACCGAGATCTCCGCCGACCTCGGCCTCCCCTACACCCCGCCGACCGAGGATTGAGCCTCAGTTCCCCGCGACACCGAGCCAGACCGTCGTGATCGCGCTGATCGGCAGGGCCAGCAGGAAGACCGCGGCGGCCGCGACCTTGGCGGGGCGGCCGGCGGCCCCGCGCCCCTCGCCGATCGGCACCCACCGGGATCCGTCGACCTCCGGCGGCCCGGTGAAGGGAGTGACACCGAGCGTCCGCGACACGAACCGGTACTCGACGGCGGCCAGCCCGATGGCGAGGACGATCGCCGCCGAGCTGACGACCGTCCCGACCCCGTGCGGCGTGGCGATCAGCTCGGTGCCGGCGGAGACCTGGAGCGCGGTGGCGCCCACGACGAACCACGGGCCGAGCAGTGCGGGCAGCAGCGGGTTGGCCTGGTCGGCGTTGAACAGCTTCGCGACCGCGACGTACGGCAGCCCGATCGCGATCACGACCATGAGCACGAGGGCTCCCACGAGCACCAGCAGACCGGTGATGAAGCAGGCGATCCACGCGGGGAACTGCTGGTAGATGGGCAACTCGTCCAATGGCCAGTGGTAGATGTCGACGTCCAGGAGCACATAGAGGACGCGCCCGGCCAGCAGCAGGACCAAAGGCGCCAGGACGAGCCCCACCGTCATGAGGGGCCCGTTCCACCCCTGCCCCCTGGCGAAAAGCCGAAGGGCCTCGCGGCGGTGCCCGGGCGGCCCGCACAGCGCCAGCGCCGTCCCGACGATCAGCACGATCGGAATGACGACCAGCGCACCACCGAGAAAGCGCGCGATGAGCGCCGCCAGCATGTCGCCGAAGTTGTGGATCTTCCCGGCGGGACCGTAGGAAAAGGCCAGATAACCAGTGAGAATCGTCGCCACGGCGACGCGGAGGACCTGGAGAACACGGAGCTCCACCAAGCCCACGTCCACCAGGTTGCTGAACACCGGGACATAGCCGAGCCAGGTGACCGCCGCCAGCGCGACCATTCCCACCAGCGTGATCAGCACGCTCAGCATCCACCGCGGCTCCGCGAAAGCGAGGATGAAGACACCGATGATCCCCAGGTAGGCGATGTTGCCCGCCGCGAACAGAAAACAACCGCCCTCAAAGTTGGCGACGACCCCGTTGACCAGCAAGAATCCCACGATGACGAGAACCAGGATCCACCACACGGCGGCCCCCTCCACCCGACGGCCCGAGCCCCCGCAACTCTAAGCTCCAAATGCCCAACGACGCACGCGCCTTTTCCGTAGCGGAACGAGAGCTCAACGAATACCCTGATCCGGCATTCTGGCCAGTCCGATTCAGGGGGAAACGGAGGCGTTGATGAGCATAATTTTCACGGCCGACCGAGTCGAGCCGAGTGAATGGGAGCGCGACGGCGGGCTGCCGGACCCCCACGGCGAACGGCTCGACCTGGGCAAAGACTGGGCGGTACTGTTCCGCGTCCTGAACTTCGGCGAAGATTTCGCCAATCCCGCACTCGCCGCCCTCGCGATCAGCGGCGGACGACACTTGCAACCGGACGCCGACTATGGCGGCCCCGACTCCTGGAGCCGGCCCTCGTGGCAGACATCGCGACAGCGTTGGACGAACTCGACGAGGAAGAAATCGAGCACCGCTTCACCCACTGCGACACAACAGCCGCCTACGGCGCCCCACTCGACCTCGACTCCGTGCTGGACGCCTTCGCACTGCTCTCGTCCTTCTACCGAACCGCAGCCGAAGCCACCAACGCCGTCCTGATCCGGCTCAACTGATACCAACCCCCGGTGGCGCTTGATGTTCACCGAGACTTCCGCCGCCCTCGGCCTCATCTGCATCCCGCCGTCCTGCGAGTACACCCCGCCGTTCCGCGAGTACACCCCGCCGTTCCGCGAGGACACCCCGCCGTCCTGCGAGTACGCCCGGCCGTCCCGCGAGTACGCCCCGCCGTCCCGCGAGTACGCCCCGCCGTCCCGCGAGTACGCCCCGCCGTCCCGCGAGGCCTGAACGACCGCGGAACACCGTTCGCCGCCACGGTGTTCACCCATCTCGGCTGGACACGCCCATTGCCACCGTGCCCGCGGACATGCTCAATTGGGGTCCCCGCTCTGGAAACACGGTTTCTCTCAAAGAATTAGCAGGCCCGCGCCCGCGCCGTGGCACGAGAGAACGGACCGCGATGAGCACAGCCCCACCGACCCCGTCCGCCCGGATCATCGCGTTCCCCGGACGTCCGCCGATCCCCTTCGAACCTGCGCGCGCCGCCCCCTTCGGCTGGTGGCCGGCGATCTGCATCGCCCTGGTGGCGCTGATCGACCGGATCGAGGCCAACCTGATGGCCGGAGCGCTGCCCCGGATCCAGGAGGAGTTCGGCTTCTCCGAAACCGCTGGCGGCGCCATCGCCAGCGCTGCGGCACTGGCCGGGGTGGTGCTGCTGCTGGCTCGCCGACCGCACCCGGCGGACTGGACGATCGCCGCCGTGGTCGCCGTCTGGTCGCTGCTGACAGTCGGCAGCGGGCTGGCGCAGTCGTACGCGACGCTGCTCGCCATCCGGGTCTTCCTCGGCGGCGGGGCTTCTCTACAACCCGTCCGGCTACTACTCCGGCTCCGGACGCGCCCGCGCGTTCGGGCAGGAGCGCTTCGCCTACTACTCCGGGTTCCCGCTGGGATCATGGCGGGCGGCGCGCTGGCCCAGGCGTTCGGCTGGCGGACGATCTTCTTCCTGGTCGCCGTCCCAGGCGTCGTCATCGCGCTGCTCTGCCTCACCGTCCGCGAGCCCGTACGAGGGCTGGGCGACCGCATCGAGGCCATGCGCTCCGGCACGCCCCGCACCGGCGCGGCGGGCGGCGACCCCCGGCCGGGACGGCGCGCGAGCCCCTGACCGTCCAGCTGCGCTCCCTGCTGGCCGTCCAGACGCTGCGTTCGGTGGTCTGGGGCTGACCATCCTCTTCTTCGGCCTCGGCGGCCTCTTCTTCTGGATGCCCCGCTACTACCGGCGCGCCTACGACCTCGCCGATGGCCCGGCGGCGGCCATCGCGGGGGCGTGGGGCTGGCCGGGATGGTCATCGGCACGCTCATCGGGAGCCGGTACGGGGACCGGCGGTACGGACGCTCCCCAAGCTGGCGCGTCCACTTCGGCGCGGTCCGGCCTGGCGGTCGGCACGGCGGGGCTGGCGGGCGCGGTCCTGATTCCGGCGCTGCCCGCGCAGATCGCGTTCTACTGCCTGGCCAACATCGGGTTCTCGATCGCCATCCCCACCCTCACGGCGGCCAACGCGGACATCGTCAGCGCGGACCGCCGCGGGCTGGGGTTCGCGGCGCTGCAGTTCCGGATCAGCTTGGCGGGGTGGCCGGGCCGCTGCTGGTGGGAGCGGCGTCCGACCTGACGGGGTCGCTGCGCGGCGCCTTCACGGTGCTGCTGCTCCTGCTGCTGGCCGGGACCCTGGTCACCTTCGGCGGCTGACGCCACTACGACGCCGCCCGCGCCCTCGACATCCGCGCAGTAGACCCGCACCACCCGGCGAAAGGAGACCCGGCAAAGAAATGCCGGCGCATCACCCGGTCCCGTCTCCGCGCCCAAGAACTAACGAACGCCGAACCGCCGAACGCAGGGCTGCTGGACGCTGAGCTGCCGAACACCGGGTGCCGAATGCCGGGCTGCCGGAAGCTGGCCTGGCGGGCGTCGAGCTGGCAAACGCCCGGGCTGGCAAACGCCGGGCTGGCGGGCGTCCGAGTTGCCGGGCGTCGAGTTGCCGATGCCGAGTTGCCGGACGCCGAGCTGATGGCAGGGGGCTGATGGGCGTGG
>NZ_JABXFD010000520.1 GCF_013372625.1 Actinomadura sp. BRA 177
GGGGCGGTGGGGTAGAGGGCCGGGTCGCGGGGCGGCGCCCCGCCCCTCGGAAGCCGCGCCGCAGCCCGGACACAGCGACGCCGACCTCGGCCCGGGCCGAGGCCGGCGGCCGGTCGCCCCACACGACGTCCACGAGCCGCCCCACCGGCACCGGCCGGTCCGCGTCCAGAAGCAGCGCGGCCAGCACCAGCCGCGCCCGCCCGCCGCCGAGGTCCACCGGCTCACCGTCGACCCCGGCCCGCAGCGGCCCCAGGATCCGAGAACTCACGCGCTCCGACACCGTCGGGTCTCCCTCTACGTAGGCGGTTCGTCGCGGGGTGCGGGGTATGCCCCGAACGTTAGACCCCGGCCCGCCCAGCGGGTTCGCCGCGCGCCGTTCAGAACGTTCAGAACAGCGAACGCCCAGGTCAGCAGCGCCGCGTGACCGCCGGGTCGGGCGCCTCCCCGACCCGAACCTCGGACGCGGGAACGTATCCCCACCGGTGCAGTTCGGGCCGTCCCGTCGCCCGGTCGCCCTGCGTGTAGTACCAGACGTCGTTGCCGCCCGGATGCGCCTGGCCGCGCGTCCAGCAGATGAACCAGCTCGGGTCGGTCTCCAGCACGGCGACCTCGGTACCGAACGCCGCCTTCTCGTACACGCCGACCCGGGGCCGGTTCGGACACTGGAACAGGGAGGGCCAGGTCCGCTTCATCCGCAGGTCCTCGATGGAGCCGCGCACGTGCTGGCACCCGGCGCCGGAGGAACCGCCCACGCCCCCGGCGGCGAACCAGACGACCATCCCCGCCACCAGAAGAACGACGGCCCCGACGGCCGCGCCCCACCGCCCACGCCACCACGCCCGCCGCGCCGGGGAGCCGGGCCCGTCGAGCAGCCGCAACTGCGCGATCCATTTGGCGGCCTCCGCCTCGGGCGCCGGCCACTCCCCGTACCGCAGACACGCCTCGACGAACCGGACCGTGGCCGTCTCCGGCGGCCGGGTCAGCGGATTCTTCCCGATCAACGTCGAGACGGCGGCGGGCGACAGCCCCTCACTGCGCCCGCAGAGGGCGCGGTACTTGGGCCGTCCGCACCACTCGTGCAGTGCGCGGAGCTTGGCGGTGAACTCCGTCCAACTGGACGCGGCCTCGGGAGCGGGCAGGGGACCGGGCACAGCGGGCAAGAAGCACTCCTGTGGTCGAGCGGGGGCGCACCCATTGTGCCTACCCACTCACACAGGCGCTCGCTCCCCGATCAGCGAACCGGCCACAACCGCACGTACTCGTCCCCGTGCCCGGACGCCAGCGTCCTGCCGTCCGGGCTGAACTCCACCCACCCGACGAGGGGGTGTGGAGCCGAACAGTGGAACTGTGCGGCTAGCCGACGGCTTCTCGGAGTTGGCGGAGATGGTCCAGGTACTCGGCCGCGCTCGGCTCTGTTCCGTACTGCTCCTTGAGAGCGGCTCCGAGTTCACGGGACACCATGAGCAGGCTCGGCAGCGACCGGCGTTCGCCCTGAAGAGCGCGTTCCCCGAAGTGGACGGCCCTGTCCAGGTCGCCGACCCTGGCGGCGACCAGCCCGAGGGTGAGACGCGCCTCCGCGTTGCGCATCGGCGAGCGCTCGACTCCACTCGCTTCCGTCCCCAGCCGGAGGACGTCGCGGGCATAGGTCGCCGCGAGCTTGTTCTCGGGTGCGTTCGACGGCCGGCCATCACCGAGCCACCGGTAGCAGTCCATGGAGTAAAAGTCCCACTTGGACGGGTCCACCGCGAAGTGGTTGTCCAGGTTGTCCGGGTAGGGCATTCGTTCCAGCAGCATGCGCCCCCGATCCAGGGCGAGTTGGACCTGTTGACGGTCACCCATACGAGCCCATGCCTTGGCCTTCTGGGCGTGGAGCTGCACGGCCGCCCGCGACTGGGGCGCTACGGCGCAACCGGCGTCTGCTGCTGCGATGACGCCCCGGAAGTCCCCCCGCGTGAGTGCGAACCAGGCGCGCATCTCGTACGCCCACGCCATGACCTCGGTGTCGCCCGCCTCTTGGCCGAGACTGAGCGCCGCCCGCCGGGTCGCCTCGGCCGCCGCCTGGTCGGCGGTGTCGTACTCGACGCACCCGACCAGCGCCGCGAGCCACCCCGCAAGGGAAAGGACTTCACGACGGTGGGCCGGCGGGGCCCGGTCCAGCAGCGCCGTGACGCGGCCGAGCCAGGCCCGCCCCTCGACGAGCAGCTGCTCCGCGGGCAGGTGCGCGTACTCGCTGCACAATCGGTCAACGGTGATGCGCAATCCTTCGAGGACGTCCGACCCAACCGGGCCCGTGCGCAGGCAGGCGATCAGCTCCGCCGTGTTCATGCCGGTTCCGGTGACCAGTTCGGCGTGGCCGTCCCGGCGCCCGGCCTCCGGCCAGATCGCGGCGGCGACCGTCCCGAAGGTCCTGGCGATCAAGGGCCGGTCGTCTTCCTCAGGAGTCGTCTCCCCGCTCTCCCACTCGCGGACGCGCCGCAACATCGACGCTTCGCCCGGCAACCGCCGGTCGGCATGAGCCCGTAGCGCCTCGACGAACCGGGACGCGTCCCAACCCCGAGCCTCTCGCTCGGCAGCGATCCGCTTCGCCCACTCCGGCCGCCCGTCCGTCACGAGACGCTCCTCCCGCTCCGGCGCCGTCTCCAGTCTGCGCACGTCGCCCCCACTGATGCGAGGCGCGACGAGCAGCTTCCTGAATCATCACCAGCGCCACCCCACGCAACCGTCCAGAACGACGACGGCAGACCCACCAGCCAGCGGTTCCGGGGCAAACGAGAGCCCCGGAACCCTCAAGGCCCGGGGCCACTCACAGTTCAGGTCGGGAAGGTCAGCGCTTCAGGGACGCCACCAGGGCCGCGAATTCATCACGCCCCACCAGCAGCTTCGGCCCCTCCGGATCCTTGGAGTCGCGGACGGCGATTGCCGCAGAAAGTCCAGCGACCTCGACGCACGCGCCGCCATTGCCCGAACTGCGCGACGACTTGCGCCAAGCCGCCTTACTCACGTCCATGATCTTCTCCCATGATGCGGCGGATGAGTTCCGCCGACTGCTTCACCGGCAACGCCGACGACTTGATCGACTCGTAGCACGTGACCCAGTGGCTCAGGTCATCTGGACGTTCGATGAACCGTCCGCCTGTCAGATCTTCAGCGTATGCCACTGTCACCCCGTCGGTGAGAGTCAACAGGATGAAGGAACAGGTGAGTCCAGCGTGGGCACCGGTATCGAACGGAAGGACCTGGACGGTGATCTTGGGGTGCTCGACGGCATCGAGCAGGTATGCCAACTGGTCACGCATGATCTTGGCGGTGCCGATCGGGCGCCGTAGCACGGTCTCGTCCACCACGGCCCACAGGGTCGGCGCTTCTGGCTCCGAGAGGAACCTCTTGCGCTCCATGCGCGTGGCGACGAGTGCCTCGACCTCCTCGTCTGTGTCGCCGGGACGTCCCGCACGGAGGAGTACTCGGGCGTAGTCGGGCGTCTGGAGGAGACCTGGGATGCACGATCCCTCGTACCAGCGGATCATGCCGCTCTTCTTCTCGACCTCCAGGTACTCGGCGAACCCGGCCGGGAAGCGCTGCGCCTTCCTGAAGTCCAGTGCGCGCAGCAATGCGCCGCCCGTTTCGAGTTCGAGGTCGCATGCCGTAGTCGTCCTTGATCCCCCACTCGGCGAACAGGTCGGCGAGGAACGTCCGGGCGAGGCGTGGGGCCTGGTCGTCGGGGTCGAGGACGAGCGTGGGCGGGACCTCTGGAGCAAGTGCAGGTGCGGACATCGGGCACGACCTTCGTGTGGGGTTATCTCGAAGCGTCTTCCAGCGTGGGACGGTAAAGCTACGGTCGGTAGGCGAATGGCGACGCTTCGGAGAAGCTCTGGAGTCGACCCGAGATCGTTTGAAGCTCTTGAAGTCCGGCATATCGAACGAGAGGACCGCATGGACCCCTACAGCCCCCAGGCCAGTATGGGGCCGCGAACTACGGCACTACCGCACCAAGGCCGGGCGCACGCAGGCCGAACTCGCCGAACGCATCAACTTTTCGGAGTCGCTGATCTCTGGTGCGGAGACCGGTCAGATTCCGGCCTCCGTTCCGTTCGCCAAGGGTGGGCCGGCTCGTGGTCTGCGAGCTGGTCACCAACAGCTTCCGGCACGGGAAGGGCCAGATCGTCGTCCGGATCTTCCGCGACGAGCGCGACGGTCTCCCGGTGGTGGAGGTGTGGGACGCCGGAGAGGGGCGGCCGGAGATCCAGGTGGAGAACTACGCCGCCACGGGCGGCCGCGGCCTCCTCCTCATGGCCGAACTCGTCCGGGAGTGGGGCGTCCGTCCGCTCAATGAGGGCGGAAAGGTCGTCTGGGCGAAACTCGACCAGCCCTGACCCGCAAGGACGACCCTCATGAACGAGCCCGTCACGCTGCTACTGCTCCAGCACCTTTTCCCCGCGTGGACGATCACGCAGGACGGGGGTATCTGGACGGCTGCCGGCCGCATCCTCGTATCGTCCAGCGACGTCGACGGCTTGCTCGCCAAGCTCCACATCGCGGACCCCGACGCCGTCCACCGGGCGGTCTCCCTCCTGAAGGAAGGCTGATCGCCCAGTGCCCGTGGGCAGGTGGCTCCTCACTCGGGGGACTCAGCGTTTGGTCTCGTACCTGGTCAGGAGGATGCCGTCGGGGAACGTCCGGGTCTCCGCCAGGTTCAGGTCCACCCAGTTGTCCAGGGCCGTGAAGAACGGCTTGCCGCCGCCCACCAAGACCGGTGCGGTGACCAGCACGTACTCGTCGATCAGCCCGGCCCGCATCGCCGCCGCGGCGAGTGTGGCGCCGCCGATGTCCATGGGGCCGCCGTCCTCGGCCTTGAGCCGGGTGATCTCGGTGACCGCGTCGCCGGTGACAAGGCGGGCGTTCCAGTCGACCGTGCTGATCGTCGAGGAGAACACCGCCTTCGGCATGTCCCGCCAGCGGCGGGCGTACTCCTTCTCCGCAGGGGTGGCGCCGGGCTGCTGGTCGGCGGTCGGCCAGTGGGAACTCATCGCCTCCCACAGTCCGCGCCCGTACAGCGCCAGGTCCGTCGACCCCACCCGGTCGGACCACCACTGGAACAGCTCGTCACTCGGCACACTCCAGCCGAGGTCGTCCCCGGGCGCCGCGACGTATCCGTCCAGGCTCAGGTTCATGGCGAAGGTCAGTTTCCGCACGGCGTCAGCCTCCTGTGAGTCGGTACTCCGCGTACAGACCACCACGGCGCACAGAAATCACCGGTCACGGCGGCGCTGGAACGACCGGAGCAGTCCGTTGGACTACCCGACCTTGTTCGACTTGGTCCGGTTGCAGCGCCAGCACAGGGTCTGGAGGTTCCCCTCAACGGAGAGACCACCCTTGGAGACGGGGATGATGTGGTCCACCTCCAAGAGCAGATGGGGCTCTGCCGCGATCGACACCGAGCAGTACTTGCACGTGTAGTTGTCGCGCGCCTTGATGCGCTCTCGCAGAGTGGCGGTCATCAAGGCGCGCTGCCCTGCCGCGCTCTTCCGCCAGCGGATCTTCTGTGAGAGCGTCTCGACCAGGGCGTCGATCGTCCGGGTGTCCAGTGTGATCCTCGTGCGCTGTGAGCTGTTGCCGCCGGCGCTGACGTACTCGAAGACATAGACGGGATACGGAACACTGATCGGGGAAAGTTCGACTCCGACGCGTCCCATGAACTCCCGGGCATAGTGCTTCAGAATGAAGGCCGGCGGGTTGATGGACCGGGCGATGTCCCTCTCGCGTTCAGCCAGGTTGGACACCGCGTTCTCGAGCCTGGAGATCTCTTCACCAAGAGTCTCCACTTCCGTCAGCCTGGCCTCGGTGGCCTTGATGTCGAAGTACTTCATCAGGTACTTGAGTGGATCGGCGCTGGCGTTCCGGACGACCTGCAGCGAACAGTTGTGCACGTTCGGGGCAGCGTAGTTTGCCACATTCCGGTCACGGCGATAGTTCCAGTGACTCGTGTTCTCGAAGGCCGCCAGGTTCGCCCGGCCTCCCGTGGACGACGCGCCGAGCTGAAACGAGCCCCTGCTATGGATCTCCGATGTGTACTCCGTTACCTCGTTGTGCTCAACGACCACAGCGGCGATCTCGGCCTTGTGAGCGAGGAATTCCTCGCTGGCGAAGTACCGGTATTTTCGGATCTCCCGAATCACCAGATATGTCGGGTACGCCAGCACCATCACGAGGACGACGAACCAAAGCTCCATGACGGTCATGCTAGCGGCAAGTACCGACAGTCTCTCGGTGAACGAATCGACCCCGCATGGAACTTCTGTGCCCGGCAGCGTCATCACACGGCCATGCCTTGTGAGAACGCCGCCCTTCAAGGGCACGACAGGAAATTTCGCACGATATCCGACTTACGAGGTTTCGGCGTGTCACAGGACACGCCGCACAATAGAGAGGCCCCATGGATAGCCGAACGCCTCTTCGAGTCCAACTTCGCCGAGCCGGGCGCTCAATGGCGTCCGTACGTGAAGCCGGGTGGGATCACGAGGAGTCCGCCGTCTACGTCTGGCGCTCCGTGCGAGCGACCGGCGACACCAAGACCAAGACGTCCCGCCGTACACTCAAGCTCTCTCGACGGTGCGTCGGGGCGTTGCGGGACCTCTGGGCGAGCCACTCGGAACCGCCCGCTTCGAGTCGTTGCTCTTCCCCGGTGAGGCCAGCGCCGTCCGGGGTGCGATGACCGTGCTTCGGGCTTTCCGTCGCGAGGTACTCGCCCCAGCAGGGACTGGAACCGGACGAGTAGGGGCTGGTTGTGGCCTAGGGGCTCCGGGGGTCGCCCCCGGCGGATACTGCGGGCCCCGGCGAAGACGGAGCGAAGCCCGTCGAGTAGGCGAGGTCGCCTCGCTCCCGCGATTGGACTCGAACAGGCCACACCAGCAGAGACGGGTGTCGGACCGGCCGGACGTCTCAAGTCAGGACGCCACAGGCGTCCACTGGAGTCCACACGCGTCCACCCCGGTAGGTACTCACTTCGGTACTCGCTCCGAGTCTCTGGGCTTGCTCGGCGCCTCGCCGACTAGGGAAGCGGGGATGTCGTCCGTGGTGATGATCTGGTCGGCGCCGATGAAGCGCCTAGTAACCAGGACGCCCGCCTCATGGACATCCCTGCCGGCATGGCTCGCGGAAGCATCCTCGACCAGCCACGGGTTCAAGTCGAGTTCGAATGCGTCTACGGCCGTCTTGAGAACGCAACTCTCCGTTGCGATGCCGCACACGTAGATATCCGTCCAACCGCGTTCACTGACCAGCGATCGCCCCTTTTCGTCTCCAAAGAGACTATAGACCGTCTTATCGATGATGGCCGTTGCCTTTGCGGCGAGCGACTCAAGTTCGGGGACGATGTCTATTTGAGGGGAGGTACGAAGTTCTTTCCATTTGATCAATCGCTCAAATGGGCTGCCCTCATAGTTGAGGTAGCGCGTGAAGATGACATCACCACCTGCCGCCTGCCAGCGTTCGACTAGGTCGGCTATCACCGGTACGACGTGGCGCGACTCTTCGCGAACGAAACCGTTTTGAACATCCACAACGACCAGCACGGAACTTCTTGAGGTCACCGTATCCCCTAACTCTGCGACTGACGGGCTATGTCTATGGCTTGGTCGAGGTGTTCCAGCAGTCCGCTAGTCCTTACGATCGCATCTCTCATCGAGCGATGCTGCCCCGTTTCCTGCGGTCGAGGGTTTACGAGACGAGACCTTGCGCCACGTAGGAAGCGCCACCCGTGCACATCAGGCAGGACCGGATCAATGCCAAATTCAATCTGCCGGTTGATGTACTCGCAGTAGGCCCATACCGCTTGCGTTGCCAACTCGCATGCGACTAGATCGCCCTCGGCTAGAGCTTGGTTCGGCGAAATGGGATGATAGACCACGCCCGACCATGCAGCGTAGCCGATGGACACGCCGCTAAGCCCAAAGGGTTCGATCCCGCTCCCGTCGTGACCACTGGCAAGGACTCTGCGCTCCGCCCGTTCCGCCTCTCCCCTGTCGCTCTCCAGTAGACGCGATTCGCGCTGCAACAGGATTCTTGGTGTGCAAATCGTCCGCAAGGCGTCATCGAGCTGGCCATGCGCCCACTCCGGTTCAGTGACCCAGTACGCACTGAGCACATACGACGCGCTAACGTCCTCGGCACCGGTCAACTGTCGCAGGTTTGTAGTTGCCCATGCCAGATTCTCGGCGTAACTCCGCATTCTCCACAGGGCGAGGCTGGCAATATTGGGCATCGTAAGATCTTCGACGAGGTGGAATATTGCGACCCCAAAGGGCCAGATGTGCAACTCACATTGCCCGGACGAGTGCGCATAGGGTGCCGACCGGCAAGATATCCAGTGCGAATCGTCAGCCACTCGCGCATCGCATGCACTGATGGCCCGTTGAGCAGCCTCAACCCCTACGAATGCGGCGATGAATTTATGCGACCGCGCAGAAAATCCCGCGAGTTCACCAACAGTATTCGAATCGCCCCGCGGAAGGGGAACCGTACGGAGTGCCCGCTCTATACGCTCCGTCTCCGCCACCTCGCGCGCTTCTGCGCGCCGGATCTTCTCTATCTCTTGATAGCTATAGGTGAGGGCGCCACCAGCATTAAGAAGTTTGTCGCATCCTTGCCAGAACAGTTCAGAGCAACTATCGCCACGTTCCGCGCCAGCGACACGCGGACGGGAGTAGCCGAGCAGGCCAGCAAGCTCTTGCTGTGTGTAACCAGAAGCCTCACGAAAGCCGCGAAGCTTCCGACCTAGCACTTTCCTCGCTTCTGCAACCGCATCGGTGGCCATGGGGGTGGGGTCTCCGAGAGCAAGTTGGGGGCGATGTCAGCCGAATGTCAGTGAAGTGTTCGAGCCCATGGTTCGAGCTTTCGACCATCCCACCTGACAACAGAACCTTGATGACATGACGAAGCGATCACCCGCCCGACTCTGCCGAGGGGAGGCGATTAAGCAAGTGCGCCAAGGCTCTCTCGACGTCGTCCAACTCCGACCGCGACCGGTGGAGCTGGGCACGAATCTTCGTGAGTTCGTCTCGCACGTCGGGTTCAGCCTCGCCGCGAACACACACGTAGGCACCGCTCGCCGGCCGGATCGTCACGAGTCCTTCTTTGGCGAGAAGCTGCACGGCCGCCGCCGCGGTGTTGGTCGCGACGTCGTAGCGGTCCGCGAGCTGTCGATACGAGGGCAGCTTGCGACCCGGTGGATACCGTGTCCCCTCCTCGATCTCGGCGCGAAGGAGACTCGCGACACGTCGGCTTGGTAGCCGCTCATCATCTCTGTCCGCCACGAAACCACCCTACCCAACTGTCTTGAGACGGGCCCTTGACGAGGGATCCCGGTGCGCCTACTGTCTCAATACAGAACGACTGGCTTGAGTCAGTTGCTTCCCCTGGAGGTACGCCAGATGTTCCCGCAGAAGTCCAGCAAGATCCCGCAGTGGCTCGCCGGCATCGCGGTCGCCATCTTCGCGATCAACAACCCGGAGAAGGCCGCGAACCTGGTCAACCAGGTGATTCACGCGATCAGCACCTTCGCCGGTTCGCTGGGCTGACCCGCGATGACCATCTACCGCTCACAGACGCTCGCCCTCGGCGCACAAGCCGCCACGCACGCCGCCGAGGGCCGCGCCGCCCGACCGCTCACTGACTCCAACGAGGTGCCCGTGTCCCGTTCCCTGTCCCCGTTCGTTGCGCTGGCCGGTGTCGACCTGCGCGGTAAGCCCATCACGGGCGCTCAGTGCCGGTTTGACCCTGACTTGCACACCGGCCCGGACGGCGTCGAGTCGCCGGACGAGCGCGCGGCCCGTGAGTTGGTGGCCGCCGAGGTGTGCGAGTCCTGCCCGCTGCGCGGCGCGTGCTTCGAGCTGGCGATGCGGACCCGCCCCGAGTACGGGGTGTGGGCCGGTTTCACCACCGCCGAACTCGCCACGCTCGCCAACCTCGACCCGACCGCCAACGACCTGGGCGAGGTGGCGTGATGTTCGGCGCCGACCCGCATGCCCGGATCCGCGTCCTGATCGCCGTGGTGTTCCTCGCGCTCGCCGGCGCGGTGCTGCTGCTGGGAGGCATCCAGTGAAGATCCGCCTGACCGGCCCGCCCGCCGAGGTCGACACCGCCGCCGCCCGCATCGCCAGCGTGGTGACCGTTCTGGAGACCTCCCGGCCCTACCCGCGCCGTGGGAACTCGGCGCTGGTCTCCCTCTACCTCGACGTCACTCTCGACGCGCCCGCCGAGGGCGCCCCGACCGACCCGACCGGCGACACGCGCCGGTGATGCCGAGGGCCCGGGACGCCCGAACGACCAAGAACGCGACGCCCCGGGTTCCTCCTCAACGGAAGGAAGTTCCAACGATGGCCGACAAGCCGACGACCGGCAAGTCCTCGACGTGGCCCAACGGTGAGCCCAAGTCCGTCCGGGACGCCTACGACGCCGCACAGTCCGGCAAGAAGAAGTGAGCGCCGCCATGATGTTCACCTACGACGACGCCGACGACCGCGCCGGCGCCTCCGACGGCGTCAGCCGGTTCGGGGTGTACCTGCGCCGCTACCCCAAGCTGTTCGCATCCCCGGACGGCGACGGCACGGTGACCGGTGACCCGGTCGAGTTCGCCGCCGCCGCGTGGCAGGTCGCGACCTCGCCGACCATGGCGCCGCCCTACCTGCACTGGACGGCCGAACGCCTCCAGGCCGTGACCTTCACCGGCAGCGAGCACGCGCCCGCGCTGATTGCCCGCGTGCAGGTCGCCACGCCTCGCCCGGCCGCGCTCGCCGAGGTGGCCGGGTTCGCCGAGTGGGACCGCGGCGACTGGTGGGAACGCGGCTACTACGTCCCCACCGACGCCGTGCTGTCCCTGCGTCCGGCGATGCTGACCAGCACCCTGCTGGTGTTCCACATCCCCGCCGCCGACCTGTACGCCCCCACCGACACGCCCGACCTGCTGACGGTGGCCGACGCCAAGGCGTCGGTGAAGCGGCTGGCCGCGCTACTGGACACTCGCCTGTCGCCGGTGCTGGCCGCCCTCGACGCGCCGAGGGAGGGCCGATGACCGCCTTGATAGTGGTCCTGGCCGCGCTCGCCGCGGCGTGCTGGGTGTGTGCCTCGCCGGTCCGGTTGGCCGCCGCCGGTGTCGTGCTGCTGATCACGCACCCGGCGCCGACCGTCGCCCTGACGACTGTGGCGGCTGTGGTGGTCACGGCGTACGCCGGGCACATGGCCTATCGGACGTTGCGCGCCGAGGGCTGGCACCTGGTCACCGTGCAGCGCCCCGACCTCGCCCCGGTGGGGGGTGTGACGGCATGACCCGCCGCCGTAGCTCCGCCCGGTTCTTCGACCCGACCGGCGCCCGGTACGGGATCCCCACGTGGCCGTGGCGCATGGCCCCCGGCCACCTGCGCACCCGCCGCCAGCTGGCCGCCGAGGGGCTACGTCCGGGCGGTCAGGAGATCGCCGGTCAGGTGCTGTGGAACTCGCGCCGCTACAACGCGCCCGGCGGCGTGCGCGCCGCCTACCTGTACGACGTCCGGTTCGCGCTGCCCAAGCGCGTGCCGTCCGAGCGTCAGCGCATCGCGCTCGGCAAGGCGCTGGCCGCCCGCCGGCACTGCCCCGAGTGCGGGCGCGACGCCGGATACGTCCTGCCCCGCCACCTCGGCACCTGCCTTGAGTGCGCCGAGGGCGCCGACCTCGCCGGAGCGGAGGTGACCGCGGCATGACCACCCCCACGCCCACGCCCGTCTACGGCGCCGCGCCCCGCCGGACCCTGCACGCCGGTCCGGTCAAGCGCTGCCCGTCCTGCCGCACCCGGCTGGACGGCGGCCCGGTCCGCTTCCGCTGCGAGGCGTGCGGACGGTCGGTGATGGCCGCCGACCTCGACACCGAATACCACCCCGCCGACGCTCCGACCGGCCGCCCGGCCGGCGACCGTCCCGGCGTCGACTCCGGCCCGGTCCGGACCGCCCCCGATGGGAGGCACACCGCATGACCGCCACACCGTTCCACGTCTCGGCGAACCTCGGCGCACAGGCCACCAACCCGCACGCCGCCGACCACGCCGCGATCCCGCTCCGACCGCTGACGTCCTCCAACGAGGTCCCGACCGACCCGCCCGCCTCGCCGCCGCCCTCGCCCGGCCCCGCCGAGGGCGCCGAGGGGGGTGCGTCGCAGGGGCGGGCGCTGACCAGTAACGAGTTCACCGCGGTTGCCGTGGTGGCCGCGCTGGTGGCCGTGCTGGGGCTGTTGGGGTTCGTCAACAGCTTCGCCGCGGTGGCCGACGCCGCCCGGCCGTCGTTCGGGCGGCTGGCGTGGTCGGTGCCGATCGGTATCGACCTGGGCATTGCGATCTTCGCCGCCCTCGACATCGTGTTGGCCCGGCTCGACATGCGGGTTCGGTGGCTGCGGCTGGTCCCGTGGGCGCTGACCGCCGCGACCGTGTATCTCAACGTCGCCGAGCAGTCGACGGCGTTCGGGCGCCTCGCCCACGCCATGCTCCCGGCGCTGTGGGTGTGCGCGGTGGAGATCGCCGCGCACGTGATCCGGATCCGCGCCGGCATCGCCAACGGCACCCGCATGGACGGCATCCGCCCGTCCCGCTGGATCCTCGCGCCGTGGCCCACGCTCAAGCTGTGGCGCCGCATGGTGCTGTGGGAGATCCGCTCCTACCCCGACGCGCTTGCCCGTGAACGCGCCCGCGTCCTGGCCCTGACCGACCTGCAAGACGCCTACGGGCGGTGGGCATGGCGCCGCCGCGCCCCCCGCCGGGTGCGCGCCCTGTACCGGCTCGGCGACCTCGCCCCCGCGGACGGGGGACCGGCCGCCGAGGTGACCGCCGTCCCGTCCGCCGGACCGGTGGCGGACCGTCCGGGCGTCGCCGAGGTGGACCGTCCGGCACTGGAGTCCGGACCGTCCACCCTGCCGACCGGTGGACCGTCCGCCGGACCGTCCGGGACGGGCAAGCGGACGGGCGCACCCAAGAAGGTGGGCGGTCCCGGTGGACGGTCCGCACGTCCGTCCCGCAAGACGGGCAAGGCCGCCACGCCGCCGCCGGACGTGGACGACCTCATGCCGCTCGGGTGGCGCATCGCCGCCGACCTCGCCGAGTCCGGCCAGCCCCTGACCCGCAACGCACTGGCCGTCCGACTGCGTGCCGCTGGACAGAGCGCCGGTAACGCCCGCGTCGGTGCCCTGCTGGCCCGCCTCAAGACCGAAGTGCCCACCTACCCCACCGACGTCCCGACCAGCGCTGTCCCGGCCATCGAGGGTATCGCCGCGGCGCCGTCCGCCGAGGGAGAGAACGCATCATGAACCACGCCAAGGCCATGGGCGAAGTCGTCCGCCTGCCCGTCCGCCACGCCGACGACGCCGCCGAGGTGGCGCCCGACCTCGACGCCCCGACCGCCGGACCCGACGGGATCGGCAACGGCGCCCCGCCGACCGACCCGCCCCACCCGACGCCGGTCCCGTCCGGCGACGGGGACGACGGCACGGATGACGGCGAGGCGCTTGAGGGCCGCGTGCTGGTGGACCGTCCCGATACGTTCCGGCCGGACGTGCGCGCCCGCCGGATGACCGGCGAGCGTGCGCAGCGACGCCCGATCATCGCCCCGTGGCTGCGCGACCGCAGCGAGGCACGCGCCACCGTCCGGTGGGCGGTCGGGTACGCCGGTCACGTCACCGGGTACCACGCCGTCCGGATCCCGCTCTACGGCTTGCGGCTGGCCGGACGCTCGCCGCGTGGCCTGTTCCGGGTGGTGGCCGGTACGTGGCGGTGGACGTTCGACATGGACGCCCGGCCGCTGCGTACGCACGCCATCGACCGCCGCAACGACGAGGCGTACTTGAAGTTGATGAGCGAGCGCAACGACCGCGTCCGCGCCCGCCTCATGGTGACCGGCGCCGGTGTGGTCGGTGGCGGGTTGGCCGCTGCGTCGGTGGCCGCCGCCGGTGGCGTCACCCAAACCGCCGTCCTGGCCGCGCTGGTGTTCCTGCTCGGGTGGATCGGTACCCCGACCGACCGCCGCATCCTGGACACCGCGGTTGTCTCGACCAAGGCGCCCAAGCTGACCAGTGAGATTGTCGTGCGGGCGCTGGCCGCGCTCGGCAACGCCGAGATCAACAAGGCGGTAGGCAAGGGCGGATCCGGGATCACCTTCCCCGCGCCGATCACCCGTGACGGCCCCGGATGGCGCGCCGAGGTCGACCTCCCGTACGGCGTGACCGCGACCGACATCATGGAACGCCGCGACCGCCTCGCCTCCGGCCTACGCCGCCCCCTCGGCTGCGTGTGGCCCGAACCCGCCCACCACCAGCACGCCGGACGGTTGGTGCTGTGGGTCGGTGACCAGGACATGAACCAGGTCCGCCCGCCGGTGTGGCCGCTGGCCAAGACCGGCGCCACCGCCGACGTGTTCAAGGCCATCCCGTTCGGCACCGACCAGCGCGGACGCCCGGTCACGCTCACCCTGATGTACGCCAACATGCTGATCGGCGCCATGCCCGGCGCCGGCAAGACCTTCGCGCTCAAGGTCCCGCTCCTGGCCGCCGCCCTCGACCCCACCGCGCAGCTTCGCGTGTTCGAACTCAAGGGCACCGGTGACCTGGACTTCGCCGAGAAGGTCGCCCACCACTACGGATCCGGCCCCGACGACGTCACCATCGGCGAGTGCCTCGCCAGCCTGCGCGAGGTCTACAAGGACCTGGAGAGGCGCGCCAAGACCCTGGCCGGACTGCCCAAGGACGTCCGCCCGGAGAACAAGGTCACCCCGCAACTGGCCGCGTCCACCACCTACGGTCTCGGGCCGCTGGTGTTCGTGGTGGACGAGTGCCAAGAGCTGTTCTCCCACCCCGAATACGGCAAAGAGGCCGGCGAACTGGCCACCGCGATCATCAAGCGTGGCCGCGCCCTCGGCGTCATCCTGCTGCTCGCCACCCAGCGCCCGGACAAGGACTCATTGCCGACCGGCATCTCGGCGAACGTGGGCATCCGGTTCTGCCTGCGCGTCATGGGCCAACTCGAAAACGACATGATCCTCGGCACCTCGATGTACAAGAACGGGATCCGAGCCACCACCTTCACCAAGCAAGACCGCGGCATCGGCTACCTCGCCGGCGAGGCAGACGAACCCCAGATCGCCCGCGGCTACTACCTCGACGGCCCCACCGCCGACCGCATCGCCGACCGCGCCCGCACCGCCCGCAAAGCCACCGGAACCCTCACCGGCTACGCCGCCGGCGAGGACACCACACCCGCCGAGGACGGTTCGTCGCTGCTGGACGACGTGGCCGCCGTTCTGCTGCCCGGCGAGGACAAGGTGTGGTCCGAGACCGTCGTGACCCGCCTCGCCGAACTACGCCCCGCGACCTACGGCGCATGGGGCGACCTCGACCCGACCGGCAAGGCCAAGCACCTGGCCGCCGCACTCAAACCGCACGGCATCGCCACCGGACAGATTTGGGGACAGGACCAAACCGGCAAGGGCGGCAACCGCCGCGGCATCACCGCCGCGGACATCCTCGACGCACTCAACGACCACGGCGACGCCGCTCGGTGACGCCCGACCGGCCCTCGCTAGGTCTAGCGGCCCCCACCGCTAGACCTAGCGGCCCGGCTAGCGACCCAAATCCGCCACCACCAGCGATCAAGCATCTAGCGGCCCCTACCTGCACCCATGCCAAAAACCGCCCTGGAGGCACCTGTGAGCCCCTTGCTCGCCACCGCTAGCCACACCGGCCCCAACCTCGGCGCGTGGCTGCTGCTCGCCGTCCTGGCCGCCGCCGGCTACCTGCTCCACTGCGTGATCTGGCCGTATCGGGCGTGCCGTAAATGCGACGGTGCGGGACGGTTCCGTTCCCCGTCCGGCCGCGCGTGGCGCTACTGCAACCGCTGCGGAGGCAAGGGTGCGCAGCTGCGCCCCGGCCGCCGCGTCTGGACCCACCTCAAGGGCATCGACCGCAACCGCCGCTAACCACCGACCGGCCCCGGCGGCGCCGCCGACCACCCGACAAACAGACGGACGGCCCGGCGCACAAGCCACCAAGCACGCCGCCGGACCGCCCTACCCCAACCGCTCACGTGCCCCAACGAGGACCCGCGAAATGGAGGTACACCCATCATGACGCACAACCCGCCCGACGTCCCGCCCGTCGAGCAATGGCCCATGCTGGCCGGACCCGACTGCCCCACCTGCCAGCGCCCCGCCGACGTGGCATGGATCGGCCCCGCCACCCTCGCCGACGGCGCCGAGGTCAACGTCTGGCGCTGCCGCGCCTGCCCCGCCGACTTCTCCATCCCGGTCGTCCGCTGGCCCGTCCTCGACGGCCCCGACTGCCCGCACTGCCGCACCGAGGTCACGTGCTGGGCCGCGCTCGCCCCCGACGCCCTCGGCGACCTGTGGACCTGCGAGCACGGCCACGAGTTCGTGCTCACGCCCGAGGGACGGATCATCCTGCCCGAGGACGCCACATGACCCGCCCGCACATGAGTGTGACCGTGCTGGAAGGGTTCGCCGGCGCAGGTGGACTGTCCGAGGGCGCCCGCATGATCGGCCTCGCCCCCACCCTCGGCTACGAGACCAACACCGACGCGTGCGCGACGGCCCGCGCCGCCGGACACCCCCGCGTGCAAGCCGACGTGCGCGCCCTCGACCCCGCCCACCTCGCCGACGCCGAGGGCTGGATCTCCGGACCGCCCTGCCCCACCTACGCCGCATCCGGCAAACGGTCGGGCCGCACCGACTACGCCACCGTCCTGGCCGCCGTCGAGCACCTCGCCGACAGCCACCACCCGCGCCGGACCCTGGACGGCATCGCCGCCGAGGTCGCCGACCCGCGTACCGCGCTGGTCCTGGAAACCCTCGACCTCGCCCTCGACGCGCCGAACCTGCGATGGCTGGTGGCCGAACAGGTGCCCGCCGTCGCCGGCATCTGGCAGGAGCTCGCCGCCGAACTGGCCGCCTGCCACCGCTGGGACGCCTGCACCGTCCTGACCTTGCGCGCCGACGACTTCGGCGCCGCCACCCGCCGCACCCGCGTCTTCCTGATCGCCACCCGCGACGGCGCCCCCGACCTGACCGGCCTGCCCTACCGGACCCGGTGGGACTGCCACCGGTTCGGCCCCGGCCCAACCGACCGACCGCCCAACCCCGTCACCCCGTTCCCGCTCACCTCGATGGCCGCCGCCCTCGGCTGGCCGGACGGCGTGCGAGTCAACACCCGCGGCAACCGCCAAACGTCCGGCGGCAACGAGTTCGCCGCCGACCGGCCCGCGCAATCGCTGACCGGCAACGGCGCCCGCACCTGGTACCGCACCGACCTCGGACCCGTCGCCGGACGCCTCACCGACCGCGAGGCCGGACGGTTGCAGACCTTCCCGCCCGCCTACCCCTGGCAGGGGTCCCGCTCGTCACGGTTCCAGCGCATCGCCGACGCCGTGCCCCCGGTCATGGCCGCCGCCGTCCTCGGCGCCTCCACCCGACGCCCCTGGCAGCCCGCCGTCTGGCCGCTGGCCCTTATACACATATGACGCTGCCGACGAACGGGAGCGTGTTAGTCTTGGCGACTGCTCTACCATCACCTCACAACAAAGTAACAACACTACAA
>NZ_JABXFD010000382.1 GCF_013372625.1 Actinomadura sp. BRA 177
CGTTGGTGAGGTGGTCCGCCACCGACTGTTACACTGTCCTCTTCGTCGGCAGCGCCCAATGTGATAAAGCGCCACCCACACCCCCGAGCGCGAAACACCCACCCCCAACCATCACGACGTCAAGGCCAAGCTCCAAGAAGCAGACACCACACGCTCACATCGGCCGGCGCCCTCAGCCAGGGACTACAAGGCAGGGCGTGTTGGAGCAAACGGCCTCAGATCAGAGGCCAAGGTGCGCAAGGCAGGGGGAGCGCGCTGGCATTGGGTGGGGGCATCGGCCACGCGTCTGCCGCAGGGGGGACGTCCGTAAGTCCAGGTTGTGGCGACCGAAACGTTGCGATCGCGTCCGAAGGCAGATTCGAGCGAAGCAAGAATCTGATCGCGCAGCGAGCCGCTAGGCGAGTCGGATGCGATGCCAGCGATCGCACTTTTTTCGACGATGGAGGGCCGCCAGGCCCGAAGGAGGAGAAAAAAGAAAAAAATAGAGCTCGGGCGGTGTCGACGGGGGCACGACAGCGCCCGAGCTTGGGAGGACCATACAAGGTAGGGCGGGGTTCCTTCCAGGCGGGGCCCTCCTATGCCGGATATGCCCTACTTGTGGCGGTTCCATTCATGCTTCCGGTGCCTGGTTCGTCCAGAAGGTCCGGAAAGTCGGATAGATCGGGAACGACGGCGTGCATCCCTAGAGGGGCGGAACGCCCGTTCTCGCCGCCCGACCTGGGGGCGCGCAGGACGGCCCAGACCGTGGTGGCGCCTTCCTCGTGGCGCACGCCCCAGCCGTCCGACAGGGCCTCGACGATGCCTAGTCCGCGCCCGCCGAGTGAGGACAGCGTGCCGGGGCCGCGGCGCGGCTCGGTCATGGCGCCGCCGTCGCTGACCTCCAGTTCGAGAACGTCGCCGCGGCGCAGCCAGCAGACCCTGACCTGGCCGGACGGCAGCGGCCGCGCGTGCCGGAGCGCGTTGCTGATGAGCTCGCTGACGATGACGCTCGCGTCGTCCACGATCGAGTCGTAGACCCCCGAGTCGGCCAGTTCCGAGCTGAGGCGCCTGCGGGCGACCGCGACGCTGGACGGTGCGTGTGGCAGCAGTACGACGCTCGACGCCCTCACCTCCCCGTGGTTCCGCTTACTCGGACGAGACCCGTCGTCGCTCTTCCGGTACGACCGAAATGCCCTGATGTCCGTGACCGGAAACCCGGACGATCGAGTTCGTCACCTGCACAACGAGTCACCGGTCGTCCGGTCACGGTGATCACCCCCGAACGGAATCTCGTCACCAACGGCAACCATCAAAGGATCTATCCAGCCAACGGCGGACTCATGCCTTGCGCGCTCGTTTCGTCCATCACACCCCGCGGTCACCGTACTTTCTCGCACCAGCCAAGGTTGCCACCCGTCGAGACCGCCGAACGCCCAGGTCACAACGGTCTCACCGGCCGCCCTGGAGGGACTGTCGTCACGGTGAGTGACCATCTTCGGTCAGCCGGCGCCGCGCAGCACGAGCCGCATGCACGTTCCGTCGCCCGCACGCGCGCCACCTGCGGGTCCGCGGCCGTCCGCGGTCCGCAGGAGCGTGTTCGGAGGACTTATGGTTCGTTCCATTTCGGATACCTCGGCACTTACTGAGGCTTTGCGAGATTCCATGTGATATGTCTCACGTTCCGCCGGATGGGCTGAGATTCTCCCGCCCTGCGCCTCCGTGAGCCGTTTGACGATGTACAGCCCGAGCCCGATTCCGCCGAAACGGCGGCGGTCCCCCGAGTCGCCCTGGACGAACCGCTCGAAGATCCGCTCATGGTCGCCGGCGGGGATGCCGATCCCCTCGTCCACGACCGTCACGACGATGTCGGGGCCCTCACAGCGGGCGCGGACGCTGACCGTCCCGCCGTCCGGCGAGTACTTGAACGCGTTCTCCAGCAGCTGCCCGAGCACGATGTCGGTCGCCATCGCGTCCCCCTGGCAGGACGGCAGGTCGGGCGCGATCTCCAGCTCCACGCGGTGCAGCGGCGACAGGGAGCGGAACCCGGCGACGACCCCTTCCAGCACCCGGCGCAGGTCGAACGACTCGATCGTCACGGCCAGCTCGTCGGCGCCCGCACGGGAGCCCAGGAGGAGGTGCTCGACCAGGCGGCCGAGCGACTGCGCGCGCTCGGCGATGGTGGCGACGGCGGTGCGGCGGTCGCCGTCCGCCATCTCGTCCCACCGGTTGACCAGCGTGGACGCGAAGCCCTGCACGACCGTGATCGGGGTGCGCAGCTCGTGGCTGGTGGTGGCGAGGAACAGGTCCTTGGCCTCTTCGAGCGCCTTCGCCTCGGACACGTCGCGGAAGTCGACGACCCGCTCGCCGGTCTCCTCGATCTCCGCCGCCAGCACGTTCAGCCACGTCCCGGACTCCAGCCGGAACGTGAGCATCTCGCCCAGCTCGGGGATGGCGAACGGCAGCGGGCGGCCGATCGCGTCCTCCGGCGGGATGCCGGTGAGGGCGTGCGCGGACGGGTTCCACTGGCGGACGACGAGGTCGCGGTCGAGGACGGCGATGCCGTCCGCGCTGGAGTCGATCACCGCGCGCTCGTGCGCCCGCTGCCGGACGACCTCCGCGTACGCGACCGCGTTGCCGACCGCGACCCCGGCGTGCCCGGCGAGCAGTTCGAGCAGCTCCAGCTCGGTGTGCCCGGCCTTGCTGCCGGAGAACAGCGCGTAGAGCGCCCCATATGGCCGGTTCTGCAGATAGGACAGCCCGAGTGCGATCGTGTGCAGACCGGGCAATTCCGACCAGATCAGGTCGCCGAGCCGCTGCTCACCGGTCGCGAGCTTGACCGTCTTCCCGGACCGCAGCAGCTCCCCGACCAGGCTCGACCGCAGCTCCGCCGACCGTCCCCGCATGTGCTCCGGCAACCCGGACATGCTGACCAGCCGCAGCCGCTCCCCTTCGATCCGGACGAATCCGCCCGCGTCGGCGCCGGTCAGCTCGATCAGCGCGGCGGTGATCCGGTCGAGGACGACGCCCAGGTCCAGCTCGGCGTTCAGGTCGGCGACGATGTCGTTCAGCCGCCGGACGAGCCGCGCCCGCTCGGTCATGTGGTGCTGGACGATCTCGTCCTCCTCGACCGGGTGGTACACGCCCACCCAGCCGAGCAGCGTCCCGCCCGGGTCCTTCAGCAGGCTCGTGTCGATGCGCACATCGATGAGGCGGCCGTCCTGGTGGAACCGGCGGGTCGCGATCGAGATCTGCCCGTTGTCGCCCTCGCCGGCGGGCCGGGTGAGCAGCCGCTCCTGGACGGCGTTGTGCTCGGCCTTCAGCTCGTCCGGGACGATCGGCGGGACGCGCCCGATCATCTCCGCGGCGCTCCAGCCGAACATGCGCTCGGCGGCCGGGTTCCACACGGTCACCCGATGCCGCTGGTCAACGGCCACGATGGCGTCGGCGGCGCTCTCGATGACGGCCCGCGCGATCGGATCATGGACGTGCTGATACACGTCTGTCATCGTGCCACCGGACTCCGGCACGCCGCCGGGTAACTTGCATCGTAAATTGCCACGGGAACCTTACCTTTTGGTAAGGCTACCGTCTGGTAATCCGGCCGATGAGCAGCGCGGCGACCCCGGCGACCAGGAACGACAGCAGCGAGGCGCTCATCCAGCCCTGCGGCGCGAAGTGCAGCGCGTCCTGCACGTCCCGCCAGAACCCCGCCCAGTGCTCGACGGTGCCCGGGTTGATCAACTGGTAGACGACGAACCCGATCGCCCACGCCGCGATCATCCCCCACCGCGACGGCGCCCGCCGCGAAACGTCCCAACCCCCGAGCCGGGCCGCGGCCTCAGCCTTCGACAACGCCCCACCACCGGACGCGCCGCCCGCCCCAGCATCGATCTCCGCCGACACGACCTCCCCGCCACCCGACGAGAGGTCCGCACCGGGCACGGTGCTCGCGCCATCCGAGTCGGCGCGCGTTGGGTCCGACGAAGCGCCCGGATCGGTCGCGCCGGACGAAGTGGACGGGTGCTGGCGGCGGCCCAGGAAGAAGTCGGCGGCCAGGACGCCCAGCATGGGGACGAAGACGGAGCCGATCAGGGTCAGGAAGCCCGCGTAGTCGCCGATGTCCAGGGCCAGCGCGAGGACGGTGATGCCGGCGCCCAGCAGCACGCTCAGCACGCGGCGGTCGGCGCGCGGGAAGAGGTTCTGGATCGACACGGCGGTGGAGTAGGTGTCGGCGAACGACTGGTCCGCCTCCCGCAGCACGAAGATCGCGAAGAAGACCACGCCGAGCGTGGCGCCGAGGAAGGGGTCGAAGACGCGCGTGGTGTCGCCCGCGACCAGCGCGAGCGCCAGCAGGCCGAGGACGTAGGCGATGATCTGCGTGACCGAGTAGCCGACGGACGCCGCACCGAACGCCGCCCGTTCCGTCCGGGAATGCCGGGTGTAGTCGGCAGCGACCGGCACCCAGGAGATCGACACGGCGAGCGCCGCGTCCGCGCCGATCCAGAAGCCGCCCCACGAGCCCTCCGTCAGGTCGGGCAGCGGCTGCCGGACGAGTTCCACATAGAAGTAGACGAGCGCGATCGCCACCGCGACCGTGACATACCGGCGCAGAAGCCGCACCGAGCCGAGCGGCCAGACCGTCAGCACGGTCGTGATCACTCCGGCGGCGACCACGTAGCCCCAGCGCGGCACCCCGTCCCACAGCTCGCGCGCCGCGTCCGCGATGACGATCAGCTCGAACGTCCCCCAGCCGATGAGCTGCGCGATGTTCAGGATCGTCGGCGCGTACGACAGCCGCGCGCCGAACAGGCCGCGCAGCAGCACCATCGCGGGCTGGCCGGTGCGGGTGCCGGGGACCGCGGCGAGGCCGAGCATGAGCCCGCCGATGATCGTCCCGACGGCCATCGCGACGATGCCCGCCATGATGGAGATGGTCGGCCGGCCGTCGGCGTCCGGCGCCAGCACCGTATAAGCGCCGGAGAAGGCCAGGAGGCTGACGCCGAGGTTGGCCCAGAACGCGCTCTGGTCCCAGAACCCGAGGACCCTGGGGGCGGGTTCGTCGAGGGTGAAGGGGACTTCACGAAGGCGCTTCTCAGCATCGGACGCCACAGAACACACTCCCTACGCCGGCATTACCCGGACAGGTTCATGCGGTCGGCGACGCCCTGCAGGCCGCCCTCTCAGCCCGGCTCTGGCCCGAGCTCCCGCGGTTATCGGTCAGTCCCGATCGTACAACCGGTCGTCATCCCCACAAAAGGGAGATCACGCCACAAAGGGCGGCCCGTCGCCGGCGCCCTCCATCGGACGCCCGGCCTCCGCCCAGCTCTTCATCCCGCCGTCGACGTTCTTGGCCAGCCAGCCCGCCTGGTTGAGCGCCACCGTCACCTGCGCGGACCGCTGGCCGGACCGGCAGATCACGAAGACCTCCTGGTCACGGGGGATCTCGCCGGCCCGATCGCCCAGCTGCCGCATGGGAATGTGGACCGCTTCGGGCGCATGACCCGCGTCCCATTCGTCCTGTTCCCGGACGTCCAGCAGATAGCCGTCCTGCGGGACGTCGGCCGCGCCCACGGCCGGCACGTCTTCCCCGAAATTCATCACACCCCCATGGAACCGCGCGAACCCGCCCTGCGTCGAATCACGCATGCGGTATCGGACGCTCCTCTTCGCAGCGCCCGGGCTGGCCATGCTCCTGACCCTGGCCGCCTGCGGCGACGAACAGGCCAACGGAAACCCCGCCGAAGCGCCGTCCGGCACGACGTCCGTGCAGCCCTCCGGCACCCCGGCCGAATCCCTCACCATCAAGGTCAAGGCCTCCGCGGAGGCCCCCGCCAAGACCTGGACGCTGACCTGCGACCCCCCTGGCGGTACCCATCCGAAGGCCGCCGACGCATGCGCGGCCCTGACCAAGGCCAAGGAACCCTTCAAGCCCGTCCCCAAGGACTCCATGTGCACCAAGATCTACGGCGGTCCCGCGATTGCCACGGTCAAGGGCACCTGGCAGGGCAAGGACATCGACACCAAGTTCAGCCGCGACGACGGCTGCCAGCTCCACCGCTGGACGGAGGTCGCCCCGCTCTTCGGCGACGTCCCCAAGATCCGCTGACCGAGCCCTCCCCGTTCCGGCTCGACTAGCCCACTCCCAGGCCCCGGCACCCGTGCCGGGGCCTGACCAGTCAGCCGGGAATTCGCCCATCGGGATCCCCGGACGATCATCTCCCGGATCCCGAAGTGGGTGTCCTCGAACGGAGTGACCACCTCGACGCCGGGATCGGTGTCGAACCGGTCCGCGTCGGGCACCCTCAACGCGATCTGCGGTTCGGGCGTCTGGTTCCCGGTGCCGGGGAAGGGAGGCCGGTATGACGAGGGGTGACCTGCGGAGTGTGGTCAAAGGCCGGGTGTGGCAGCGGGGCGATGACGGCTTCGATGCGGCGCGCAGGGCCTGGAACCTGACGATCGAGCAGCCAGTGGCGGCCGTGGTGGAGGCCGAGGACGCCGAGGACGTGGCCGCGCTGGTCCGCTACGCGCGGCGGTCGGGTCTGACGGTGACCGCCCAGGCCGGCGGCCACGACGCCTCGGGTGACGTAGAGGGCGCCATCCTGCTGCGCACCGGCCACCTGGACGGCGTGCGAATGCGTCCGTCCGAACGGGTGGCCCACGTGGGCGCGGGGGTGAACTGGGGCCAGGTGCTCTCCGAGGCCGGGCCCCACGGCCTGACCGGGCTGGCCGGCAGTTCACCGGTGGTCAACGTGACCGGCTACACGCTGGGCGGGGGCCTGTCCTGGTTCGGACGCAGGTACGGCTGGGCCGCCGACAGCGTGCGCGCCTTCGACATCGTCGACGCCGACGGAAACCAGGCCCGCGTGACCGACGCGTCCGATGCCGAGCTGTTCTGGGGCCTGAGAGGAGGCGGAGGCGACTTCGCTCTCGTAACGTCACTGGAGTTCGATCTGCATCCGGCACCGAGCCTGTACGGCGGAAGAATGATCTGGCCGGACGCCCGCAGCGGCGAGGTGTTCGAGGCCTTCCGGAAGATCACCGACCAGGCCCCACCTGAGCTGACCGCCTGGTACAACCGGTTCGCGTTTCCCGGCGCCCCGCCCATGGTGGCCCTGGACATGACCTACCTGGGCAACCCGCGCGAGGGCTCCGCGCTCCTGCGCAACCTAGACCGGATCGGCGACGTGATCAGCGACAACCGCGGGCTCGTGGCGGTCGCCGACCTGGGCGACATCGCCGGCGAGCCGACCGCCCCGACCGCCTCGTTGCCCCGCGCGGAACTGCTGACGCAGCTGGACGAGGGCCTGGCGACCGAGCCGATCGCCCCACTGATCTCCATCCAGATCCGGCACCTGTCCGGCGCCATGGCCGAGCCGGGCCCCGGCGCGAGCGGAGCGCTGGCCGAGCCGTACCTACTCCAGATGACCGGCGTCGGCCCCAATCCGGACCTAGCGCACGCCACCCGCACCCGACAACACCGACTCATCGAACGCTTCGGCCCCGTCATCACCGGCCGCAAGCCCTACACACTGCTGACCCCCGACGAGACCGCCGCCGACACCTTCCCCGAGCCAACCCTCACCCGCCTGCGCGAACTGAAGTACTCCCGCGACCCGCAGAACGCCTTCCGCGCCAACCACCCCGTCCTCAAGCAGTGACACCAGCCGGCCCCACGCCGGGGCGGACCCATAACTTGCCCAGAACCCCAGGTTGCCCACCTCAGGCAAGTACCGGATCCGAAGCAAACTTGCCTGGTTCGCCAACTTTCCTCGAAGAGAAAAGTTGCCCATCCAAGCAAGTTTGCCTGGATGGGCCCAGTGTCCTCATGTCCGGTGGACAAGGTGAGCCTCGACGGCTTGACTTCGGACTCGCTCCTCGATCAGGGGCTGACGATCTTGCGCCAGCTACTCGGCTCCGGCAGCTGGACTTGCATCTGGAGGACGTGCCGTTCCGCCCCGGTGAACACTGCGCCAACCGCTCACCCATGGGGTGTGCCTTCTAGGAAGCGTGTGCGCGGGTCAATTTCGCAGAGTGCAGCAACGGCGTCCGTCCTTGGTCGGTGATGGTGACATGCTCGAGGGGAAGGCCCAGCAGATCGGCGGCCCGGTCTTTGATCGAGTGAGCGGACTTAGCGCTGAGCGGGGTCAAAGTCCGTACGGTGACTTGGTCTGGCGCCGGATGGCGGACCATGGCGCAGCGACGGCCCAGCAGGGGGCCGAGCGCGTCTAGGGTGTCGTGGGGCCACAGGCCGTGGATCGGGTGGTCGTCAACACGCCCCAGTATCCGAAGACGGCCTTGGTCGTCGACCTTGCCGAGGTCGGTTGTGTGCACCGTCGCACCTGAGGACGCCTCTGCGGGGTCAAGAGGTATGGACACGGCAGGACTCGTCACCCGAATGACGGGTTGGCCGGTGTGGGCGAGAGCAGTCGTCACACCGGGCATCGCGGTTCCGACAGTGCCCAAGGCGATGTCGGAGCCTTGCGTGTCGAAATGAGTGAGGGAGGCGGTCTCAGTCAGTCCGTAGCCTTCACGGACGTCGATACCGTGGGCGCGGTAGTCGGTGATGGCGGTAGTGCTGAGTGGTGCGCCGCCAGAATCGATCAGGACGTTGGCCGGGAGGCCGCCAGCAGGAGTTAGCCGGTCGAGGATGATGGGGTTCGCCAAGACGATGACCCGGTCCGCCCGGCGGGCCAGTCGCATAGCGTCCGTGAGCACTTCGCCGGATTGGCCGGTCAGGTGAAGCCGGGCGCCGAGCCCGGCCGCGAGCAGTGCACCGGCGATGAACGTGAAGTTATAGGCGGCGGGCAGCGCGGTGACGATGACACTGTCGGCAGTGGCCTGATAGATCGCCTTGTACCAGGCTGTGACCTTCGAGAGCTGGGCGGCCGTGAATCCATGGCCACGAGGACGTCCTGTGCTGCTCCCTGAGGTGAACAAGGCCAGGTCCCAGCCGTTCCGCACGTCCTCGCCCGACACGGGTCTGATATCAGCTCGGATGTGACCGACGTTGACTGCGGCTCCTACCGGAAGCAGCAGTACATCACGAGGGACGCCGCTAGGCGGAAGCACCGCCTGGTGCCCGTTTTCTAAGGCCACCTGCGCAAGTGCGGCCACGCCCGCCTGGCTGCTTCCGGTAACGAGGAAGGTACGCCGAGATGGCCGGGTGACGGTCGCCGGGGCAAGCCTGGCGGCATAGGCACGTGCGGACACCGGCTGCAAGCCAGACGCCGAAATGGTCCAGTCACCCATCCCACACCTCCACGAGGCTCGGTTTCGGAACGGTGAGGAAGGAGGCGACCGCGACCGCGGCCGCGGTGAGCAGAGGGCGAGGCTGCCTACCGCCCCGAGGCGGGGGTGGAGGCCCCGGAGTGGCAGACCGCATCGGAACCCCGATGTCAGGCAGGCGGACGATCAGCAACGCGATGCCGGGTGGGGCAAGGTCGGCCGCAGCGTGACGGAAGGTCTCCTCCACCGCTGCTTTGGTGGCGGCATACACAAGCGTGGCGGGCAAGGAGCCTCCGACGACGTCGCTCGAGACGACCACGACCGGCAGCGCATTCTGCTGATCGTTCGTGGCGAACTTGGCGGACGTTCGGGAGGTTAGAGCCGCGCGAAGCAGTTCCACGTGGGCCCAGGCATTGACCTGCATGCAAGGGCCGGCCGTGTCCAGCGCGAAGTCGTCGAGTCGGGCACGGGAGTCCAGGCCCGCGGCGCAGACCAGCCCTGCAATCGGTTGCCCGCCCGCGACTTGGGCGGCAGCCCTGCGCACCATCGCCTCGTCCGCCAAATCGACGGAGAAGAATCGGATGTGCCGCCCTCCGGAGGGGCGAGGACATGTTCGGCCGAAGGCGACGATGGGGCCCGCCCAACGCGGGGTGAGCGCCTGAAGGATGGCCGTTCCGACTGTTCCTGACGCGCCGGTGACCAGCATGGCCCCGGATGTCGCTGGACTATTCATCGGTGAGGACGACACGGCCCGTGGTGGCGTTGAAGTGCACGGTCACCAACCGAAGCGGCAGGTTGAGAATGCCTATCAGCGCGCGGACGCGGCGCTGTTGGACCTCGTAGTAGTCCTCCAGAACGTTCAGATGCGCCAACAGCGGGTCGGCGGCTTCCAAGACCTCGGTGACCAGAGCAACGATGTGCCGGTCGGGCCGGTGAGGGTCTGTGACGTCGGCGAAACGCCGACGGTAGCGCTGCATCGCCGTGACTATGGCGTCGTGCCCGCCGCCGGAGTCGGCGTGGTGGCGAGACATCAGAGCGGCTGCATGCTCGTGAACGCCGGTGTCGAGTTGGTACCGGTCGGTGAAGTAGGTGTCGAACCGGTCGGGAGCACTGCGGTAGATCAGCAGTGCGACTTCGAAGAAGACGCAGCCGGTGATGGGGTCGCCGTCGATGTCCTCGAACAATTCGACGGGGCCGCCGTCGTCCAGGTGCAGGAACAGGTTGCCACCGCGACTCTGGAGCCGCTTGGTCAGGCGGCTGTTACGCAGCCGCTGAAACAATGCGACCACGATCGCGCGAATGATCGGGGACGACTCGCAAATCAGGTGCATCGGAGCCGTGCTGAAGGTGCGGCGCAGGAACGAGCGATAGGCCGCAGGGGTGAGGCGGACAAGCACGTGGTCGTCGTCCATCATCGGGGTCAGCACCGGGGGCCGTTCCTGGCGACCTTGCAACAGGAGGTGCAGCGCGGCGCCGATTGCTGCACCGCTGTCCTGGTCTCGGTCAAGATCCCGGTCCAGGTGGATGTGTCCGGCCTCCAGGCTGATCAGGTCGGGGCCGGTGTATTCGGTGAGGAGTTCGCGAGCCTGGGAAGCCATCTTGCCCGGTGTGGCGAGACCAACCGAGGTGGGCGCGGTAAGCACGGCGGTGGTAGCTCCGGTCGCGGCATCAGTCACTAGGGCCGAGGCGCGTCCGGTTGCCTGCACGTTGTGGCCGCAGACCATCGTGGCCGCGTCGGGAGTCACGGTAACGACGTTCGGCAAACTGTCGGCGACGCGGGAGACCGTGGATTGCACGGAAGGCGCCTGTGGACGGACGTGCCACGTGACGACGGTGATCCCACCGACGGTATCGACCTGGGCCACGGCGAGTTCGACGTCGAGGCCGAGCCGCTGCTCGTGGCAGTGCGCCCATAGTGCCATCGCGGCCTCGGCGGGCGTGAGGTAGTCGAGCAACGCCGACAACTCGTATCGGATCTGGCGGCGCAGCCTGCGCCGGCCGCATCGGACGATCATCCAGTAGTCCGGGTTCCCTTCGGGGGCGGCGGTGGTGACGTCATCGGAGACCTCGATCTCGGAGGTCCGTCCCATCCGGAGGCGGGGCACGGGCAGCCCTGCACCGCGCTGGAGAAGCCGGGACCGAGCGACGATGACCAGCTCCGACAGCACCTTCAGCGGATCGGGGAGGCGGTCCGAGCCGCGAAGCCGACGTAGTGCCTGTTCCGCCACACCGGACTGCAGCCGCAGGCGGCCGATGTCGACGATGCGGGAGAAGTGCACGAGTTCCTGCTGCAGTTCGCTTTCTCTTCCCGACATGGCACTCGCCTGATCGGCGCCGTGCTCCAGGAACGAGGAGGCCAGTTCCACCACGTCCACCGCCTCGCCCCCCTTGCCGGCGGGCGGCGCAGCGGAAAGCGCGTCCAGGAATCGGATCGGCGCGTCGGACCCGTGCAGCGCGATCAAGACCACCAAGCGTCGGAGCACCCGCTCGGTGGCGCCGTCGATTTCGACGGTCGTCAGTTCGGCCGTGGTCGGATGGTCCAGCGACGAGAACGCCGCCAGAAGATCCCGACTCGGCTCAATGCGACCCCGATACGTGCTCGTGAGGATCATGATGTCTCCCACATGCGGCTCGGCTTTGGGAAGTGACCTCACTCAACATCGCTTGACCGGCAATGCAGACCCCTCATGACGGGGTGTCACCGTCCCTGTGGAACACCCCTCCGGGCGGGGTGTTCTGCCGTCGCTGCAGGGGTTAGGTTCCGAAGATGAGTCGTGTCCGGACGAACAGGAGCGGCCCGGGATGGAGGACGCCGGCTTGCGGGCGCAGCTGCGGCAGTTCCGCAACCGCATGGCGTGCAAGGGAATCGCCGCCCATCAGATCGCGGCGGCCCTTATCCAGCAGTACGACGTCAACCCGCGGGTGGCCTTCCGGCACGCGCTCGGCCTCACGCAAACCCAAGTCGCCGAGCAGTACAACCGGCGGTGGCCCGATCCCACCCCCAAGACCCGCAAGGAGATCTCCTACTGGGAATGCTGGGGCGGGCCCGGCGAATCCGCCTCCTCGCCATCATCGGCACGCGCGCCCTCCTATCAGGATCTGGGGCGTCTGGCGCAACTGTACGGATGCCGGGTCGACGACCTGCTATTCGGACCGTCCCGTGACCCAGGGCCAGCTCCGACGGCAGTCCCGTACCACGTCATCGCCGACATCCTGTCCAGCCTGGACTCCGCTGGTTACGCTGAGGACGTCGAGGTCGGCGGTGTGCCGGTCACGCTGTGCGCCGCCATCGGTGAAGGGAGCATCACCGTGAGCCTGTCACGCCGCCAATTCACCGAACTGCTGGCAGCCGGTGGCTTGGCGGCGCTGATCCCCGCTACCGCCTTGGCGCCCGCACCTGCATCGGCGGGGACCGGTGCCGCCGAGACCGCCGGGTACTGGCGGCAGATCCTCACCGCTCACCAAGCCGGCCATCACCTGTTGACGCCCGGTGCGCACATCACCGCGCTGACAGACGCCCTCAGCGATATCTCCGCCGTCCGCGATCACGCTGGTAGCGAGGCCCGCCACCAGTTGAGGCGAATGCAAGCCGAGTTCGCGGAACACATCAGCTGGCTGTACCGCGAAACCGGCGATCTGGCCTCATGCTGGCGATGGGCCGACCGCGCCGCCGAATGGTCACTGGAGACCGGCGATACCTCCATGGCGACCTACATGATGCTGCGCCGCGCCACCGTCGCCTTGGACCAAGGCCACCACGCCCGCGCCGCGGACCTCGCCAGAGCCGCCCGACACGCCGACTGGGACGTTCCACCCGCATTGCAGGCCACAGCGCACCTTTACCTGGCCCGGGCCCAAGCCGTGGCAGGCGTCGTGGCCGAATCCGACCTGGACCGCGCAGACGAACTCTTGGCCGCTGGGCATCGCACCACTGACCCGGCCTATCTGCGGTTCTACACGTCGGCCTTCGGCGAATTCCAACGTGCCACGTGCTACATGAGCGCCGGCGTCCCTGGCAGGGCCGCAACGATCCTGCAGGCCCGGCTGACGGCGCTGCCCAGCACCTCCCACCGGGACCGCGCCGTCCACCTGACCCGACTCGGTGCCGCCCATGCCGCCGATCAGGTCCCCGACGCCGCCGCGATCGCCGGTATCGGCGCCCTGACCGAAGTGCGCCACTCCGAGTCCCAGCACGCCCTCAACGAGCTCCAACGCTTGGACGCGGCCCTCACTCGCGGATGGCCCCGTCAGCCCAAGGTTCGCGAGTTTCACGAGTCCCTGGTCGCTGCGACTGCGGCCACCAACCGACACGCCGTCTGAACCACCACCCATTCACGTACGACACGAGAAGACTGCTGCCCATGTCCTTGAACGGCACCGCCGTCCGCCCGTGCTGGGAACAACTGCCCATGCTCCTGAGGGACGGACTGACAGCACGCCTCGGCCCCATCACCTCTGCGCAGCCCCAGAGCGGCGGATTCACCCCAGGTCTGGCCGCACGCATCCAACTGGTCGACGGGGACCGAGTGTTCGTGAAGGGAATCGACTCGGGTCATGCTCTGGCCGACAGGTACCGAGCCGAGGCGGAGGTCGTCCGTGCACTCCCGGCCGAGGCGCCAGCTCCCAGGCTGCGCTGGGACGCCGAGATCGCCGGATGGTCGGTGCTGGCCTTCGACGACGCGGCCGGCCGCCACGCAGATCTGGCGCCTGGTTCACGGGACATCCCGCTCGTCGCCGAGATGATCGCATCTCTCGCGGCCGTCCTTACGCCTTGCCCGGTGTCGCACGTCCCTCACGCAGCCGCTGAGCTGGCCGGGTTGGTGCACGGTTGGAAAGAACTGGCCGCGGAACCTCCCGCCGATCTTGATGCCTGGGCGCTCCGGAACCTCGACAGCCTCACCGAAAGTGAATCGACGTGGCTCACAGCCGCCGACGGGAAGACGCTCTTGCACGGCGACATCAACGCCAGCAATCTCCTTGTCGCCGACACGACCGTGCTCCTGGTCGACTGGGGCCAACCTGCCAGCGGAGCCGCGTGGATCGACGTCGCCGACCTCATCCCGCACCTCATCCTGGCCGGCCACACACCCGCCGCCGCTGAACAGGCGATCACCGGAGCACTTTCAGCAACCGGAGTCCACCCCGACGTGGTCACCAGCTACGCGATCGCGTTTGCCGGCTACTGGGCCCGGACGAGCAGGCAACCCGCACCGCCCGGCGTCCCGAATCTCAGGAGCTACCAGGCCCGGGCCGCAGCGGCAGCGCTGCAATGGGTGGCCCACCGAACCCACTGGACGTGACAAGGCCCCGTCGAGGCACCACACTCGTTGCCCGTTGCCGTGCTCATCGAGACCTGGCGCCATCGGGGACGGTCACGGTCGATCATGGTCGCCCGTCTTCACCTGCTGCGCGAACCTGCGCCACGTCGCCGAGGGGAAAGCGAGACGCGGCCCTTTCGGGTCCTTGGAGTCGCGTACGCCGATGTCCGTGGGGAGGACAGCGACTTCAACGCAGTTCTCGCCGCTCGTGCTTCGGGAGGAGCGGCGCCATACGGGAGGGGGGATCTCACTCATCGGCTGTGATCTCCATCGCGGCGCGTCCGATGCGCGCCCGCGATTCGTCTGGGGACAGTGCCATCTGGGTTACGTCGTCGAATGCCAGTTTACGACGCCTTACGTCATCTTCCGACTCCAGATAGATGTCACCGCCCGGAGTTTCCAGGTAGGCGATGTCGGGGTCGATGCCGACCTCGAACGTCAGGACGGCGAATCCACCGTTCAGGCCAGGGTGTCGCCCACGGGCGAACGGAAGCACCTGCAGGTTCACGTGTGGACGGCGGGCGTCGGTGAGTAGCGAGTCGAACTGGGCTCGCATGGTCTCGGCGCTGCCCATTTGGCGGTACAGGATGGCTTCGTCCAAGATCGTGTGGAAGTACGGAGCGTTGGGACGACTCAGGATTGATCGACGGGTCATACGCGCCGCGACGCGGCGTTCGACATCCTCGGCGTCCGAGGTGAAGGCCATGACGACCTCCCGTGCGTAGTCCGGGGTCTGGAGCAGGCCCGGCACGACCTGTGGCTGCCAGTCGCGGATCTCGGACGCCTCGTCCTCCAGGGACAGATAAGTGCCGGCGAAGACATCGCGGTAGGCCGTCCACCAGCCACGTTTCCACGCGTCTTTGGCCAATTGGAGCAGAGCGTCACGTCGGGGACTGGTGATCCCGTAGAGATCCATGATCGCGTTCAGATCATGGCCGCTGGCCTTGGTGAGGGCGCGCTCGATGCGCATGACCTTTGGACGGCTCCAGCCAAGGCGCTGGGCAACGTCCTCTGGGCGCAATCCGGCCTGTTCGCGTAGTTCGCGCAGTTCTCTAGCCAGGCGTCTGCCGCGGACGGTTGGACTGTGTGGCTGGACCATGGACCGTAGTCTGCCTTTCGCGGCCGCAGTATGCAGGGTGTTTGTGAACTTCGGTCAACAAAATCGCAGACCCCGTTGTGATCATGAACTGTTCGCGGTCATTATTGCGCAAGACCACAGACGGTGATCCAAATGTCACGGTGTGGGAGTGGACGGCGGGCGTGCTCGCTCGTGCGGTCCAAAGTCGTCGCGCGGCCGGGTCGTGGATTGGAGCCCTGGCCCGGCCGCGCGGCCTCACCCTCGAAAGGGAGGTACGGATGAGGATAGCTCCGAACACTGGGGCGCAGCCTGCCCGGCAATCCGCCGATACGTCGGTCGGCGCGCTCCCCATGGACACCGACCAGGTCAGGCGGGACTTGGAGTACCTGTTCCCGGGTGTGATCGCGTGGTTCGGCCGGCACACCGGGCACTGGTGGGCCATGCTGGGCGATCGCCTGCTGGAAGCCGACACCTCGCGGCAACTCGCCGACCGGATCCGCGCCACGCTCGCCGTCCTCCAATCGGGGGTCGGGCGCAGGACGGGGCTGGTCACCGGTCCCAGCGGATACGTCCGGTGACGGGCCCGTACCTGGGCGGCCCTGTGGAGTTGTACGCGTGGGACGTCCGGTTCAGCGACGGTGGACGGGGTGGCGTTACCGACGACCGGGTCAAGGCGATCAGGGACATCCACGACGCGCTCCGCGAGGTGAAGGGCGGTGTGCGCGGGGTGGTGAGGCGGGTCGGTCTGTCGCCGGTCGGGTTCGCGAAGTACGTCGAACTCGGTCACGTCGGCGAGGCGTGGCGGGACGAGAAGACCGGCGCCGTGATGTGGCGGGACGTGTGAACGCGTCCGATCACCTCGATGGCCTGGCCAGGGCACTTACGGCGGCGGGCTGGCCGACGCCGGCCCGGTACGGAAACGTCCCGGCGGTGCTCCTCGTCTTCGCGTCCGGTCGGAGTGTGGGGGTGAGCGTCAAGGCGGGGACGGGTGGCGTGCCGTGGTTCGTCTCGTCCAACCAGGACCCGTTGCGGCCCTGCCATGACCTCGCCGGCACGGTCGTCGAGATCGAGGCCCGGCTGGGGACATCCGCCACCCTGTCCGTTCGCCCAGCGCGGCGGCGGGTGCTGGGGAGGCTCGGCAAACTCAGGCGGCCATTCGGTTAGTGCGGTGGCGGCATCGCAGGGCGCGGTGCCGCCACCTGGGCAGCTAGAGCCAGCCGCCGATGCTGCGGTTTTGTGACACCGCCGTGTCGAAGGCCAGGGGGCACGCGAGGATCAGGGTGCGCATTGGCTCCGGTGGCTGGACGTGCATCTGGAGGACGTAGCGGTCGGCGCCGGTGAACATCTGCGAGAGGTATTCGCCGTAGCCGTCGAAGCCGCGCTGCATGCGGGCCAGTTCCTGTTGCTGCCAGTCGGTGACCCGGCCGCTCAGCAGTTCGTAGTAGCCGATCTGCTGCTCCTGCGCGGTCAGGATCTCCCAGCCGCGCAGCGCGCGCTTGCGCAAGTGGCCGATGAGGCCGCCCTGCGGGGTGAGCACCTGCATCTGGGGTGTGCCCATGAAGCCGTACGGCTTGTAGAAGTGGAAGTACGGCATCCCGTCGGGGCGGTAGATCGTCAGCTTCCGTTCGGCCTTGGTCTGGCTCGCCTGGTTGAGGACCCGGAACGCCTTCTTGGCGCCGCTCACGCCCTCTTCCCGGACGTAGGCGGCGGGCTGCCCCTGCGGGCTCCAGATCGTGTAGTTGGCCTCGGTCGAGAAGAACTGCGCCGGCTGGTCGTAGACGAGGATCGGCGCGCCGTACAGGTCTGGGAAGCCCTGCTGCTGCGGGACCTGCGGTTGCTGCGGCGGGTATCCGCCCTGTTGAGGCGGCGGATAGCCGGTCTGCTGGGGTGGCGGGTATCCGGCCTGCTGGGGTGGGTAGCCGACCTGCTGCGGCGGATAGCCGTACCCCGGCCTGGGGTGCGTAGGCCGTCTCTTACTCCCACACCAACCCCG
>NZ_JABXFD010000454.1 GCF_013372625.1 Actinomadura sp. BRA 177
GGCTGCACGTTCGTGTTGGGCGGCAGCGTCAGATATGTATAAGAGACAGCCGGCGGCGGAGGCGCCCGCCGCGGGGCCGCCCACCGCGGCGCCGACCGCGGCCGGCCGGCGGACCTCCAGGCCGTTCTGCGTCTTGGCGACGCTGACGGGTGCCGGCCCCTGCTCGATGACGAGCTCGCGGGGGATGACGACGACCGCGGTGGTGCCGCCGTAGGCGGAGCGCTTCAGCTGGACCTGCAGGTTGTAGCGTTCCGCCAGCTTGCTGACCACGAACAGACCGAGCTGGACGGAGTGCTGCAGGTTGAAGTCGGGCGGGTCGGCGATCCGCGCGTTGATCTCGGCGAGCCGCTCGTCGGCCATGCCGAGCCCGCGGTCCTCGATGTCGATGGCGAAGCCGCTGGCGACGAGGTGGCCGCCGATCTGCACGACCGTGTCGGGCGGGGAGAACGAGACGGCGTTCTCGATCAGCTCGGCGAGCAGGTGGGTGACGTCGCCGACCGCGCGTCCGGCCAGGTCGACCGGGCCGAACGGCAGCACGGTGACGCGGGTGTAGTCCTCGACCTCGCCGACCGCGGCGCGGACGACGTCCACCATCGGGACGGAGTTGCGCCAGCCGCGGGCGGGCAGCGCGCCGGACAGGACGATGAGGTTCTCGGCGTTGCGCCGCATGCGGGTCGCGAGGTGGTCCAGCCGGAACAGCTCCTCCAGTTCCTTGACCTCGATGTCGCGGCGCCGCTCCATCGTGTCGAGCATGGTGAGCTGCCGGTGCACCAGCGTCTGGGTGCGGCGCGCCAGGCTCAGCAGGACGTCCCGGATGCCGCGGCGCAGTTCGGCCTGCTCGACGGCGGTGCGGATCGCGGTCTCCTGGACGGCGTTGAACGCGCGCCCGACCTGCCCGATCTCGTCGGCGCCGAACTCCAGCGGCGGCGCCTCGACCGCGACGTCGACCTTCTCGCCGTGCCCGAGCCGCTCGACGACGCTGGGCAGCCGCTGCTCGGCCAGCTCCCAGGCCGCGCCGCGCAGCCGTTCGAGCTGCCGGACGAGCGCCCGCGCGGTGGTGATCGACACGATGACGGACGCGATGACCGCGATCAGCCCGAGCCCGCCGGCCAGCAGCAGCCGGATGATGACGCCGGCGGCGACGGGGGTGGAGCGTTCGAGGACGCGGTCGCCGGCGTCCTGGACGGTGGCGCGCATCTCGGTGAGCGCCGACGCGGTGGTGGCCTCCCACTGCTCGGCGGTGATGGCGGGACGCTTGGCGGCCCGGCCGGTGCGCGGTGCGGTCAGCTGGTCCTCGACGGTCTGCAGCTGTTTGAGCTTGGCGCTGGTGGTGAGCTGCCGGTACGCGATGTCGTCCTCATGCTGCAATTGCGTGAGCGCCTTCGCGGTGGCGTACCGGCGGACCCCGGAAATCCGTACGAACTGGGCCATGTCGTCCTGAGTGATGCGCCCGGCGGCGAGCACTCCCGCCATCAGCGCGTCCTCCTGGGAGAGGATTTCCCAGGACCGGTTCAGTTCGATGAGATTTCCGGTGTCCTTCGCGACTTTCTTGTCATCCAGCGTCCCCATTGCGTCGTACATGCGGAAGATGGAATCGATGGTCGAGGTGTAGGACGCGACCGCCTGGGTCCGGATGACCGAGCGGCCCTCCACCGACTTGCGCAGCGCGCCGAGCTGGTCGAGCAGGGAGAGCATCTCGTCGACGCGCCGCTGCAGGTCGTCGTCCGCCGCCCACTTGAGCGCCGTGCTGCTCGCGCTCTCCCGCAGCTCCGCGGCCTCCTTGTCGGTGCGGGGCAGCTGCTCCTTCAGCGCCGAGAGCTGCGCCTGACCGGGATGGGCGAGCCAGACGGCGGTGAGCCGGCGCTCGCGCTGCAGCTCCACGAGGAGGGGGTCCGAGGGGGAGGCGAGTTCGCTGTCGTACGTGCTGACCCAGAGCAGGTTCACGCCCTCGCGCAGGGTCACCCATGCCGCGAAGGCCCACAGTGCGGTCATCGACAGCAGCAGGGCCGCAATCTTGGTCCGCAGTCGCGAGTTGCGGAAGCGCATGATAATTCGCCCTAACAATGTTTTTAAGAATCAGCAACCGGCATGGTGAGGATAAAGGCGGCGCCGGAGGCCCGGTCGGCGGGCGGCCGTGACGGGGGGGTCTGGTCCGTACGGAGCAGAACCCTAGCAATGTAAAGACTGTGCCTCAAGCGGAATGAGATTGTTGGGAACTGTCGTCCCGTTTGGCCTTAGCGTCCTTCCGGCCATATGACGAAATTCACTCTTTGCGGCCCCTGGCCGGTGCGGTCTCCAGCAGATGAAGCGCGGCCAGGACCGCCGCCCGCACGATCGCGCGCGGGTGGTAGAGATCCTTGTCATGCCACAGCGGCGGCTGGACGGCGTCCGGCGCCGAGAACGCCCGGACGAGCACGTCTCTCGCGCGGGCCGCCGCCCGGACGACGTCCGGCCCCGGGGCGTCCCCAGTCAGGAGGAGTGTCTGGACGGCGTACGCCGTCTCCTCCGCCGTCCCCTCCCAGCGGCCCCACGAGCCGTCCGGGCGCTGGGTCTCCAGGACCCACTTCCGGGCGCGGTCCGCGGCGTCCGCTCCGCCGGCGAGGGCGCCGAACCGGTCCAGCGCGATCGCGCAGCACGCCGTCGCGTAGTACGGGGAGGCGTGCCAGCGGTCGGTCCAGCTGCCGTCGTCGCGCTGCTGCCCGCGCAGCCAGCCCGCGACCTTGTCGACGGTGGCCGCATACCGCCGGGCCGCGTCGGCTCCGGCGCGGTCGGCGAAACCCGTTTCAACGAACTCGCCGAACGCCTCCAGCACGTGCGCGTTCGTCGTGGTGGAGAAGCCGTCCTCGCCCTGCCACGTGCAGAAATGCTCGGACGTCTCGTAGTTCCAGAGCGCGTCGGGCCGGTGCGGAACACCGAGCAGGGCGAGCGCGTACAGCGTTCCGGCGGTGGTGTCGGCGTCGCAGGGCAGCCCGTCCGCCGCCGGGGTCCCCTCCGCGCGCAGCGGCGCGGTCAGGCTCAGCACCATCTCGGGCGGGGCGCAGACCGGGATGCCGGCGCGGATCAGCCAGCTCAGCACCCAGCCGCGCTCGAACACGGTCAGCGGGAAGGCGACCGGCATCGGGCCGCCGTGCATCGCGGTGACCGTCTCCAGGTACCAGCGCGCCGGCGTGCTCGGATCGGCCGGCGACTGGTCGCCGAGCCAGGCGGCGGTCGCAGCGGGGGAGGCGCCGATCGTCCCGGTCGGTTCCGGCCGGGCATGGGTGAAGCCGCGCGCCGCCGCGCCGCCGATCTCCAGCGCGTGCATCAGCTTCTGCGGCGGCTCCGCGCCCGAGGCCAGCAGCTGCCGGACGAGGTCCAGCTTGCCGTCGTCCAGGTGCGGCGGGAGCGGCAGCGGTGCGAAGGCGTCGCCGGGGAGCACGGCGGTGTGCCGGTTGATCAGCTCCACGAGGGACGGGACGATCAGCTCGATCGCCGGCATGTCGGGCAGCGGCCGGTCCGGGCGGCCGGGCAGCATCGTGCGGAGCCTGCGCAGCCCGCGCGCGGCGGCGGCCGCTTTGGGCCCGTCCCGCCGCGGCCCGGTGGCGGGGTCGCGGACGAGGACGGACAGCAGCGCCTCGGTGGCGCTCAGCGTGGGGACGAGCGCGTACCCGTCGTCGGGGGCGCCCCAGCCTCCGTCCGGTCGCTGGGTGCCGACGAGATGGTCGATCCGCCGGAGATGCCCGGTCAGCCAGGGGGTGAGCGAGACGACCCGGCCGGTCTCGTACACCGAGGGGGACACCTGCCCCCAGGACTCGGACATGAGGCTCGCGACCAGATCACCGGCGACCTCCGGAAGGCTCGCGCCGGGATCCGGACGCACGGCGGGCGCGTGCTGCGTGCAGGTCTGGCGCGCCCCGTGGACGGCCGCCCGGCGGATGTCGCTCACAGTTCGCCCCAGTAGTCGGCACCGCCGTAGAAGCCCATGCTGTAGCCGATCTGGCGTTCGAGGTACACGGCTTCGCGGGGACAGGAGTCGTGCAGCGGACGAAGCAGCGTCCGGCAGTGGTCGACGAGTTCGCCGATCCGCTTCCGCACGGTGGCGCGGTCGGCATCGAGCAGCATCGCGTTCAGGTCGCCCCAGGTGACGTCCCGCTTGTAGGTCGCGAGGTCGTTGAGCAGCCGCAGCACTTGCTGGACCTCGCGGCTCGCCTCCAGCAGCGGGGCCAGGTGCGCGAGGACGCCAGGCTCGGAGGTGAAGATCCAGTGCCCGGCGTTGACGAAGGTGGAGCCGAAGTTGTCGGCGTTGCGGAGGTAGTCCTCGAACGTCGGCGGCCAGGAGCCGGTCTCGGCGCGGGCCGCCTTCCACTCCCATTCGAGCGCCATCGCGTCCAGCATGCGGCGCAGCTCGTCCCGCCAGACCTCCTCGTGGGCGGCGAAGGCGGGCGCGGTGGCCAGCAGGTCGCGGATCTCGGCGAGGAAGCGGGCGAGCGGCGTCGCCGGCGTCCCGCCCGCCACGGCGGCGACGCACTCCGCCCGGATCGCCGCGACGTCCTCCGGCGCGGTCGCCCGGTAGTCGATCAGCCAGTCGAGCGCGAAGATCCACAGCGCGGTGCGGTTCGCGATGCGGAGATCCTCGTGCGCGTCGTCCGGCGAGCCGAACGCGTTGGCCAGCGAGACGGCGTTGAAGAGCGTGGCGTCGAAGGGCTTCGCGTCGAACAGCTCAGGGTGGGCGCCGGCGCGGTTCTGCAGGTCGCGCGCGCAGTGCGTGGCGAGGGCGCAGATCCGGCCCTGCTCGGCCGCGGCCCGTGTCGCCGCGGTCACGACCCTTCTCCGACCGGCACGAGGCGCATCTTCAGTTCGTGTTCGGGCCGGAGGGTCCGTCCCATGGCGGGGCGGGACGGCACCGGGCCGACCGGTTCGGGGCGGAACCGGCTGAGCACGCTCGCCGCGATCAGCTGCGCCTCGATGGTGAAGAGGTGGTTGCCGACGCACTGGTGCGGCCCGCCGCCGAACGGGAAGTAGGAGTAGCGGTGCCGGCCCGCGCTGTGCTCCGGCGCGAACCGGTCCGGGTCGAACTCCGCCGGGCGCTCCCACACCGATGCGAGGTGCTGCGTCAGGTACGGGCTGATCAGCAGGGTCTGGCCCGCCTTCACGGGGACGCCGCCGAGGACTCCGTCCCGCACCACCATGCGCGGGAACTGCCAGCCCACCGGGTAGAGCCGCAGCAGCTCCTGCACCACCTGCTTGGTGTAGGCCAGGCCCTCCAGATGGTCGGGACGGACGCGGTCGCGGCCCACCACGCGGTCGATCTCGTCGTAGAGCCGCGCGGCGACCTTGGGGTGCTCGCAGAGCAGCGGCCACAGCCAGCTCAGCGCCGTCGCCGTGGTCTCGGTGCCGGCCGAGTACATGCCGACGAGGTTGTCGCGCACCCACTTGTCGGTCAGCCCGCTCCCCGGCTCGGTGCGCGCCCGGCACAGCGCGGTGAAGATGTCGAGGCCCTCGCCGGGGTCGTCCCGGTACTGCTCCACCAGACCGAACATGACGTCGTCGATCGTCCGGACGCCCTCGCGGTAGGACCGGCCGCGCGGCGCGATCCGGTCGGGCAGGAACGGCAGCAGGACGCGGAACGCGAGCGCCGCGACGACCGCCTCGAACGCCGGGGTCAGCCGCGCGATCTCCGCCGGGCCGATCTTGTTCCCGAAGAAGATCCGGACCACCGTCCGGTTGACGATGCGGACCATCTCCTCGCCCGCCGCCACCGGACGCCCCTCCCGCGCGGCCGGCTCCAGCTCGTCCACGGCCTCGTTGATCGTGTCGGCGAGCCGCCCGGTGAGCGACCGGACGTTGCGGAGGGTGAACACCGGCTGCAGCACCTTGCGGCTGACCGCCCAGGACTCGCCGCCCTCACCGAGAATGCCGTCGCCCATCAGGTCGTTCAGCGGGCGCCAGAAGATGCCGTCGCGGGCGTAGCTCTCGGTGTCCCGCAGAACGGTTTGCACCTGGTCGGGATGGGTGACGAGCAACGGTCGCACAATGCCGAGGTCGAGGCGCGCGATTTCGCCGTCCGCGACCGTGCAGATGCGTTCCAGCTCTTTGAGGGGGTCCTTGATGAATCCCGGGAGCGTCCGGTGGAGGGGGAAGCTGAGGACGGACATTCAGCGGCTCCACGCGACGGGCATGGTCTCGGAGCTGAGGATCGCGTTACCGGGTTTGCGGGTGATCTCCTCGGACGGCACCGCGAGCCGGAGCGCCGGCAGTTCGCGGGTGAGGTGGGCGATGGCCGTCACGACCTCCAGGTGGCCGAGATGCCGTCCGATGCAGTGGTGCACCCCGTACCCGAAGGACAGGTGCCGGTTGGGGTCGCGCGCGAAGTCCATGCGGTGCGGGTCGGCGAAGACGCGGGGGTCGCAGTTCGCGGCGTCATGGGACGGGATCACCAGGTCGCCGGCGCTCAGCCGCGCGCCGCTGGGCAGCGTTGCCTCCCGGGTGACGCGGCGCGGCATCTCGTCGGCCGCCGTGACGGAGAACAGGCGCTCCAGCTCGGTAACGGCGCCGGGAACGGCCTCGGGGTGGTCGGTCAGGTACGCGTACGCGGTCTCGTACCCCTCGTACGGGTGTGTGAGCAATACGTGGATTTGGATGCCAACGGTGCTGGCGACGGTCTCCCAGCCGCCGAGGACGAGGCTGATCGGGAGCTTGATCTGCCGGTCGTCCGAGAGGTGCGCGCCGTGCACGGCGACCTGCGAGAGCAGATCGTCCCCGGGGGCGTCGCGGCGCTGCTCGACGAGCTCGTTCATGTAGACGACCATCGAGATCAGCGCTTCGGCGGCGCCGTCGCGGGTCTGCTCGGTGGTGCCGAAGAACGCGTCCGCCCACTCGCGGAACTGGAGCCGGTCGTCCTGCGGCAGGCCCAGCATGTCGCCGATCAGGTTGAGCGAGAACGGCATCGCGAAGTCGGTCACCAGGTCGGCGGGCTCGCCGTGCGCCACCAGCGCCGTGATCTGGTTCGCGGCCCGTTCCTCGACCTGGTTCCGCAGGCGCTCCACCGCGCGGGGGGTGAACCAGCCGCGGACGGCGTTGCGGACGCTGGTGTGCTCGTCCCCGTCCAGGCTGAGGAGCGTGCCGTCCAGGTCCATGTCGTCGGCGTCGGCGGCGGCCCGCCTTGAGAAGATCTCGTCGTTGCGGAGGACCTGTTCCACGTCGTGGTAGCGGGTCACGAGCTTGGCGATGGAGCCGTCGGGTCGCCGGACGTCCGCGACGCCCGTCCCGGTCTCGCGTATCTCGTGGTACCTGGGGTTCTTGTGCAGGCCCGGCCGGTTCACTCCGTCGGCGTCCTGGTCCAGCGGGTGCGGAATCGGGGCGGTCACGGCTTCTTCCGGACTGATTTCAAGGGCCATCAGAAGGAGATCCCTTCGGTCGCGCACGGTGAACCCTGATCACGGCCTGGTGGACGTCCGGTGGACGCCCGGCGATCGCTCGACGGTCCTGCGCTCCTCGCCATAAGGGTCAGGTCGCAAGGTTGGTATAAAGTTGCCAAAAAAGGGTGAATGCGGTCGAAGTATTACATGCAAGACAAAGTGCGGCAAGATCCGGTACGTAAGGATCGGCCGGGCTGACGAGTGACATGTGTCACTCTGGGGCGAGTATTGCGATTCGTCAGCTTTTGTGGCAGTAGGTAGGCGAATGAGGTGTTAATGGCACTTCCCAACCGCTCTCCCGCGTCCTACTATCTGCCGCGTCACGGGACGGAAACCTTTCCAGGGCGGGATGGTCATGACTGCTGAGACGACAGGCGAGGACATGCTCCGGATGGAGCGGCTGCCGATGGCCGACGACCGCGGGGAGGGATACGCCGTCATGCGCGCGGCCGGCCCGGTCGCCCAGTCCGACGCCGGATACCTGGTCACCACCCGTGAACTGGGCGAATACGTGTTCAAGAACCCGGAGACGTTCTCCTCCAAACGGGCCTTCGACACGCTCGGCAGCCCCGTCCCGCTCGTCCCGATCGCCTTCGACCCGCCCGACCACACCCGCTACCGCCGGCTGCTCCAGCCGTTCTTCACCCCGCGGGCCGCCGCCGCGCTCGAACAGGCCGTCCGCGACCAGGTCCGGGACCTCGTCGACGCGGTCGCCGACAAGGGCTCCTGCGACCTCGTCACCGACCTCGCCCGTCCGATGCCCGCCGGGGTCTTCCTCGACCTCTTCGGGATGCCGCGCGCCGACCTCGACCGACTGCTCGCCTGGCGGGAGGTCATCATCAAGCTCGCGGACCTGTCCGGCGCCGGCGAGCAGCCGCCCGAGGCGATGCAGTCCGCGGCCGAACTCTTCGGCTACGTCAGCGCGCACGTCGCCGAATGCCGGGCCGGCCGCGCCACCGGCCTGCTCCGCGACCTGTTCGACGCGCCCGCCGACGAGCCGTTCACCGACGAGGAGGCCGTCGGCCTCTGCTTCTTCTTCGTCCTGGCCGGCGTCGACTCGGTGACCAACGCGCTCAGCCTGATGTTCGCCAAGCTCGCCGCCCGGCCCGAGCTGCGCCGGGCCATCGCCGCCGACCCGTCCCTCATCCCGCCGGCCATCGAGGAGATGCTGCGCGTCGACCCCGCCAACGCCGTCGTCCCCCGCGTCGCCACCGAGGACGTCGTCATCGCCGGCGTCCCCATCCCGGCCGGCGCCTCGGTGAGCGTCGCCGTCGGCGCCGCCAACCGCGACCCCGCCGAACTGGACGACCCGGACACGCTCGACCCGCACCGCGAGTACAACAACCTCACCTGGGGCAGCGGACCGCACCGCTGCCTCGGCATCCACCTCGCGCGGACGGAACTCCGCGTCGTCCTGGAGGAGTGGCACCGCCGGATCCCCGAGTACGAGCTCGCGCCGGGTGCCCGCCCGCAGGTGCAGTGGCCGACGGGCGTCATCGGCGTGCCCAGCGTGCCCGTGGTGTTCTAGCGCCGCGGTGTTCTAGCGCCGTGGTGTTCTAGCGGTTCGTCGGGAGCAGAGTGGGCCAGGACATCCGTCCGGCGACGGTGACCTGGCCCCTCACCGTGCGTCCGGCGCACCGGGCCACGACCGTGTAATCGCCGGGCTTCACATCGCGGTGCACGGTCGTGCCCTCGGCGAACGCGTCGGACGTCGCCCGGACCCCTCCCGTGCACCCGTCCACCAGGACCTCGACCCGCTGCCCCGGCATCGCCACCTCGGGCTCCACCCTGACCGCGTCATGTCCCGTCGCGGTCGCCTCACCCGTCGCCGGGGCCAGCAACCCTGCCGCGACGAGGGCGGTTCCCAACACGGTGACGCTCACCAGACGCAACGAGAACTCCTCGAATCCGGCATCGGACGAGCGGCACTTTAGCCCCTTCAGGCGGCCTCGGGCAGCGCTTCCCGCCGTCCCGCGCGCAACCCGTCCCACGTCAGCAACACGAGCGCCAGCCACACCAGCAGGAACCCGGCCCACCGGCTCGGCGGCATCGCCTCACGCTGGACGAAGTACCCGATAAGGAACTGCAGGACGGGCGTCAGGTACTGCAGAGCCACGCTCATGACCCGACGGCGAGGTGCGCTTTGCTACTTCAAGTAGTAAACTAGTGGGCATGGATGGGCAGAAGGAGTTCGGGCTTGGTGAAGGCCCGGCGGTGAAGGCGAGCGTCTCGCTGAGAGCCGGGAACATCCGTGCTGTCCGCGAACGAGTGGGAGCCCGTGGTTTCTCCGCCTACGTCGATGCCGCCGTGGAGCGTCAGATCGAACGGGACCTTCTCGAAGAGGCATTGCAGGTCAACGAGGACGTTTCGGGGCCGATACCGCAGGTCCTGCGTGATGAGGCCGCAGACCTTTTCCGTGCGGTCAAAGCCGCACCGGAATTGCAGGAAGGCGCGGAGTGGGCCGGTCACGAAGCAGGCTGAGTGCCGGCACTCTCGTCCTCGACTGCGAAGGCCTGGTCAAGTGGTGCCGAGCCGATCAACGCGTCACGGCTCTGGTCCGCGAAGCCCAGGACAACGACTTCCGTGTGGTGATCAGTGCGCTCACCCCGATCGAAGCCCAAGACATCCGGACCAAGCCGGACAAGCTTCGCTGGTACCTGTCCAGACTGCGCATCGAACCAGTCACCGAAGAGATCAGCATGGCCGCCATCGACCTGCTGCGCACCCACCGGCTTCACGGACACAAGTACGCGATCGATGCGGTCGTCGCTTCCATGGCGCTCCAGGCTCCCAAGCCCGTCATCCTCCTGACTTCCGATGAAGACGACATGACGCCCCTCTGCGGCAAGTCCATCAAGGTGGTCGGTGTCTGAACAGGCCGGGCCTGGGCGATCCGGCTTTTGTGGGTGCGGTCGGTGGTCTGGCCGGCCCCTATATTGGCCGGCATGGGGTTGCGACTTGTGCAGGTGAACGTCAAGGCCGGGGACGACTCGGGGCTCGGGCAGTTCTGGGCGGACGGGCTCGGCTGGGATGTCTCCAGCGAGGGGCCCGGGGTGACCAACCTTGCTCCCGCGGGTTTCGACTGGCCGGACCCCGGTGCCTTCTACATCGATCTCGTCAAGGTCCCGGACCCCGAGACGGTGAAGTACCGCGTGCATCTCGAGCTCGCCACCACGTCTGCGGACCATCAGGCGGAACTGGTCGCGCGGCTGAAGGATCTCGGTGCGACGCCTGCGGATGTGGGTCAGGGTGATGTCCCGTGGACGGTCCTCGCCGACCCGGAGGGCAACGTGTTCTGCGTGCTGGAGCCTCGGGATAGCTACCGCGACACCGGGCCGATCGCCGCGGTCGTGGTCGACTGCGCGGACCCGCGGGCCATGGCCCGGCTCTGGGACGAGGCGTTGGAGTGGACGCTGCACGAGGTGACCGACGATCACGCGACGCTGCGCGCCGCCAGTGGTGTCGGGCCGTATCTGGAGTTCATTCACACGCCCGCCGTGAAGACATGGTGGAACCGGCTGCATGTCGACCTGGTGCCGGATCCTTGGGACGGCAAGGAAGCGGAAGTGGCCCGGCTGCGGGCTCTCGGCGCCACCGACGTCGACCTCGGCCAGGGTGACGTGCCGTGGACGGTTCTCGCCGACCCCGAGGGCAACGAGTTCTGCGTCCTCGGCCGCGCCTGAGGGGACCTCGCGAAGCGATGGGCTCCGCAAAGGCGGGCGGGCCGCCCGGTGGCCGGGCGGCCCGCATCGCGGGGGGCGGGTCAGAACTTGCCGGCCCTAATGTCGGCGATCTCCACCCGGGCGGTGTGGTAGTAGATCGTCACGTCCGTCATGTCGGAGCCCTTGGTGGACATGGCGATGGGCTGGCCGGTGGAGGCGTTGATGACCAGCTTGTCCACGCCCTTGGACTTCGAGCGGTCGATGGACGTGAACGTCCACCGGTTCGACAGGGTGAGCGTGGGCTTGCCGTCCGTGGTGGTCTTTGCGACCTTCACGTGCGGCATCGTCGCCAGGACGCGGAGTGCGCCGGCCCGGACCTGGGGATTCGTCGGCGCGGTGATCATCGCGTCGGTGGAGTTCATCCAGAGGCGGTTATCGATGATCCCCTTCTTCTGCGCCTCGGTCAGCGGCTTCGGCGGCACGTACTGCTTGTGCTCCGCCTTGGCCTTGGCCTTGAGCTTCGAGATGAGGGTCTTGTCGTGAGTCACATCGAAGTCCAGTTTCTCCCCCGCGGGGAGGTTGGCGGCCATCATCCGTGCGCGCGCGGTGTCGATGTCGCCCTTCACCGCGTAGAGGGCCGCCGCGATGGGACGCTTGTAGACGTCGTCACCCCCGTCCTTATCGGCGACGGCCTTCTTCAGTTCGTTCTTGTCGACCCCCCAGTAGTAGATGCCGCTGTCGGTGAACAGGTCGGCACCGTAATCGGTCACCTTGTCGCTGGTCGGCAGCTTGTTGCGGACCACCAGCGTCGCGTCGCCAGGTGCCTTGGCCTGCACGGGCGAGATCTCCGCGACCAGTTGGGTCAGGATCGGGTTCCCCGTCCCCGTCCCCGTCGCCGGCTCGGCGGGGGGCTCGCCGGGCGTCCCCGCGGACGTGACGACCAGCGCCGTCGCGGCGGACGCGGCGACCAGGGCGGCGGCGCTGAAGCCCACCGTGCGGCGCATGCTCCACCGGGCGCGCCGGGGGGACGCGGTTCCTTCCGCGGCCATCGCCGAACGCAGCGCGCCCCTGGCCTCCTCGTAGGCGCGCGGCCGCACCGGCTCGGCGTCCCGCAGGTCCCTCAGCAGGTCCATCTCATCGATCATCAGTTGGCCTCCTTCATCGCGTTGTGGTCGGTCAGCAGCGCGGCCATCCCGGGTGCATTCCGCAGCGCCGTGCGCGCCTCGTGCAGGACGCGCCGCGCTGTTCCCGGCGGTATCCCGATCGCGCGGCCCGCGTCGGCGACGGTCAGGTCCTCCCAGGCGACCAGGGTGACGATCTCCCGCTGCTGCGGCCCGAGCAGCGCCAGCGCCCGCCGCAGCACCGACTCGGCGGCGACGCGGTCGTCGACGGCGGCCCACGGTCCCAGCCGGGCGCCAGGTCGGTCACGTCCGGCAGCGGATCCTCGTCCCGGCGGGACCGCCAGTGCCGCCGGAGCATGTTGTGCGCGACGCCGAACAGCCACGGGCGGGCGTCGGGAAACGAGCGGTCGTAGGAGGCGCGGGACGAGAACGCCGCCACCCACACCTCGCCGAGCAGGTCCTCGGCCAGTTCCCGGCCGACCCGCCGCGCGAGGTAGGCCCCCACCGCCACCTCGTGGCGCCGGACCACCTCGACGAAGGCGTCCTCGTCGCCGTCGAGCGACCGGGCGATCAACTCCGCATCATTCGGATCAGATGTCATGACCCTCCTCGTGTCTCGATCGCCTTACACCCAGCAATTGCCACCGAGAGGTCCAAAGCGTTCACCGCTGGTCGGTGTCCGCTTCAGCGACGCTCCGGTGGCCGGGCTGCTTCGCGGCTGGCACGGCTGACACGGGCGGGTTACATTCGGGGCAGGTCGAAGCGCGATGATCAGGGGCGAGTATGGGGTTTGAGGTTGTTTGTGAGGTTGAGCCGCCTACTCGGCCGGATCTGCGGAAGGTGCGGCATCAGATCGGGGTGCTGAGTCCGGTCGCGGATTCGTTTCTGATTCCTGACAACCATATTGGGCGGGCCACCGTTTCCAGTGTGGCCGTTGCGCATGAGGTGCAGGCCATGGGGGTGCGGGGGATTGCCTGCTTGAACTCGCGTGATCGGAACTTGCTCGGATTTCGGCGAGATCTGCTTACTGCGGCCGCTTATGGGGTTGAGCGGTTTTTGTTCGTTTACGGGGACAAGCCGAGTGCGGGTGGGCGGACGAGTGAGCTGACCGTCCGGGCGATGATGGAAGAGGCCCGCGCGGCGAGCGAGGACCAGGTGTTCGCCGGGTGTGCGCCGTTCCAGGTCGGGGTCACGTCCGGGCTGCGGACGGTGCCCGAATGGAAGCGGGCTGCGGACTTCACGTTCGTCCAGGTCAGCTACTCGGTGGAGAGCCTGCTGAGGTGGCGGGAGGCCGTTGAGCTGGACGGGCCCGTCTACGCCGGTGTCATGGTGCTGGCCAGCGCGGGAATGGCGCGGAATCTGGCCGCCGCCATCCCGGACATCGATATCCCCGGGGAGCTTGTCGATGCCGTGGAGCGCGATCGGGCCGCCGGGGTTGCGGCGGCTTGTGAGCAGGTGCTCGCGATTCGGGATACCGGGGCGTTCGACGGGGTGCATCTTGTGCCGGTCAGCCGGTATCGGGAGGTCGCGGCGCGGCTGGAGCGTGAATTGTGAAACCCGGATTGCGCGGGCAGGTGTCCGTTGTGGTGGGGGACGCGGACACGGCCATCGGGGTCGGGAGCGGGGACGTGCCCGTTCTGGGGACGCCTCGGCTGCTGGCGCTTGCGGAGGCGGCGACAGTGGAGGCGGTGGCGGGCCATCTCGGGGACGGCCGGACGTCCGTGGGGACGCGCGTCGAATTGGAGCACCGCGCGGCCAGCCCCGTCGGTGTGCGGGTGACCGTGGAGGCGGAGCTCGAAGAGGTCGACGGGAAACGGCTGGTGTTCGGGGTCAGTGCGGTCGACGAGCGCGGTGTGGTGGGTAACGGCCGTATCGAGCGCGTTGTCGTGGAGCGGGAAAGGTTTCTGGCGCGGCTTCAGTAGGGGAGCAGGCGGCCTGAGGGGGTCCTCAGGTCGGGCTGGCTCGGTGGACGTGGGGGCTTGGGGCGTTTGACGAGCTGCTGCCGTGCCATGGTGATCATCTCCCCCCAACGGGCCCGACTTAATCGTCGCTACCTCGTATGACGCGGGCGGCTGCTGCGCGGTTCGCTGAGCTTATGCGACGAACACTGCCGGTTCGACCGATTTTCAGGAAGAGGTCGTCAACTCCGGGTGGTCGGACGATCGCGGAATGTCGCGTGAATTCAGGAGACGATGTCGCGGGTGCGGAAGCGGCGGAACGCCAGGGCGAACAGGATCAGCGCGTAGGAAAGGGACAGCGCGGCGCCCTTCGCCATGCCCGTCCACTGGATCTGGGGTTGCAGGGCGTCCATCCACGAGTACATCCAGTGGGTCGGGAGGAAGTCGCGCCAGGAGCCGAGCGCGGTGACCGCGTCCAGGATGTTGCTGACGATGACGAGGCCGACGGCGCCGCCGACCGCGCCCAGCGGCGAGTCGGTGGTGACGGACAGCAGGAACGCCAGGGCGGCGACGACGAGCTGGGCGATCAGCGAGTAGCCCATGATGATCGCCATCCGGCCCAGCGCGGTGCTCACCGGGACGGTGCCGCCGGTGGGGAGTTCGACGTCGCCCCAGCCGAAGCCCGCCGTGCCGGCCACCAGCGACATCAGCGGCAGGCTGACGACCGCGACCACGGCGTAGGAGAGCGCGACGACCAGTTTCTGGCGCAGTAGGCGGGCGCGCGGGACGGGCGCGGCGAGCAGGTAGCGCAGCGATGACCAGCCGGCTTCGCTCGCGACCGTGTCGCCGCAGAACAGGGCGACCGCGACCACCAGCAGGAAGCCCGTCGAGACGAACAGGGCGAAGAGCGCGAAGTTGAGCGCGGACGACGTGGCGACGTCGACCAGGCTGGGGACGCCGTCCGGTCCGGGGTCGCCGCCGAGCTTGAACGCCAGCACCAGCACCCACGGCAGGACGAGCAGGATCCCGAACGCCACGAGGGTCCGGCGGCGCCGGAACTGGCGGACGGCCTCGACGCGCAGGGGCAGGGTCCGCCGGACGTTGTAGGTCGTCATGAGCTCTCCCCGATGATCTCCAGGAACGCGTCCTCCAGGCGGCGGCCGGAGCCGGTGATCTCGCTGACCGGACCGGCGGCGACGCGGCGCCCGCCCGCCATGACGACCGCGTGCGTGCAGGTCTGCTCGACCTCGGCCAGCAGGTGACTGGAGACGATGACGGTCCGTCCGGCGGCGGCGTAGCGGACGAGCACCTCCCGCATCTCGCGGATCTGGGGCGGGTCTAGGCCGTTGGTGGGTTCGTCCAGGACGAGGAGGTCCGGTAGGCCGAGCATGGCCTGGGCTATGGCGAGCCGCTGCCGCATCCCTTGCGAGTAGGTGCGCACGGCCCGGTCTAGGGCGGAGCCCAGGTTCGCTATCTGCAGCGCCTCGTCCAGGTGGGCCTCGTCCAAGGGACGGCCGGTGGCGCGCCAGTAGAGGTCGAGGTTGTCGCGCCCAGAGAGGTGGGGAAGGAACCCAGGTCCCTCTACGAAAGAGCCAAGACGGGACAGGACAGGTGCTCCGGGCGTGACGCGCTGTCCGAAGATACGGATCTCGCCCGAGTCAGGGTGAATCAAGCCCATGAGCATGCGCAGGGTCGTTGTCTTCCCTGCACCGTTCGGGCCGAGCAGCCCTAGCACCTGCCCCTTCTCGACACGGAACGACAGGTCGGCGACGGCGAGATGGCCGTTCTTGTACGCCTTCGTTAGGCCCGTTATCTCCAACGGCACGTCACTGTCCGTTGAAGCGCCGCGCCTACGACGTCCAGGCAAGAGGATGGCGAGGGCGACAGCGAGCGCAACCGCTGGCAGACCCCACACCCAGGCGGGCAAGGGTGAAGATGCCGTCGTCAAGGAAGGGACCGTAGGGACGCTCAGCGGCGAGACCACCTGAACCTTGTAGGACGAAGGCGCGGCGGGCGTCGCGAAGCCCATGTCGGTCGTCGCGATGACGAGACGTAGGCGGTGGCCGCGGTCGAAGCGGTAGTCCATCGCGGGGAGCGTCACCGTGACCTCGCCGCCGGACACCCGGAACGGCGCCGCCAGCCGCCGTGCCGGAGCGGCACGGCCGTCGGGCGCGACGTCGTACAGCTTGGCGAACAGCGGGCCGTCCCCCTGCACCTTGAGACGGACCGTGGCCGCCCCGGTCAGCCGCACGGGATGGTCCAGCGGAGGCGAATCGAATGTGGCGGTCTGTCCCGGCATGTCGGACGGCAGCGACCCGCCCAGAGCGCCCAGGGACCCGAGCGCGCCCAGCCCCGGCATCGCCGAGATCGACGCCGGCGACCCGCCCGCCGGGTTGAAGATCGTCTGCTCCCCGCCCGCGAGCCGCATGGCCACCGGATCATCGGAAAGCCCCGGATACCGGGACGTCGTCGCCTCCTCCACGACGACCTCCTGGGTGGACGAATCGAGCCCGCCCGCCCGCGTCACCGTGAAACCGTCCAAAACGGGCGCAGAGCCGCGAAGCCGCGCGTCGAAGAAGTCGCGCACCAGCCCCTCGACCCGCTCGGTCTCCGGGTCGCCGCCGTCGTGCCCGCCCTGGAACCACACCACCTTCACCGGCGCGCCGTTCCGCGCGATCGCCCGCGCGTTGGCGTCCGCCTGGTTCAGCGGGAAAAGCGAGTCGGCCTGCCCCTGGATGAGCAGCGTCGGCACCTTGATCCGGTCGGCGACCGAGGCGGGGCTCGACCGCCGCAGCGTCTCGATCGCCGACGACGTCGGACGGCCCTTCTCCGCGACTTCCTGATACATGTCGCACAACGACGGCAGAAAACGCCCGCACGCCGTCCGGTCGGCGCCGCTCGTGAAGAACAGCCCCGCCCACAGCTTCTTGAACACGCCGTCCGAAGGCCCCGCACCGGTCGCGGACGGGAACAGCGCGTCGGCCAGGCTGTTCCACGTGATCTGCGGCGCGATGGCGTCCACCCGCCGGTCGTACGCGGCGGTCATCAGCGCGATCGCGCCGCCGTACGACTCGCCCGCCATGCCGACGCGCGGGTCGCCGGGCCCGTCGAGGACGACCTCGGGACGCTTCGCGAGCCAGTCGATGAGCTGCCGGACGTCCTTGACCTCGTAGTCGGGCGAGTTGAGCGCGATCTGCCCGGTCGACCGCCCGAACCCGCGCGCCGACCACGCCAGCACCGCGTACCCGGCGCGGGCCAGGTCGCGCGCCTCGCCCGCCACGTCCCGCTTCGAGCCGCCGAACCCGTGCCCCAGCAGGATCGCCGGGCCCTTCACCCGCCCGACCGGCCGGTAGAACGTCGTGTCGAGCGTGACGTGCTGGTCGTCCTTCGGCCCGTCCACCACGGCGATGCGCTGCGAGGACGTCGCGACGCGGGGCGGGTCGCCGCCCGCCACCGCGAACGCGGTGCCGCAGCCCGCCAGCGCGTCCTCTACGA
>NZ_JABXFD010000632.1 GCF_013372625.1 Actinomadura sp. BRA 177
GGTCGACGGCTGATCGGCAGGGGACACCCGACGATGATCGACGATCAACCCACCAAGATCAACTCGGACGCCGCGGGCAAAACCCGACACCCATCACCGCAGCTCAGCAACACCCGTGAATGGACACAATCAACATCCAGATCGCTCCCTTCTCCTACTACCGGGGAGTGTGGACCCCGTTCGCCATAGCCACCCTGCCGGACCAACGCCAGGTGGTGTACACCTTGAAGGCATACGGAGGCGAGACGTCAACCAGACCCGAAGATGTGGGGCTAGCATCCGAAGCCTTCGTTACGCTGCAAGCGGAAGCGCTGAGCGTGAAGGACACGCGAGCGCTGATCAGAAGGGTGATTGACGAGAGATGGACCTGAGCACCGCCAAGTGGCGCAAGGCCACGAGGAGCAGCGACCAGGGCGACAACTGCGTCGAGGTCGCCGGCATCCCGCACAGCGTGGCACTCCGGGACAGCAAGGACCCCCACGGCCCCAAGATCCTTGTGAACCGCGAGGACTTCCGTCGCTTCACCGAGACACTCAAGAACCTTTAGAGCACCCGAACCGCAGGCAGAAACACGGCGGCACCCAAGGCGCTGACTGTAAAGCCAGCGCTGATCAGAAGGGTGATGACAACAGATGGACCTGAGCACCGCCAAGTGGCGCAAGGCTTCACGGAGTGGCGACAACGCGGCCAACTGTGTAGAGGTCGCCGGCATCCCGAGCAGGGTGGCGATCCGTGACAGCAAGGACCCCCATGGCCCCAAGATTCTCGTGAGCCGCGAGGACTTTTGGCGCTTCGCTGAGGTTCTCAAGCGGCTTTAGTTCCCCCCAAGAGCCCCCGGGCCCGGTGCACATGCGCGGGTCGCCGGGGGCTTTTGTGTTCTTCGCGTCAGGGCAGGTGGGTCGCCTTCGGTGAAGACGGCGCTGGTCAGGGTCAGCAGGTCTCCGGGGAGACGTCGGGGCGGACGGTGTCCGTGGCGAGGGCGCGGTTCAGCAGGGTTGTCGTTGCCTCGCGCATGACGGCATGGCAAGTGTCGCCGGCGGCGAGCGACGTGGAGAAGCCGCGGGTGTTCGCGTCCATGCCCTGGTGCGCGATCCCGGCGCGGAGCGCGCCGCCGCGCTCGATGCCGTACTTGTGCGGGGGGACCTTCATGACGTCGCGTCGCTGAAGGCCGCTCTTGACGGGGCTCGCGGGGTGTTCTCGGTGCAGTCGCCGGATCTCTTGGGCAACTCCGAAGTCCGGCACGGACGGAACCTTGTCGAGGCCGCACGCGTCTGTTTCGGGCGCGCTTCCGCGAGGCCGCGCAGATCCTGGACGCCCGCATCTCGCCCTCCGTCCCGGAACAGGGTCGTGCGGAGGGGGCCATGGCGGCGTTGTTTCAGGCGCGGCGGCACATGAGTGCGCGTCCCGCGTCGGCGCGGCCCGAGTTCGCCGCGGGCGCCCTGGGCGGTCGGCCCTCCGGCGGTTCTGCGGGCAGGGCTACCTGTCAGTAAGTGCCACGGAGTGCGGCGTGCTGGGCACTGAACGTGCGGGAATGTTACGGAAGGTGCGTTGACCTGCGACTTTTGTTCTTCTCAGCGGGATCGGCGGTTACCATCACGGCACGCCCGGCGCAGCGTGTGCGCGGGGCGGCGGGAGCGGATTTGATCACGGTGTCCTGAGATGGACGCCCCAAAGACTGCAGGACGAGGAGCTGAACGCTTTAACATTCCATTACTTTCGGGCGGGGAGTGCATGATGGAGACGGCAGGACACGGCCGCGCGGCGGGACGCTTCGGCGTCCTGTTCGCGCTGATCGCGGTCGGGTTCGTTGCCGCGTCGCTCGTCATCGGTGCGCAACTGCCCTCGGGCGTGCGGATGGTGTGGTGGCATCCGGAGATCCTCGTCGCGTTGGCCTGGACGCCGGTGGGGGCCGTCCTGCTGCGGCATCGGCCGGGGTTGAAGGTCGCCTGGCTGATGGTCGGCGCCGGGTTCAGCGCGGCGACGTATGTGCTGTCGCTGAACCTGGGGCCGTGGGCGGGGCGGCACGACTGGGCCATCGCCGGGTTCGTCGACTGGCTCAGTACCTGGTTGTGGGCCATTGACACGTATGCGCTGACGCTGATCCTGCCGCTGATCTTCCCGGACGGGCGGCTCGTGTCGCGGTGGTTCCGGCCGGTGCTGGTGCTGGCCTGTCTGGTGCCGGTCATCGTTTGCGTTCACCTGACGATCGATCCCGATGTGCGGCGGTTCCACAACGGCGTGTCGGTGTACCCGTTCGATGAGATTCCGCTGGGCATCAGTGTCGTCATCATCGGCACCCTGGCGGCGGGTCTGTTGTCGGTGCTCGTCCGGTTCGTGCGGTCGGCGCCGGACGTGCGGCGGCAGATCGCCTGGGTCATCTACCCCGGCATCATCGCCGAAGGGGTCATCTACATCGGCGAGAACAGCCCCATCGGGGATCCGCTGCGCAACATCACGATCGTGGCGGTCCCGATCTGCATCGCGATCGCCATCACCCGGTACCGGCTGTACGACATCGATCTGGTGGTCAGCCGGACGCTGGTGTACGCCGGGCTCGTCGCCGTCATCACCGGCGTGTACTTCGCGCTGGTGGGCGCGGCGAGCGTGCTCGCCCACGGTAAGGGCACCCTCGCCGGGCTGGCCGGGGCGATCGTGGCGGGTGCGGTGTTCGAGCCCGTCCGGCGGCGCCTCCAGCGGACGGTGGACGGGGTCATCCACGGCGAGCGCGACCCGTACCGGATCGCCGACCGGCTCAACCGGCGGCTGCAGACCGCCGCCGACCCCGGTGCCGCGCTCGCCGTGGCGGCCGAGGTGGCGCGCTCGGCGCTGCACGCGACCGGCGTCGTGATCGAGGTGCTGGACCGCGACGGCCGGACGATCTCCGCGGAGGACGGCGTGCTCGGCGCGCGGCCCCAGCTCATCCCGCTGGTGTGGCACGGCGAGCCGGTCGGCCGGCTGCTGTTCGGCGTCACCCGCACCCCGGACACGCGGCTGTCGGGGGTGCTGGCCCGCAACCTCGCCGAGCTGGCGAACGCGGCCCGGCTCGCCGCGGACGTCCAGCGCTCCCGCGAGCACATCCTGCGCACCCGCGAGGAGGAGCGGCGGCGGCTGCGCCGCGACCTGCACGACGGGCTCGGCCCCACCCTCGCCAGCCTCGCCATGACGGTGGACGCGGCCCGCATCACGCTCAAGACCGACCCTGAGGCGGTCGACCCGCTCCTGGAGGACCTGCGCGCCACCATGGGACGCACCATCGGCGACATCCGCGAACTCGTGTACGGGCTGCGTCCGCCCGCGCTGGACGATCTGGGGCTGGAGGGCGCGATCCAGGCGCTCGGCGGTGTCGTCGCCACCGGGGACGGCCCGAACGTCGACGTGCGTGTGGAGGGCGATCTGACCGGCCTGCCTGCCGCCGCGGAGGTCGCCGCGTACCGGATCGTCCAGGAGGCGCTGACGAACGTCCACCGGCACGCCAACGCCGGCTGCGCCGAGGTCACGCTGTGCCTGAACGGCGATCTGCACGTCACGGTCGGGGACGACGGGGTGGGGCTGCCGGCCCGCCTGCGCTCCGGTGTCGGCATGTCGTCCATGCGCGAGCGCGCGACCGAACTCGGCGGATCCTGCACGGTGGGGCCCGGGCCCGGGGGCGGCACTCTCGTCCGGGCGCGGCTCCCGGTCAACGGCGCCCATCCCTGACGCGCATTCTCCTCGGCGTCACCCTGGTGGGAGGGCCGGTGACCGCCCCCCGCCAAGAAGGTCGCCACCGGCCCTCGGGCTCCGTACGGCGCCGGGGCTCCCATCCCGGTCCGTACGGGCCATTCACCAGAGGGTGTGCAAGTAAGAAGTTATGCGGCACATCGTCCCGTTGCAGAGGGACACCTGTCCCGTTCATGCCGGGACGGCCCTGGAATCGTCACAATACCTGGTGGGACGGGGTGCTCAGCCCCAGCCCGGCCTGGTCTCGCCCTCGGCGACCAGGACTGCCGGGCCCCGCAGAAACGCGGACTCCCCGTCCAGCGTGACGGTCACCCGGCCGCCCGGGACGTCGACCGTCCACTCCGACGTGCCGGGGGTCCCGAGGGCCGCCGCGGCGGCCACGGCGACCGTCCCGGTGCCGCACGAGCGGGTCTCGCCCGAGCCGCGCTCGTACACCCGCATCTCCACGTGCCGGTCCCCGACCGTGCGGAAGAACTCCACGTTCACGCCCTCGGGGAACGCAGCCGGGTCGAAGCCGGGGGCGCGGGACAGGTCCAGCGCGGCGACCGGCTCGTCCACGCGGCACGCCAGATGCGGGTTCCCCACCGAGACGCGCCGGCCCTGGAACGTCGTCCCCGCCAGGGACGCCTCCCCGTAGCCGAGCAGTTCGGGGAGGCCCATGTCGACGCTGACGTCGCCGGACGCGCCGAGCGTCACGCGGCGCAGGCCCGCGCGGGTCGCCACGTCCCACTCGCCGGGCGCGGCGAGGCCGGCGTCGACGAGGTAGCGGGCGAAGACGCGGATGCCGTTGCCGCACATCTCGGCGACGCTGCCGTCGGCGTTGCGGTAGTCCATGAACCACTCGGCGTCGGCCTCATGCTCGGTCGCCTTCGTGCGGACGACGCGCAGGACGCCGTCGGCGCCGATCCCGGCCCGCCGGTCGCACAGCCGTGCGACGGCCTCCGGCGTCAGGTCGAGGACGCCGTCCGGGTCGGGAAGGATCACGAAGTCGTTCTCGGTGCCATGGCCTTTGACGAACCGCATCCTTCGATCGTATTGCCTTCGTCAGGCGTCCCGCCCCGGCTCCTCCGTGATCAGTGCAAGGGCACGTTCGACCAGGTCAAGCGCATCGTAGGGCAGCCACTGGACGCGCGGGTCGCGGCGGAACCACGACTCCTGGCGGCGGGCGAAGCGCCGGGTCGTCCGGATCGTGTCCTCCTTGGCCTGCTCCTGCGTCCACTCCCCCGCGAGGAACCGGAGCACCTGCGCGTAGCCGAGGGCGCGCCCGGCGGTCAGGCCGTCCCGCAGGCCGTGCTTCTCCAGGTCGCGGACCTCGTCGACCAGGCCCGCGTCCCACATCCGCTCCACGCGCAGCGCGATGCGCTCGTCCAGCACCTCGCGCGGGACGCTCAGCCCGATCTGCAGGACGGAGTCGTACCGGTACCGGTGCTCGGGCAGTGTCGCGGTGAACGGCCGGCCGGTGATCTCGATGACCTCCAGGGCCCGGACGATCCGGCGGCCGTTGCTCGGCAGGATCGCGTCCGCGGCGGCCGGATCGAGCCCGCGCAGCCGCTCGTGCAGCACGCCGGGGCCGACCCGCGCCAGCTCCTCCTCCAGGCGCGCCCGGACGGCCGGGTCCGTCCCCGGGAACTCCAGGTGGTCGAGCGCCGCCCGCACGTACAGGCCCGACCCGCCGACCAGCACGGGCAGCCGCCCCCGGCCCCGGACGTCCGCGATCGCGTCGGCGCTGAGCCGCTGGTATTCGGCGACGCTCGCCGTCCGTGTCACGTCCCAGACGTCCAGCAGGTGGTGCGGGACGCCGCGCATCTCGGCCGCGGAGAGCTTCGCCGTCCCGATGTCCATGCCTCGGTAAAGCTGCATCGAGTCGGCGTTGACCGCCTCGCCGTCCAGCCGCAGCGCCAGTTCCACGGCGAGATCGGACTTCCCGGCCGCCGTCGCCCCGACGACCGCGATGACATGGAACACATCAGGTGAGGTCACGGATTGATTGTCGCAACAGAACGGGTATGGCCGTGGTTGTACGGGTGCTGCGCGAGCCTCGCGCAGCACCGATCGAGACGACGGATCCGGGGGGATCGGATATGTCCATCGTCGACAAGGTCAAGCAGATGCTGGGACAGCACTCCGACCAGGCCAAGCAGGGCGTGGAGAAGGCCGGGGACATGTTCGACGAGAAGACCGGCGGCAAGTACGCCGACAAGGTCGACAAGGCCCAGAACAAGGCCGGCGACTACATCGAGCGCGAAGGCGGCCAGTCCGGCCAGGGCGACGGCCAGGGCGGAGGCCTGGGCGGCGACACAGGCCTCGGCGGCCAGAGTGGTGACACCGGCCTGGGCGACCAGCCCGGCGGCGGCCGGACGTCCTAACGGCCGTTCCGCGACCAGCCCGCCACGAAGTAGCCGACACCGTACGGCGCCTCGTCGGCGAGCAGTTCGCCGGTGAGACCGGCCGTACCGCCGGCCGCACCGGCCAGCACCTGCCACGCCGCACGCCCGGCCGCCTGGACGTCCCGGGAGACACCGGGGTCCAGGGCGGCCAGGGCGGCGGTGTCGGCATCCCCGAGCGCGCGCGCCACGCCCTCGTCGTAGGGGCGCGCGCGCACATCGAGATAGCCGGGCGCCTTCTCCGAGCGGCACGCAGACCCGTCGCCCATCACGAGTAGCGCGACATCATCCGCCGTCTCAGCCACCTCTCGGCCAAGCGCCAGGCAGTCTTCCGGTTCGGCGTCGAACGCGACGGCCTGATAGCGCGCGCCGAGCCCTTGGCGCTCTAGCAGCCAGCGTCCGATCGTCAGGGACAGCGGGAGCGGCTCAGCACCGTCCTCGAGATCACAGGGACTCGTCCAGCCGAGCCCGTAGGGCCTGAGCGACGCGTAGGCGTCCGGACCGTACGACCGCGTCTCCGCGCCGCCGCCGACGACGATCAGCGCGTCAGCGCCCGCCAGACGGCCGACGGCACGATCGCAGGCGGCGCGCAGGGCGTCGAGCTCCGGCGCCGCCTCCCCCGCCATCTCCGGGACGAGAACGGGCGGATGCGGGCATACCGCCGCCGCTACGAGCACACTGCCTCCTCCGCCACCGGCGTCTCAGGAACACCCGTTGACGGGCGACGCCGGCTGGGCGGGACGCCCGATCGACGGCATGCCGAGCGCGACGCCCTTCTGCCCAGCGTCCTGCCCCTCCCCCTGGCGGGTTTCCCACGCGTCGCCCGCCCGCGTCCGGCGGACGTCCAGCACGGGCTTGTCCGCGACCAGGTGGTGCGGCGCCGCGTAGGTGACCTCGACGGTGACCATGTCGCCGGGCCGGACCCGCTCGTCCGGCGCGGTGAAGTGGACCAGGCGGTTGTCGCGCGCCCGGCCCGACAGCCGGCGGGTCTCCTCGTCCTTGCGGCCCTCGCCCTCGGCGACCAGGACCTCCAGGGTGCGGCCGAGCTGCTTCTTGTTCTCCGCCCAGGAGATCTCCTCCTGCAGGGCGATCAGCCGCTCGTACCGCTCCTGGACGACCTCCTTCGGCAGCTGGCCGTCCATGGTCGCGGCCGGGGTGCCCGGGCGCTTGGAGTACTGGAACGTGAACGCCGACGAGAACCGCGCCTCCCGCACCACGTGCAGGGTCTCCTCGAAGTCGGCCTCGGTCTCGCCGGGGAACCCCACGATGATGTCGGTGGTGATCGCCGCGTCCGGGATCGCGGCCCGGACCTTCTCGATGATCCCGAGGTAGCGCTCCTGCCGGTACGAGCGGCGCATCGCGCGCAGCACCGCGTCCGAACCGGACTGCAGCGGCATGTGCAGCGACGGTGTCACGTTCGGCGTCTCGGCCATCGCGGCGATGACGTCGTCGGTGAAGTCCTTGGGGTGCGGCGAGGTGAACCGGACCCGCTCCAGGCCCTCCACTCCCCCGCACGCGCGCAGCAGGCCCGCGAACGCCGACTGCCCGCCTTCGGTCATCGCGCGCACCTCGTCCGGCGCCGCGGACAGGGCGCCGAAGCCCGAGCCGTAGGCGTTGACGTTCTGCCCCAGCAGGGTGACCTCCAGGACGCCCTCGGCGACGAGCGCCTCCACCTCGGCGAGGATCTCCCCGGGACGGCGGTCCTTCTCCTTGCCGCGCAGCGACGGGACGATGCAGAACGTGCACGTGTTGTTGCAGCCGACGGAGATCGACACCCACGCCGCGTAGGGCGACTCCCGGCGCGTCGGCAGTGTCGAGGGGAAGGTCACCAGCGACTCTTCGATCTCGACCTGCGCCTCGCTCTGCACGCGCGCCCGTTCCAGCAGCGCGGGCAGCGACCCGATGTTGTGGGTGCCGAACACGACGTCCACCCAGGGGGCGCGCTTGGCGATCGTGTCGCGGTCCTTCTGCGCGAGGCAGCCGCCGACGGCGATCTGCATGCCCGGATGGCCGTCCTTGACCGGCCGCAGATGGCCGAGGTTGCCGTAGAGCCGGTTGTCGGCGTTCTCCCGCACCGCGCAGGTGTTGAACACCACCACGTCGGGCTCGGCGTCCTCCGCACGGACATATCCGGCCGACTCCAGCAACCCGGACAGCCGCTCGGAGTCGTGGACGTTCATCTGGCACCCGTAGGTACGGATCTCGTACGTGCGGGCGGCCGTCTCCATTGGCGCACTCATGACGGTAACCAAGGGTACGGGCCCGGCGCGCCTCGGACGAACGCCATATCGGAACGCGCCGCCCCACCGCTCCGGCCAGCACCGATGATCACTCTCCGCCACGATGGACCCCGTCCGACATGGGGATTCGTGATCGGATCGGTACCGCTCGGCGACTTTCGCGATTCTGACAATGACGTAAAGTCCGACCGCATGACGGACAGCGAAGGCGGACTCGACCTCACCAAGGACGAGCCGGAGGACTCCGTTCCGGAGCCGGCCCCCGCGGGCGGCCGGCCCCTCGTCGTGATGGAGAACGTCAACAAGCACTACGGCGAGCTGCACGTCCTCAAGGACATCGACCTCACCGTGGACTCCGGCGAAGTGGTCGTCGTCATCGGCCCGTCCGGAGGCGGCAAGTCGACCCTGTGCCGGTCGATCAACCGGCTGGAGCCCATCGACGGCGGCACGATCCTCGTCGACGGCAAGGAGCTGCCCAAGGAGGGCAAGGAGCTGGCGAAGCTCCGCGCCGACGTCGGCATGGTCTTCCAGTCGTTCAACCTGTTCGCCCACCGGACGATCCTGGAGAACGTCACGCTCGGGCCGGTGAAGGTCCGCAGGCAGGGCAAGCAGGAGTCGCAGAAGCACGCGATGGAGCTGCTGGACCGGGTCGGCATCGCCAACCAGGCCGGCAAGTACCCGGCGCAGCTGTCCGGCGGGCAGCAGCAGCGGGCGGCGATCGCGCGCTCCCTGGCCATGCGGCCCAAGGTGATGCTCTTCGACGAGCCGACCTCGGCGCTGGACCCCGAGATGGTCAACGAGGTGCTGGACGTCATGACGGGGCTGGCCCGCGAGGGCATGACGATGATCGTCGTCACGCACGAGATGGGCTTCGCGCGCCGGGCCGCGCAGAAGGTCGTGTTCATGGCGGACGGCCAGATCGTCGAGGAGAACACCCCCGACGAGTTCTTCACCAATGCGCGAACCGACCGCGCGAAGGACTTCCTTTCAAAGATCCTCACGCACTGAATCAATGTCATCCGGCCATGCCCAGGAGCTGAACCTGCCAGTCCACCGAGGATGAAAATGGTTCACAAGCCGCGGGGCTCCGGCACGAGAGCAGAGGTAGGACGAGAAATGCGAGTACGTCGTTTCGGCGCCCTCATCGGGGCGGGGATGGCGCTGTCGCTGGCGCTCAGCGCGTGCGGCAGCGACACCGAGAAGACCGAGGCCAAGACGGTCGTCCAGAAGGCCAAGGACGACAAGAAGCTCACCATCGGCATCAAGTTCGACCAGCCGGCGCTGGGCCTGAAGAAGCCCGACGGCACCTTCGACGGCTTCGACGTCGACGTCGCCAAGTACATCGCGCAGAAGCTGGGCGTGCCCGAGAACGGCATCACGTTCAAGGAGACGACCTCCGCGAACCGCGAGTCGTTCATCGGCGGCGGGCAGGTCGACCTGGTGGTCGCCACCTACTCCATCACCGAGGCGCGCAAGAAGCAGGTGACCTTCGGCGGTCCCTACTACGTCGCGCACCAGGACACGATGGTCCAGGCCGACAACACCGACATCAAGAAGACCGCCGACCTCAAGGGCAAGAAGCTCTGCAAGGCGGCCGGGTCGAACTCCTTCCGCCGCATCACCGAGGGCCCGCCGGACGGCAAGCTCAACATCTCGGGCGTCAAGCTGGTGGACGCCAGCAGCTACTCCGAGTGCGTGAGCAAGCTGAAGTCCGGCGCGCTGGACGCGGTGAGCACCGACGACCTGATCCTCGCCGGCTTCGCCAACCAGCAGAAGGGCTCCTTCAAGGTCATCAACGACCCCTTCACCGACGAGAAGTACGGCGTCGGCATCAAGAAGGGCGACACCGAGACCTGCGAGGCCGTGAACAAGGCCATCAACGACATGTACTCCGACGGCACCGCCAAGACGCTGCTGGAGAAGCACTTCGCCGGCACCGGGCTGAAGCTCGTCACGACCGTCCCGCAGATGGAGGGCTGCTCCTGATCCGGGGCCGCGTCTGAGGCCCGCCGCGCCGGTGCGTCCCAGCGGGAGCGCTATCCCGGGACGCACCGGCGCGGCTTGACCGGACGGCCTGACACCGGCCGGCCCGACACCTGCCGGCCCGACACCGCTGGAACGCCATGAAACAGCTGAGCAATGTTTGACTTCAGCCCGTTCTTCGACAGCTTCGACGAGATCCTGCAGGGGTTCTGGGCGACGATCCGCCTGGCGGCCGCCGCCGCGGTGCTGTCCATGATCATCGGCACGGTGCTGGCGAGCTTCCGCGTCGCCCCGATCCCGGTGCTGCGCGGCTTCGGCACGGGCTACGTCAGCGTCGTCCGCAACACGCCGCTGACGCTGGTGCTGCTGATGTGCAGCCTCGGCCTCAACGACATCCTCGCGCTGAAGTTCTCCGCGAACTCGTCGGTCACCTACTACTGGTGGGCCGTCCTCGGGCTGTCCGCCTACACCGGCGCCTTCGTCTGCGAGACGCTCCGGTCGGGGATCAACACCGTCCCGCTGGGGCAGGCGGAGGCGGCGCGGTCGATCGGCCTGACCTTCACCCAGTCGCTGCGCATGATCATCCTGCCGCAGGCGTTCCGCGCGATCATCGCGCCGCTGGGCAGCGTCCTGATCGCGATGATCAAGAACACCACGGTCGCCGCCGCGGCGAGCTACGCCGAGGTCGCGCTGGTCACCAAGACGATCATCGACAAGCCCACGTTCGCCAACGGCGTCATCCCGCTGTTCCTCGGCGTCGCCGTCGGCTTCCTGATCCTCACCCTGCCGACCGGCTACTTCTTCGGCTGGCTGGCCAAGCGAATGGCGGTGGCGCGGTGAGCAGCGAAGCGAGAGAGGCGAGGAGGGCCCGATGAGTAAAGAAGCGACCGTCCTCTTCGACATCCCCGGGCCGCGGGCGCAGCGGCGGAACAGGATCCTCACGGCCGTCGTCACGCTGGTGCTCGCCGCGATCCTCGCCGCGCTCCTGTGGCGGCTGGCCGACAAGGGGCAGTTCGCGGAGAAGCTCTGGACGCCGTTCACCAAGTGGACGGTCTGGCGGCACCTGATCCTGCCCGGCCTGCTGAACACGCTGAAGGCGGCCGCCGTCGCGACCGTGCTGGCGCTGCTGTTCGGCATCGTGTTCGGCCTGGCGCGGCTGTCCGACCACTGGTGGATCCGGCTCCCGGCCGGCGCGGTCGTGGAGTTCTTCCGCGGCATCCCGCTGCTGATCCTGATCTTCCTGGCGTTCTTCGTCCCGAACAAGATCAGCCCGGAGATCGCCGAGTCGCAGTTCGGCCAGCTGCAGCGCATCTCGGTCGACTACTTCTTCTCGATCTTCGGCGTGGAGAGCAACGCCGGCGTGGTGACGGTGCCCGCGTTCGCCGCGGTCGTGTTCGGCCTCACCATGTACAACGGCGCGGTGCTCGCCGAGATCGTCCGCGCGGGCGTGCTGTCGGTGCCGAAGGGGCAGTCGGAGGCCGCCTACTCCATCGGGCTGCGCAAGAACGGCGTGATGCGGCTCATCCTGCTGCCGCAGGCCATCACGGTGATGATGCCGGCGATCGTCAGCCAGATCGTCGTCCTGCTGAAGGACACCGCGCTCGGGTTCATCATCGCCTACCCCGAGCTGCTGCAGGCCGGCTTCAAGCAGGTGCCCGCCAACTACGAGAACAACGTCCTGCAGGCCGGGATCGTGGTCGCGGTGATCTACATCGCGATCAACATGTCGGTGAGCCAGGTGGCGACGTGGCTGGAGGCGCGCAGCCGCCGCAGCCGCAAGACGCAGGCAAAGACCATGGGCACGGGCGGCGCGCCGCCCGCGGCCGGGGTCGGGGTCAGGGAGCAGGCCGTCCCGTCGACCTGACCGCCTGGACGTTCCACGTCGGGGGCGCCGCCGGTTTCCGGTGGCGCCCTCCGCCCTGTTACCGGCGAGTCTCCTGGTCGCCGTGCATATCTTTCCGAAGTCAAACAGCCCGTCATGGCCCCAACCGATCCCCGTATGCGGGACGATTCCTGTTATGACCGCTCGTGCGACCCTCCCCTACGGCTCCTGGCCCTCCCCCATTTCCGCGGCCGATGTCGCCCGCGCCCGGCTGCGCCTCAGTTTTCCCACCGTCGCGGGCGACGACGTGTGGTGGCAGGAGACCCGGCCCGAGGAGAACGGGCGGACCACGGTCATCCATCTGAAGGGCGGGCACCGCACGGAGCTGCTGCAGGCGCCGTGGGACGCCCGTACCCGCGTCCACGAGTACGGGGGCCGGTCGTACCTGCCGATCCGTACCGGCGACGGCTGGTCGGTCGTGTTCTCCAACTACGACGACCAGCGGCTCCACCGGCTCGACGAAGGCGACCCCAAGCCGTACCCGCTGACGCCCGTCCCGGCCGTCCCGGCGGGGCTGCGCTACGCCGACTACGGCCTGTCCCCGGACGGGACGGAGATCTGGTGCGTCTGCGAGGGCCACATCGCCGCGCCGCAGCCCGAGCCCGCCGAGGGCGAGGAGGGTGAGCGGCCTCCGGTCGAGGAGCCCGGCACCGCGGGGATCCGGCGAGCCATCGTCGCCGTCCCGCTGGACGGCCGCGCCGCCGAGGACGCCGGCGCCATCCGCGAGCTGGTCACCGGCGCCCAGTTCTACGCGAGCCCGGCCGCGTCCCCCGGCGGCGGGCACCTGGCGTGGGTGCAGTGGAACCACCCGCGCATGCCGTGGGACGGCACCGAGGTGCGCGTCGCAGCGATCGAGGACGGCCGCACGGTCGCGCCCCGGACCGTCAAGGGCGGCCTCAAGGAGTCGGCCCTCGCGCCGCTGTGGCGCGACGACGAGTCCCTGTACGTGATCTCCGACTGGCCCGGCTGGTGGAACATCTACCAGGTCGGCCTGCACGGCGAGTCGCCGCAGGCGCTCTACCCGGCCGAGGAGGAGTTCGCGAGCCCGCTGTGGCAGCTCGGCGGCATGCCGTACGCGCTGCTCGGCGACGGGCGCCTCGCCGTCCTGCACGGGGAGGGCGACATGCGGCTCGGCGTGTACGACCCGGAGACGCTCGACCTCGTCGACCTTGAGGTCCCCTACGAGCACTGGGCGACGGAGCTGTCCGCGGACGGGACGACGATCGTCGGCATCGGCGGCGGCCCCGACCTGCCGCCGTCGGTCGTCCGCGTCGACACCACGACCGGGCGTGTCGAGGGGCTGCGCCGGGAGCTGGCCGAGCTGCCGGACGTCGCGTACCTGTCCAAGCCGCGCGCCGAACGCCTGGAAGGGCCGTTCGGACGTCCCGTCCACGCCTACGTGTTCCCGCCGACCAACCCGGAGGCGGCCGCGCCCGAGGGCGAACTGCCGCCGTACGTGGTGTTCGTCCACGGCGGGCCGACCGGACGCGTCTCCAAGGTCCTCGACCTGGAGCGGGCCTACTTCACCAGCCGCGGCATCGGTGTCATCGACGTCAACTACGGCGGATCGGCCGGCTACGGCCGCGCCTACCGCGAACGGCTGCGCCGCCAGTGGGGCGTGGTCGACGTAGAGGACGCCATAGCCGCGGCCCAGGCGCTCGTGGACGGCGGCATAGCCGACCCGGCGCGGCTCGCGATCCGGGGCGGCTCCGCAGGCGGCTGGACGACGCTCGCCGCGATCACGCAGACCGGCCTGTTCAAGGCCGCCACGTCCTACTTCGGGATCAGCGACCTGCAGAGCTTCGCCGAGGCCACCCACGACTTCGAGTCGCACTATCTGTTCGGGCTCATCGGCCCCCTGCCCGGTTTCGAGCGCGCCTACGAGGAGCGGTCGCCGCTCAGCCACGCCGACAAGACGGCCTGCCCCGTCCTGTTGTTGCAGGGGCTGAGTGACCCGATCGTCCCGCCGGACCAGTCCGAGCGTTTCGCGCTGGAACTGGCCGCCAAGAAGATGCCGTACGCCTACCTCACGTTCGAGGGCGAGTCACACGGCTTCCGGAAGGCCGGAACGGTGATCCGCTGCCTGGAGGCCGAACTGGCCTTCTACGGTCAGACCCTCGGCTTCGAGCCCCGCAACGTAGAACCCATCAACCTGACCGTCGGCTGACCCCCACGCCCGTCCGCCCCCAGCGGACGGGCCCCGGTCAGCGGGCGAACTCGATGGCGCGGGACTCGCGGACGACGGTGACGCGGATCTGTCCCGGGTAGGTCAGCTCGTCCTCGACCTGCTTGGCGATGTCGCGGGCGATGACCTGCGCCTGGATGTCGTCCACGCTGTCGGGCTTGACCATCACGCGGATCTCGCGCCCGGCCTGCATGGCGAAGACCTTCTCCACGCCCTCGTGCTTCTCGCGGGCGATCTGCTCCAGCCGTTCGAGCCGCTTGACGTACGCCTCCAGCGACTCCCTGCGCGCTCCCGGCCGGCTGCCGCTCACCGCGTCCGCAGCCTGGGTCAGCACCGCCTCGACCGTCCGGACCTCGACCTCGTTGTGGTGCGCCTCGATCGCGTGGACGACGTCCTCGTGCTCTCCGTACCGGCGGGCGATCTCGGCGCCGATCAGCGCGTGGCTGCCCTCCACCTCGTGGGTGAGGGCCTTGCCGATGTCGTGCAGCAGCGTGCACCGCTTGGCGACCTCCACCGGCAGCCGCAGCTCGCTCGCCATGACGCCCGCGATGTGCGCGGACTCGATCAGGTGCTTCAGGACGTTCTGCCCGTAGGACGTCCGGTACCGGAGCTGCCCGAGCAGCGCGATCAGCTCCGGGTGCATGTCGGCGATGCCGACCTCGACGAGGGCGTCCTCACCTGCCCGCACGCACAGCTGCTCGACATCGCTCTTGCTGCGCTCGTAGATCTCCTCGATGCGCTGCGGGTGGATGCGGCCGTCCAGGACGAGCTTCTCCAGCGTCAGCCGCCCGACCTCGCGGCGCACCGGGTCGAAGCAGCTCAGCAGCACCGCCTCCGGGGTGTCGTCGATGATGAGGTTCACCCCGGTCGTCGTCTCGAACGCCCGGATATTGCGCCCTTCCCGCCCGATGATGCGGCCCTTCATCTCGTCGCTCGGCAGGTGCAGCACCGACACGACCGACTCGGCCGTCTGCTCGCTCGCGACCCGCTGGATCGCCAGCGTCACGATCTTGCGGGCGCGCTTCTCGCCCTCCGCCCGCGCCGTGTTCTCGATCTCCCGCACGATCGGGATGGACTCCCGCTTGGCCTGGTTCTCGATCGCCGCGACCAACTCGCCCTTGGCCTGCCCGGCGGTGAGCCCGGCCGCGCGCTCCAGCACCTTGCGGCGCTCCTCGGCGACGCCGGCCAGCTCCTCCTTGCGGGCGTCGAGGGCCTGCCGGGCCTCGGTGAGGCGCCCCTGCCACTCCTCCAGCCGGCGCATCTCCGCGTCCAGCCGCTGCTCCCGCTCGGCGAGCCGCGCCTCCCGGCGCTCCAGATCCTCCCGGACGGTCCGCAGGTCGTCGCGCAGGCCGCGGCCCTCCTCCTCGACCTCGGCGCGCGCCGCGGACGCGGCCCGCTGCGTCTCCCGCTCGGCCTGCTCCAGGACGTCCTGCGCGTCCCGCTTCGCCGTCGACCGGATCTCGTCGGCCTCGCTCTGCGCCCGGGCGATCTCCGCCGCGGCTCTGCCGGGCATGCCGGGACGCCACAGGATCACGATGACGAGAGCGACCAGGGTCACCAGCAGCGCTGCACCCAGCAGGACGCTCTCCATGAGGCAGATCCTTCCTCGCCGCGGACCCCTGCGGACTCGGGGCCCTGCCTAGCGAGGATTTACTCGCGTCCGGATGCACGACATCGCCGGGCCGCGCGCGGCGCGCCCCCGGTGATCGGCCGCAGGGCGATCCGGCCGCATCCGGTCGACGAACGTGTCCTGTATGCCTCTCAGCTGCTGGAACGTGCTCGGTCGTATGGCAATCCGCGAGACGCGGAGTAACTCCTCACTGCCGTAACGGTAAGCGGCACAGAGATAATGAGCAAGCAAACGGAGGGCATTCCGGACTAACCGTACGTCAACGTGACTCCTTCCTTACCGCCCCTCCTGACCGTCCGCACCCACCCGGACCTGGCCGATCCCCGCCGCGGCAGGGCCCGGGCGGCGACCGCGGCGTAGGCGACACCGCCCGCGAGGGAGGCGAGCAGGGCCAGCCACTCCGAGCGGCCCTCCAGCAGCGGGTAGATCTGCCAATGGACCAGGTAGATGTAGAGCGAACCGGCGGCCAGCAGGCCGGCGAGCCGGTTGAGCCAGGCCGTGCTCGGCAGCTTCGGGACCCAGATCAGCAGCAGGACGCCGGCGATGACGACGGCCGTCCGCGCGGCGGCGCCGGGACCGAAATAGCCGGGGACGGTGACCAGCACGGCCGCGGTCAGCAGCAGCCGCTGCGGCGCGCCGGACGTCCGCGCCGCGGCCCAGCCGAGCGGGAACAGCCAGCAGGCGGTGATCGCGTCCGGCAGGTCCGCGAGCCCGCCGGCGTCGTAGCGCAGCAGCAGCGCCGCGCCGAGCAGGCCGAGCGCGAACCCGAAGGGCGCGCGCCGCTCCGCCCGGTCCAGGGCCGGGACGCTCAGCCACGCCGCCATGGCGGCCAGGATGTAGACGATCACCTCGATGAACCAGTAGTTGCTGTCGTGCCCCGTCGCGCTCTTCAGCAGCAGCGCGTCGACCAGGTGGTAGTCGGCGGTGACGAGCGCCGCGAGGCCGATCCAGAGGACGCTCGGCACGGCGATCCGGCCCAGGGCGGCCAGCAGGTTCGCGCGGCGCCGCCCGGCACCGGCGGAGGTGAGGTGGAACCGGGCGAAGTTGAAGCCCGCCACCGCCAGCAGCACGTGCGCCCCGCCCCGAACCGTGAACACGCCGATGTGCGACCCGACGATGGCGACGATCGCCGCGGCGCGCAGCGCGATGCCCGTCTCCACCGTCCGCAGCCCGCCGCGCCGCGCCGGGCGCCGCAGATCGCGGATGCGCATGGTGTGCCAGTCGGCGGGCAGCGCTCCGAGAGCCTCCTCCAGCTTTAGCGACATCTCCACGTAGGACAGCGAGTCACCGCCGAGACCGACGAAGCTGTCGTCCTCGGTGACGCCGGGACGGTCCAGGATCCGCGCGTACAGGCGGCACAGGTCCGCGCCGCCCGGCGGCTCGGCGCGAGCGAGCCCGAGAACGGCCCGGTGGTCGGGCTTGCCGGTGGCCGTCCGAGGGATCTCGGGCACGACGTGCACGCTGACCGCCCTGCCGGGCAGTCCACACTCGGCCGCCACCAGCCGCCGGACCCTCCGAACACTCAGTCCACCAACTCCCCCGCCCGC
>NZ_JABXFD010000682.1 GCF_013372625.1 Actinomadura sp. BRA 177
GTGCCGACCGCGCCGTCGCTGTCGGCACGGGCACGGGACTGCCCGGCGGCGTATCGCACGGCGCGGTCGGCACCGGGGACGGTGTCCGGGCGGGGGCCGCCGCGTTCTGGGCGGCGACGGGCTTCGCCTCCGGGGACGAGTCCGCGGCGGCGGCGAGCCAGACGCCGGCGGCGACGAGGCCCGTCCCGCCGAGCCCGGCCAGCGCGAGCAGCGGGCCGCGGCGGATGCGACGCGTGTCGGTCATGTTGCTCCTCGGGGGGAAGTTTCCCTACACCCCGAATAACCCCCGCCCGGCGCCGGCGGGTTGTCACGCGGCCGCGATTTCTTGCGGACGCTCAGGAGCGGCCGGCCGCCAGCGCGTCCGGGACGAGGGCGGCGAGTTCGCGGAAGGCCTTGCCGCGGTGGCTGATCGCGTCCTTCTCGGCGGCGGACATCTCGGCGGTCGTGCGCGTCTCGCCGTCCGGGACGAAGATCGGGTCGTAGCCGAAGCCGCCCGTGCCGCGCGGTTCGCGGATCACCATGCCGTGCATGCGGCCCTCGACGGAGCGTTCGACGCCGTCCGGGGTGGCGAGGACGGCCGCGCACACGAAGGCCCCGCCGCGAAGGTCGTCGGCGACGTCGGAGATCTGGTCGAGCAGCAGCTGGAGGTTGGCCGCGTCGCGGTCGCCGGTGGCGGCGCCGAAGCGTCCCGACCAGCGGGCGGACAGGACGCCGGGCATGCCGTTCAGCGCGTCCACGCACAGGCCGGAGTCGTCGGCGACGGCGGGCAGGCCGGTGAACGCGGCGATCGCGCGGGCCTTCAGAAACGCGTTGCCCGCGAACGTCAGCTCGGTCTCGGCCACGTCGGGGGCGCCCGGGAACTCGTCCAGGCCGGCGACGTCGAGGTCGCCGAGGATGCGGTGCAGCTCGGCGACCTTCCCCTGGTTGTGGGTGGCGAGGACGATCCGGGTCATCGGCCGAGCGCCTCCTTCTGGATGCGCGTCAGGTCGGCGCAGCCGCCGGCGGCGAGGTCGAGCAGCGCGTCCAGCTCGCCGCGGTCGAACGGGGCGCCCTCGGCGGTGCCCTGCACCTCGACGAACCGGCCGTCGCCGGTGCAGACGACGTTCATGTCGGTGCCGGCGGCGGAGTCCTCCTCGTAGCAGAGGTCGAGGCGGGCCTCGCCGTCCACGACGCCGACGCTGACCGCGGACACGGAGGTGATCAGCGGGTCGCCCTTGAGGAGCTTGCGCTCGCGCATCCAGGAGACGGCGTCGGCGAGCGCGACGTACGCGCCGGTGATCGCGGCGGTGCGGGTGCCGCCGTCGGCCTGCAGGACGTCACAGTCGAGCTGGACGGTGTTCTCGCCGAGCGCCTTCAGGTCCAGGCATGCGCGGACCGAGCGGCCGATCAGCCGGGAGATCTCGTGGGTGCGCCCGCCGACCCGGCCCTTGATGGACTCGCGGTCGTTGCGGGTGTTGGTGGCGCGCGGCAGCATCGCGTATTCGGCGGTGACCCAGCCGAGGCCGCTGTCGCGCCGCCAGCGGGGCACCGACGCCTGCACGGACGCGGCGCACAGCACGCGGGTCCGGCCGAACTCGACGAGCACCGACCCTTCCGCGTGGTCGAGCCAGCCGCGCTGGATCGTGACGGGACGGAGCTGGTCTGAAGCGCGATCATCGGGGCGGGCCATGCGCCCAACCCTAGCGGGGTTCAGCGGGTGTACCGGGCACCCACGCGGGCCGGCCCGATGTCACGGCCCGGCCCCGGCTCACAGGGTGTACCGGGCACCCACGCGGGCCAGCTCGATGTCGCCGTCGTAGCCCGCCGCCTTGGCCTCCTTGAGGGACAGGTCCTGGTCGTTCCACGGGACGAGGTGGGTGAGGACGAGCCGTCCGGCCTCGGCGCGGGCGGCGTGCTCGGCGGCCTCACGGGCGGTCAGGTGCAGTTCGGGCGGGTGGCCCGGCCCGTCCAGGAAGGACGCCTCGCAGAGGAACAGGTCGGCGCCGGACGCCAGCTCGACCAGCTCGTCCGACGGGCCCGTGTCGCCCGAGTAGGCGACGGCCTTGCCGCCGTGCTCGATGCGGAACGCGAACGCCTCGACCGGGTGCGGCATCAGCGCGGTGGTGACGCGGAACGGGCCGATCTCGTAGGGGCCGCGGCGCAGGGTGTGGAAGTCGAACGTCTCCGTCATGCCCGGGTCGGGGTCCAGGTCGTAGGCGCGGGCCATGCGGGCGGCGGTGCCGGCGGGGCCGTGCACCGGGATCCTCGGCGGCGGGCCGCCCGGCCGGTAGGTGCGCGCGACCCAGTACCCGCACAGGTCCAGGCAGTGGTCGGCGTGCAGGTGCGAGATGCAGACGGCGTCGATCTCGTAGATCGAGCGGAACCGCGCGAGCGACCCGAGCGCCCCGTTGCCGAGATCGAGCACGAGCGCGAACCCGTCCGCCTCGATCAGGTAGCTGGACGCGGGGCTGTCCGGCCCAGGGAAACTGCCGGAGCAGCCGATCACAGTGACCCGCACGCTCACTCCTCCTCTTAGAGTCCCCGAGGAATCAGGTGGTCAGTGCCTTGTCCGACGCGGCTGCGGCCGGCGTGGACTCCACCGAGCCGATTTCCGGCCCGAGGAAGCGGCGGCCGAGCTCGGCGAACACGGCGGGGTCTCCGGTGGCACGGAACCGGTGCCGCGGCCGCGGCGTCGCCTCGGCGCGGGCCAGCCCCCGATCGTGCAGCACTCGGTACACGTCCTTGGCGGTCTCGTCGGCGCTTGAGACCAGTGTGACCCCGTCTCCCACCACATACGAGATGACGCCCGTCAAAAGTGGGTAGTGGGTGCAGCCGAGGATGAGCGTGTCACAGCTCGCGTCCACGATCGGCCGCAGGTAGCCGCGGGCGGCCTCCAGCAGCTCCCCGCCCATCGTGACGCCCGCCTCGACGAACTCGACGAAGCGCGGGCAGGCGGCGCTGACGAGGTCGATGTGCGGGGCGGCGGCGAACGCGTCGTCGTAGGCGCGGCTGGTCACGGTGGCCTGCGTGGCGATCAGCCCGACCCGGCCGTTGGACGTGGCGCGGGCGGCGCGGCGGGTCGCCGGGTTGATGACCTCGACGACCGGGACGTCGTAGCGTTCCCGGGCGTCGCGCAGCATCGCCGAGCTGGCGCTGTTGCAGGCGATCACCAGCATCTTCACGCCCTCGTCCACCAGCTGGTCGAGCATTTCGAGGGCGAACGCGCGGACCTCGGCGATCGGGCGCGGCCCGTACGGCTGGCGGGCCGAGTCGCCCAGGTAGACGATCGGCTCGTTCGGGAGCTGGTCGAGGATGGCGCGGGCCACCGTCAGCCCACCGAAACCGCTGTCGAAGATCCCGATGGGAGCGTCTGGGAGGCCGTCCCCCCGGGATGGATCTGACATGGTGCACAAGGCTAGGCGACACGGCCCCGCGCGGGTGCGTCATGCGTCGGACATCACACCGTCACGCGCCGGAAAACCGTCCAGGTCACGCGATGCGCAACTGATCCGGTAGTTGGACCGTGCGAAACGCCGGGTTGTCGGCGGCGTGGGGGTCACCCCCACAATGAAGCGCCGGGCTCAGGTGCGGGTGCGGGGGACGCGGGCTATCTGGCGGCTCTGCGCGACGAGGCGGCCGGCGGTGTCCCACACCTCGACCTCCTCGTCGAACCAGCCGCCCGCGAGCAGCCGGCCGGTGCCGTGCACGGCGAGCCAGCCGGGCGCCGGGACGGCCCGCATGTGCCAGGTCAGCTCGACGGTCGGCGCCCAGCCCTGCGCGCCGAGGTTCAGCGCGACGGGCGGCAGCGCGTCCACGGCGAGGGCGAGGGAGTAGGCGTCGACCGGGTAGCCGTCGCCGTGCCGGAACCAGGCGCGGATCTCGGGGCTGCCGCTCGGCTGCCCGTCGAGCCAGCCCATCGTCGTCCGGTCGAAGCGCATGTCGACCTTGTCGGCGAAGCCCTCGCCGGTGGGCGGGCGGAAGTCGGTGCACTCCTCCACCGGCGGGACGGGCGTGGGCGCCGGCCCGGCGTACGCGGGTTCGGCGGCGGCGTCGAGGGTGCCGGTGGTGATCAGCGCGTCCACCACGGCCCGGTCGTCCTGGACGAGCGTGACCAGCGCCGACGCGGCGGTGCGGCCCTCCTTGCGGGGGTCGACGAGCACCTGGGCGGGGCCCGGCTTGGCGACGCGGTGGAAGTTGGTCGCGGTGGAGACGGGGTGCGCGTGCGGGGAGGCGTCGACGGCGGCGCGGCCGAGGACGGCCATCAGGTAGCCGCCGTTGAGCGCCTCGGCGAACCCGTAGTCGCCGTCGAGGACGGCCTCGTACCGGCCGTCGCCGATCCGCTTCACGGCGGTCGCCTCGCCGAACCCGCTCATCCGCACACTCCCACGTCGACCGGGCCGCGGACCGTCCCGCCCGGTTCTAGAATCACGTTCGAAAACGCACTCTACCGTGCCGGACGGGATGTCACGCGGCCCAGGTCAGGCCCAGAGCCGGCCCAGGTCAGGCCCAGAGCTGGCCTTCGAGGCGGGCCTCGGCCTCCTCCAGCGTCCCCCCGTAGGCGCCGGTGGACAGGTACTTCCAGCCGCCGTCCGCGACGACGAACGCGATGTCGGCCCGCTCACCGGCCTTCACCGCCTTCTTCGCCATGCCGATCGCCGCGTGCAGCGCGCCGCCGGTCGAGATGCCGGCGAAGATGCCCTCCTGCTCCAGCAGCTCGCGGGTGCGGCGCAGCGCGTCCCCGGACGTGACGGAGAACCGGGTGGTCAGCACCGTGTCGTCGTACAGCTCGGGGATGAAGCCCTCGTCGATGTTGCGCAGCCCGTACACGAGGTCGCCGTACCGGGGCTCCGCCGCGACGATCTTCACGTCCGGCACCCGCTCGCGCAGGAACCGGCCGACGCCCATCAGCGTGCCGGTCGTGCCGAGCCCGGCGACGAAGTGCGTGACGGTCGGCAGGTCCTCAAGGATCTCCGGGCCGGTCGTCTCGTAGTGCGCGAGCGCGTTGGCCTCGTTGCCGTACTGGTAGAGCATCACCCAGTCGGGATTCTCGGCCGCCAGCCCCTTCGCCACCCGGACGGCCTCGTTCGAGCCGCCCGCCGCCGGCGAGGAGATGATCTCCGCGCCCCACATCTCCAGCAGCTGGCGGCGCTCGGCGGAGGTGTTCTCCGGCATCACGCACACCATCCGGTAGCCGCGCAGCTTGGCGACCATGGCGAGGGAGATGCCGGTGTTGCCGGACGTCGGCTCCAGGATCGTGCAGCCGGGCGTCAGCAGCCCGTCCTTCTCCGCCTTCTCGATCATGTAGAAGGCGGGCCGGTCCTTCACCGAGCCGGTGGGGTTGCGGTCCTCCAGCTTGGCCCAGATGCGGACGTCCTCGCTCGGCGACAGCCGCGGCAGGCCGACCAGCGGCGTGCGGCCGAGCGAGTCCAGTAGCGAGTCGAAGCGCATGCTCGTGCGGCCCGGCTCAGCCGCCGGCCACGGCCGGCAGGATGGTGACGTTGTCGCCGTCGGCGACCTGCGTCTCCAGCCCGCCGAGGAAGCGCACGTCCTCGTCGTTCAGGTAGACGTTGACGAACCTGCGCAGGCCCTTGTCGTCCACCAGCCGGCCGCGCAGGCCGGCGTGCCGGGAGTCCAGGTCGGTGAACAGCTCGTCCAGCGTGCCGCCCTTGCCCTCGACGGCCTTCGCTCCGTCGGTCAGGTTGCGCAGGATCGTCGGGATCCGGACCTCGATCGCCATCGCGGTGATCTCTCCTTCTACGTCGTACGGGGCTCCCCGCCCACTGCAGGCACAACCGGGCGGGCAGCGGGAAGATTCCAGGCGTGATCAGCGCGTCAGCGACAGTCGTAGACGACCTCGGCGCGCGAGTGCCCGAACAGGAAGCTCTGCACGGGCGGCACGGCGGCGGACCGCGCACGGCGGCGCACGCCACCGCCGCCCGTCTCGTGCCCGCTCGTCCACATGTCGACCAGTTTACCGGCCGCGACCATCCCGATCCGCTCCGGTTCTAGGCACTGTAGGCATCGACGACGGTGACCTCTTCCTCGGTCACCTCGCCGTCCAGGATCCGGTACGACCGGAACTCGGTGTCGTCGTCCGCGCGGGTCGACACGAGCACGTAGTGGGCGTTCGGCTCGGACGCGTAGGAGATGTCCGTGCGGGACGGGTACGCCTCCGTGGCCGTGTGCGAGTGGTAGATCACCACCGGCTCCTCGTCCCGGTCGTCCATCTCCCGCCACACCTTCAGCTGCTCCTTGGAGTCGAACCGGTAGAAGGTCGGGGACCGCTCGGCGTTCTCCATGGCGACATACCGGACGGGACGGTCCGAACCGGCCGGGCCGGCGATGATGCCGCAGGCCTCGTCCGGGTGGTCGGCGCGCGCGTGCGCGATGATCTTGTCCACGAGGGCGCGCTCGATCGTCAGCATGGCCCCGAGCCTAAGGCAACCGCTACCAGAGGACCTGGACGAGGCTCTCCTGCAGCATCGTCAGCCAGTCGTAGGTGGCGAACACGGGGGCGCGCGGGTCGCGCGGATCCAGCCGGTCCGCCTCCTCGTACCAGTCCTCGGTGATGTCGAGGCGGGTGCCGAGCGCCAGCCGGACGTCGTTCAGCGCGCGCAGCCAGCCCTGCGCCTGCTTCTCGTCCAGCACGATGTCGGCGCCGTCGGCGTCCAGCGCGCCGAGCACCATCGCGGCGGCCTCGCGCTTGCCGTCCCGCAGCCCCATCTCGGTGTAGCGGCGGAACTCCCCGGCGGCCTCGCCGTCGTCGCGGTAGGCGTCCGGGAACAGCCGCGCGAGGACGGGGTCGTCCGGCTTCTCGGCGTTCTCGGCGATGCCCATCGCGGCCAGCTCGTCGTCCCCGGCGGGCGCGTCGCCGATCAGCGCGAGCAGCTGCTCCATCAGGGCGCGCAGCAGCGCGGTCTCGTCCGGCTCCAGCCGCACCCGGATGCCCTGGCGGGTCTTGCGCACGTCCGTCATCGGCTCAGTCGTCCCGTTTCACCGTTGCCCACAGCCCGTAGGAGTGCAGGATCTCCACGTCCCGCTCCATCTCCTCGCGGGTCCCGTTCGCCACGACCGCGCGGCCCTTGTGGTGGACGTCGAGCATCAGCTTCTCGGCCTTGGTCTTCGGGTAGCCGAACACGGCCTGGAACACGTACGTGACGTACGACATCAGGTTGATCGGGTCGTTCCAGACGATCGCCAGCCACGGCCGGTCGGCGCGCACGTCCTCCTCGGCGTCCGGCCGTTCGAGCTCGACCGGTGCGGGCGCCGTGCTCATGGCGCTCATTGCCCGGATCGCCCCCTCTCTCTTCGCGCGAAATCGCCGCGCGCTTCGGTTCGCCCACCCCACCCGATGCTATGCGCCACTCCCCCGCCGGGTGTGCGGGTCCGCACACCCATGGTGCCCATACTCGGGCTTAGGGTTCCACTTGTGGACCTTGGTAACGGCACCGCACTGCTCACCGACCAGTACGAGCTGACCATGCTGCAGGCCGCGCTGCGCAGCGGCACCGCGGGCCGCCGCGCGGTCTTCGAGGTGTTCGCGCGGAGCCTGCCCGCCGGACGCCGCTACGGGGTCGTCGCGGGCGTCGGACGGCTGCTGGACGCGATCGAGGCGTTCCGGTTCGACGCCGCTGAGCTGGAGTTCCTCGCGTCCAACGGCATTGTGGACGAGCCCACGGCGCAATGGCTGGAGAAGTACCGCTTCACGGGGAACGTGTGGGGCTACGCCGAGGGCGACTGCTACTTTCCGGACTCGCCGATCCTGGTCGTCGAGGGGACGTTCGGAGAAGCGGTCCTGCTCGAAACGCTCGCACTGTCGATCCTTAACCACGACTGCGCGATCGCGTCCGCCGCCTCTCGTATGGTGCAGGCTTCGCAGGGCCGTCCGATCATCGAGATGGGGTCGCGGCGCACCCACGAGCGCGCCGCCGTGGCCGCCGCCCGCGCGTCCTACATCGCCGGGTTCACCACCACGTCCAACTTGGAGGCGGGCCGGCTCTACGGCGTCCCGACCGCGGGGACGAGCGCGCACTCGTTCACCCTCCTGCACGACAGCGAGCGGCACGCGTTCGAGGCGCAGCTCGCCTCGCTCGGGTCCGGCACGACGCTTCTGGTCGACACTTATGACGTGGAACGGGCCGTCCGCACCGCCGTGGAACTCGCCGAGCCGTCCTTGGGCGCCGTCCGCATCGACAGCGGCGACCTCGGCGTGATGGCCCGCCGCGTCCGCGAGCAGCTCGACTCCCTCGGCGCGCACGACACGCGAATCGTGGTGACCGGCGACCTGGACGAGTTCGGCATCGCCGCCCTGGCCGCCGCCCCCGTCGACGGCTACGGCGTGGGAACGTCCCTCGTGACGGGCTCGGGGGCGCCTACCGCGTCCCTGGTCTACAAACTGGTCGCCCGCTCGGACGGCCCCGACTCCGACGCCGCCATGCGCCCGGTCGCGAAACGGTCGACAGGCAAGCCGAGCCGGGGCGGACGCAAGACGGCCGTCCGCCGCATCGACGGCCACGGCACGGCCTACGCCGAGACGGTCTCGACCGGCCAACCGGTCCCCGGCCCACGCGACCGCTCTCTGCACGTCCCTCTCGTCCGCGATGGCGACATAGTCGGACGCGAGTCCCTGCAACAGGCGAGAGACCGTCATACACGCGCGATCGCGGAGCTGCCTCCGACCGCGATCCAGCTCTCCAAGGGCGAGCCGGCCGTCCCGACCGAATTCGTCAACGGCGGCCCCCGCCCATAACGCCGTATCCACGCGGCCCTGGGGTACGGTCGGTTGCGGGGCAACCGGTAACAGGGAGCGGTCATGGGCAAGAAGGCTCTGATCATCGTTGACGTGCAGAACGATTTCTGCGAGGGCGGATCGCTGGGCGTCGGCGGCGGCGCCGATGTGGCCACCGCCATCTCCGCGCACGTGGCCGATCATCGGCCCGACTACGCGCACATCGTCGCGACGCGCGACTTCCACCTCGACCCGGGTCACCACTTCTCCGACGAACCCGACTTCGTCGACTCGTGGCCGCCGCACTGCGTGATCGGCACCCCGGGCGCCGACTTCCACCCGAACCTGGCCTTGGCCCCCATCGAGGCGGTCTTCAGCAAGGGCCGCGAGGAGGCCGCCTACAGCGGCTTCGAGGGCGCCTCCGACGACGAGACACCCCTCGCCGACTGGCTGAGCTCCCGCGGCGTCGACACCGTCGACATCGTCGGCATCGCCACCGACCACTGCGTCCGCGCGACCGCCGTCGACGCCGCCCGCGCGGGCCTGCGCGCCACCGTCCTGCTCGACCTGACCGCCGGCGTCAGCAAGGCCACCGTCGACCGCGCCCTGGACGAACTGCGTGAGGAAGGCGTCACCCTGTCCGGCGCCCCGGTGGTGAACGCCTGACCATGCCGAATCCCCCCAAGGTCATCCTTATCGCCGGCGTGTCCGGCAGCGGCAAGACCACCATCGGCACCCTGCTCGCCGAACGCCTCGGCTGGGAGTACGCCGAGGCCGACGCGTTCCACTCCGACGCGAACATCGCCAAGATGCGCGAGGGCCACCCCCTCACCGACGCCGACCGCCTCCCCTGGCTCCGCTCCATAGCCGCCTGGATCACCGACCGCCTGGCCACCGACCGTCCCGGCGTGGTCACCTGCTCGGCCCTCAAGCGCAAGTACCGCGACCTCCTGGCCGGCGGCAACCCCGGGGTGGCGATGGTCCTCCTGGACGGCGACCGCGACCTGATCGCCGGCCGCATGAAGGCCCGCAAGGGTCACTTCTTCAAGGCGACCCTCCTGGACACGCAGTTCGCCGACCTGGAACTCCCGGCCGCCGACGAGGACGTCCTCCTGGCCTCCATAACGGGCAGCCCAGAGGAAACGGTCGCGCACATCATCAAGTCGCTGAACCTGATCTGATTCGCGTCCTGCGAGGCACTACCGCCCCAAGGCGCCGACCTACCGCGAACTGGGGCCGCTGTCCGCCCTTTCGACAATTGAGGCGCGGCTTGAACCGGCCACCAGCCGGTAGGGACAGCGCCCGTTAAGCGTGGTTCTCTACGTCTATCCCGGCAATCGGGCGGGGCAGATCAAAGCCTTGGAGAGCCACGTGACCACGATCGAATCTCGGACGCCGGAAACCTCGATGGACGCCGTTCAGCGGACCGCCAGGATCGCCGGTGTCTGGTTCGTCCTCACCTTCGTCTTCTCGATCCCGGCGGTGCTGCTGTACGACCCGGTCCTCAATGACGCGAACTACATCCTGGGAGCGGGCGCGGACACGCAGGTGCGGCTTGGGGCCCTCCTTGAGATTCTGACCGCCGTCGCGAACATCGCCACCGCGGTCGTGCTGTTCCCGATACTGAAGCGGCAGAGCGAGAGCATCGCCCTCGGTTACATCGGATCGCGAGTCCTCGAATCGACCGTCATCGTGGTGGGGATCGTCAGCGTGCTCGCCGTCGTGGCGTTGCGGCAGGACCTGGCCGGCGGGGGCGGCGCCGACGCCACTCTGATCGGCCAATCACTGGTGGCGTTGAAAGACCAGACGTTCCTGCTCGGACCGGCCTTCTGCGCGGGCTTCGGCAACGGGCTGCTGCTGGGCTACCTGATGTACCGGTCGGGCCTGGTGCCGCGTCGGTGCGGCTCGGCGCCGTCCGGCGTGGAACGTCCCCAGAACTCGTACTTGTCGGGCAAGTCGACGTCGGCGTGCTCGGTCAGCCACACACGCAGCGCGGCCGGGTCGGTCAGCGCCTCGTACACGCTGTCCGGCGGACCCGGAACCACCGCACGTAAACGCAGGTCAGGCTCGGTCATCGAGGTCTCCCTTCGGGTAGCAGGCGACGGCCATACGGAACGCGTCGCCCTCGGCACCGCCGTAGCGGGTGAACAGGTCCTGCAACGTCTGCTGCAACTCCTCCAGGAACGCCTGGCGCTGCTCCGGGCGCACCCGGATGTCCCCGGACACGCCGATCGACGGCAGGTCTGGCCGGGTGAGGTCGAGCGCGGCGACGTCCGCCTGCACGTCCTCCATCAGGTCGACCAGGTAGCCCAGGCTGAGCCGGTCACGGGACTGGCGCAGCCCGATCCGGCCCACCACGTCCGGAGACAGCCAGTAGGACCGGCCGGCCGCCTGGTAGATCCCCTCGTGGATCCCGCGCACCCGGCGCTCGGCCACCTGACCGACCAGGCGGACGTCCAACAGGCGCTTGACGTGGTAGTAGACCCGCTGCGGACTCTGTTCGAGTTCGGCCGCCACCTCGGTACACGACCGGGGCTCGGCGAGCTGCCGCAGCACTTCGATCCGCTGCGGCTTGAGCAGCGCCTCAGCCTGCTCGATCTGGTCGAGATAGACGATGTCTCTCATTGCAAAGCAAACTCTTTACGTAAAAGAACTTTTTGTCAATGCCCCGAGACTGGGCACCATCTCAAGCGCAGGACTCCCTACCCGCCGTCCTGGCGGCGCACGATCTCGCTGATCCAGACGGGCGCAAACGGCGACGTACACCCCGCAGGAGTCGGGTAGTCCTTGAGCACCTCCAGGCGCTCGCCGATGTCGACCGCACGCGCGCGGTGCTCGGCGTGGTCGCTCCCGATCTGGGCCAGGCAGTGGTTCATCGCCCACTGCAGGCGCTCCGGGGCGTCCTTCATCTGCGCCTCGACGACATCGAGCAGACCCGCGAGATCGAGGCCCTCGGGCTTCTTCGCCACGCGCTCTGTCGTCAGCGCCCAACCGGCACTCGCCACCACCGGATCCGGATCGGCGAACCAGGCCAGGCGCAGCTCTTCGGAGTGCGGGCTCTTCTTCACCCCGTAGTTCACGAGCCAGTCGTGCACCTTGGGCGTGCGCGCCTCGCGCAGCATGCCGTCCAACTCATCCCGCTCGAACGCCTTCGGGCGGCAGATCAAGATCGCCAGGAGCCGCGCCGCGCTGTCGCCCGTCCCCCAGAGCCGGCACGCGAGTCCCTGCTGCGTCTTCAACCGCTTAGCGAGCGCACGCAGCTTGCCGAGGTTCACCCCGTGGTCGTCCCCGTGCTTCGCGTTCACCGCGCGCACCTTCGGATCCTCAAGCCCGGCCAGCTCGGCCATAACCTCGTCCAACGCCGCATCGACCACCTCAGCCTCCTGCCCATCACACGCAAGCTTCACCCTAGGACGGATTCGCCTACTCCCGGCGGGCCGAGCGTCCCGCGGAAACTGATCCGGCAGCTGTGCCTGCGCCTCAGTCGTGAGACGGGGCTGACCATCGCCCCCGTCGTCCGCAAACGGCGGGACGGGGACGCGTCGGTGCGCCGCCTGCAGACCGTCACCTCCCTGGTGGAGTCCGGCCGCATGAGCGCCGAGGTCAGGATTACCAGCGCCGGCGGCCCGGTCCTACTCGAAGCCGACCTGCGCACCGGGCAGGTCGAGACCACCGTGGAAGTCCCCGCCGCGGCCCGCGCCCGTCCGCTGACCCGTGTCCAGTGGCTGCTGCGCCAGCTGACCGACGCCCCGCCCGAACTCCGCATCGAAGCGCTCGCCCCCGAACACAAGACCGGCCCGTGCGACCTACCGACACCCTCTCCGGCCGCCGCCCTGAGCCGTCTCAGGATCTAACCCCTGCAGGCGCGACTGACCCACAGCTGGAACGGCTAGGTATTGCCGGCCAGGAGGTTGTTGGCGTCCGGCAGGGTCAGCAGGTCGGCGACGTCTGTGCCGGCCCGGAGCAGCGCTTCGGATCGTGAGGCGATGCTTCGCAGGCGGCCGTGGAGGGCGTCACGGGCTTCGGCCGGGTCACCCGTCCCGACCAGTGACGTCATGATGGCCCGCACTGCGGGGACGCGGTAGCCGCCGGCGCGAAGCGCAGCGACGATGCGGGCATCTCGGGCTGCTTCCGGCGGGTAGTCGCGTGTGCGCGCCGGCCCTCTTCGCTCAGGCGTGATGAGGCCCTGCTGTTCCCAGAACCGCAGAGTCGATGAACGCACTCCGAGCGCGAGTGACAGTTCGGTGATGGTCATCGAGTCTCCCGGCAGTGCGGGGGCCTCGTGGACGCTCTCGTCGACGATGGAGTCGAGAGCTTGGAGGGCGGTCATCGTGTCGTCACGGCAACGCGCGAGCGCGACGTGGAGTCCGACGATTCGTGCGATGGCCTCGTCGTAAGGAAGGGCACGGACCTCGCGCATCGTGGTGCGAGCGACGACGGGGCCGACCGCGACCGCCAGATTGCGGTAAGCCCGCAGCGCGACCAGATGCACCCCGCCGAACTGACGGTAGCCGTTGGGCCGACGGAGGGAAGGGGGAATCACCGCCAGACGCTCCAGGTCACGGATCTGCTGCACGGAATACCCGCTCACAGCCGCCAGACGGCCCGTCGAGTAGCACTCTCCAGGTCCTGCGCTCGGGTCGTTCATGACGCCGAACTCTCCATAAGCACTTCAACCTGACACTTGAACCATGTCCATGGAACGGATCTTGTCAGAGATCAGAAGCTTCGAGGGCGTACTCGAGCTCGCCCCCCAGCCCGGCAGCGAGCACCCTCGTGTCTCGTGGGGCGACTACTTCTTCTACTTCGCACCGGACGGCCAGGTGCCGACCAACCGCCAGCCCTATGCGACGATCGTCACGAAGAACTACCCGGACGATGCCGAGTCCCGTCTCGATGCTCCCGATCGCTGGAGACTCAACATCCACGTGGGGACGAAGATCGCCGCCGAACTCCTCGGCCGTGCTCCAGCGGAAGCCCGCACCCCCGAGGCGGACTACAGCGCTGAGGACGTGTTCCTCCCCCACCCCTTGTACGGCGCGTACGGGTGGGTATGCGTCGTGAACCCCGCTGAGTCCACACTCGACACCGCCCTGGAGGCACTGCGCACCGCACACCGTGACGACCGTCGCCGCGTCGAACGCCGGCGTGGTGACGATTCGGCAATGAAGGGATGAGCAACAGCAACCTCGACACCATTGCAACGGCCGCCCGCAACCCCACGCCGTCGATCGGTGGACGGCAATGTGGCCAACTACCTGGGGGCGCGTCTTGACAAGGCGCAACCACCTCTCGGCCGCTCTGCCAGGCCAGACGACGTTGGAACTGCTGTGAGGCTGTTCGAAGTTACGCCGCTACCAGCTTCACCAGGACTTCGCGCTTACCTGAGGGAGCATCGCGCAGGACCTGTCGGGCGCGCAGCAGGGCGTCCACATCCGAGGCGGCGGCGGCAACTTCCGCAGCGATCGAGTCGATCTTCCCGAGTCCGGCATCAGCCAGCCAGCGAGACGCCTCTGCCCATGAGTACAGCTTGACGCGACTGCCACGATGGATGGCTGGAGCGGGCAATCCTCCAGGCCCGCGTTCGCCTGTCGTCCAGTGCCCAACCGCCGCGGCGGACCTGCCGGTCTTCTCGGCGATGTCATCGATGGTGACCAGGTCCTCCATGACTCCAGTCACCGCCAGGCCACTGCGCTCACTGTCGTCGATGGCCGAAAGGATCGCCTCGGTCGCGTTGCGCGCCTCGCGTGAGAACAGGACGGTGCCGCCCTGCTCGTCACCGGAGAGTTGACCGTCGCCACAACGCGAGTACAGCCGCTCTGCGGCCTCCTCGAGGTCGCTGACCGGCCCGACCGCAAGCTCGAACCAGTAGGTGCTCATCAGTCTTCCTCTTCCTGTCGTGCGGTCACCTTGGCATCGTGCTGCCGCATCCGCCTCCGGATCTTCTGTGCCTCGGGCTCGTCAACGTCGGGAGTTCCGTTGATCGAGAACGGAAGTGCGAAACGGACCGTGGTAGAGCAACACCAGGGGTGAACATCGGGTGGAAGACGCAAACTCAACGAGTTCCTGCGGAGCGTCTGACCGCCGGTAGTGGGAGTAGCGGGTACAGGGAGTGGCGGCGCGACTGGCGCGCGAAGTGCACCGGGCGGATGTAGTGACGATCCTGAAGTGTCAGATTTGATTGCCGTGTTCGAGGTAGCGGGTGGTTCCGTCGCGGTGGGCGGCGTGGGCGTGGACGAGGCGGCGGGCGAGGCGGGGAATGGTCAGGTCGTGGATCTGGGTGATGTCGTGGAAGTGATAGCCGACGAGTTCGCTCGGGTCGAGGCGGATGGTGCTGAGTTGGGCTGCGGTGAGGGTGCCGCCGTCGAAGAGGAAGAGGACCTTGTCGCCTTCGGATTCGTTGGGGGCCCAGTCTGCGACCAGGAGCCGGCCGATCTCCGGGTGAATGCCGAGTTCTTCGGCGACTTCGCGTTCTGCTGCTTGGTGAGGGGTTTCACCGTGTTCGAGGTAGCCGCCGGGGATGTCGCGGTAATCCTTGTATGAGGGGTCGACCAGCATGATGTGGTCGTCGTCGCTGAAGAACAGGACACCTGCCGCCGCTCGGGCGCGGGTGAAGGATGCTGCCGGGTCATCGGTCACGGGAGTGACCCTAGGAGATCGGCCTAGATGACGCTCATGCGGCGGGCAAGGTCGGCCAGCAGGCGGCTTCGTTTGCCCGTCGCGGTGGCGCGGAGTTGGTGGACGAGTTGGCGGCTCATGACGTGGGCGTGGACTTGTTCGGCGGCGCAGCGCTCGGCGGTGAGCAGTTCACTGATGGCTTCGTCGATCTTGTTGCGGGCTCGGTGGGCGTTGACGACTTCGAGGCTGTGGCGGACCGTGCGTTCGGCGGGAAGGCGGGTGGTGTCGATGCCCGGGATGAGGTCGAGTGCCGCGAGGACGTCGCCCAATGCCATGGCGATGGTGACGCGATGGATGCGCACGTTGGTGGGGCCGAAGGCGGTCCATAGGTGGTTGGCGTCGGCGCCTAGTTCACTGGCCATCTGCTCGCCTCGTGCCAGGTAGTCCATGGCATCGGCACGGTTGCCGGCGCGTGCGGCGGCGATGGCTCCGGGGAGCAGCAGGCTGCCGTGGATCGACAGCAGCGTGGGTGAGCGGTCGATTCGTCGGCGTCCTAGGTACTGGGATGCGTGCTGGGCCATGGCCGCCGCCTCGTCGAGGCGGCCCTGGGATTGCAAGGCGTGGATCACCGAGCGGAACAGTGACCCGATGATCGTGGGGTCGATGGTGCGCTCGGCTGCCGCCAGTCCGCGCTGAGCGGCGATCCAAGCGAGATCGGTCTCGCCGAGCTTGGTGAGGATCATCGCGGCCGACTGGTTGGCCAGTGCGACGAGCCGGTCGGCGTACGGCTGCCGGTCTTCGGTGGCCTCTCGGGAGGCGAGGTGCGTCTGGGTGAGCAGCATGGGCAGGCGGGCGAGCATCTGTCCGTAGCTCGATCGCTGATAAGCGGCCATCACTTCTGCGACATCGCGGCGCAGTACGTCCAGGCGGGGCGGGTCAGGATCGGCTTTGATCGCCGCCAGCAGCGGAGACAACTGCCGGTAGTCGGTGAGCGCCGAACGGACGGGTCCGACGTCCGGGAAGGGCGGCTCACGGCGCATCGACGCAGCCGGATGTGGGTCGATGATGTCGGAGACGGAGATGCGCAGGGCATCGGCGAGTGCCCTGATGACGGAGAGTCTGTCCAGCGCGGCGCGGTCGTTTTCGATCTTGCTGAGCCAGTCTCCGGTCCGTCCGACCAGGCCGGCCAGGACCTCCTGGGGCATGCCTCGTCGGACACGGTGCCAGGCCACACGCTGTCCGGGTGACAGGTGTTGCCGGTGATCGGTCATCTCGAATCCCGTCGAATGACCCCGGAATTTCTTTCCGGGTGGCGCCCTTCCTGCGGTTCTAGCCTCTTGGACGTCGCACCGCAACGCCTATTGTGAATCGAGTGGCAAAATGTCCGGAGAGACAAAAATGCACCAATTGATCGCAAGCCCGTTCCTGGGCGGCTTCGTGGTGTTGAAGCCCGGTGAGCCCCGAGGAATCAAGATCTCGCAAGAGGCCTATCGTGCACTCGCCGGCGCCGAAGTGGTCCCTGACTGGCTGGCGGCCGCCGCCCGGACCGCCTGGGGAAGCGACCTTCACCGGCAGCCGTCCGGCAACCGCCTGCTCATCCGTCGCGAGTCGGAATACGGGTTCGGCAAGGCGACCTATGAGCTGAATCTCGGGTGCAACTACGACTGTGAGCACTGCTACCTCGGCCTCAAGAGCTTCGAAGGGCTGGGCTGGCCCGAGCGTGAACGGCTGCTGGAGGCGATCCGGGACGCCGGCGTCCTGTGGCTCCAACTCACCGGTGGGGAGCCGATGGTGGATCCGCTTTTCGCCGCCGTCCACACCAAGGCCCATGAGCTGGGCATGATGGTCGAGATCTTGACCAATGGCTCCCGCCTGGCCAACCCCAAAATCCTCGACCTGCTGACGACCTACCGGCCGAGCAAGATGAGCCTGAGCGTCTATGGCGCCACCGCCGAGACCTACGACGGCATCACCCGGCGACCGGGCTCTTTTCGCAAGTTCATGCGCGGCCTGACGGCGGCGCATGAGGCCGGCCTCCTCATGGACCTGAGCTTGATCATCACCAATCGCAATGCGCACGAACTCGATCGTAGCTATTCAGCTTGAGTCGATGTCGGGTCCGGTTTGATCCCGATCGCCCGAGTCGATCTCGGCGTGGGTGTGCGGGACCATGTGCTGGTGTCCGAGTCGTCGCCGCCGTCTGATGATCTGGGTG
>NZ_JABXFD010000306.1 GCF_013372625.1 Actinomadura sp. BRA 177
CCTCCCACCCGCCTGGCCCGGCCCAGCCCTGCGCACCCTCTACAAGTCGTTCGAAAAGGACTTCGAACAACTCCTGACAACCCAGGTACTGACCTGAGCACCCGAACACCGCCTTAGCCCGACCGGTCCCCAACCTCTAGCCTGACAATCCGTCGGACGGGCGGTGCGATGGACCGAGCAGAACAAGCGGCTTCCCTGTTACCGCGCGTCAAATGATTAGCCGAAGAACACGGCCCTGCCCTCAAACGCGCCCTCGCACTGCTCGTCGATGGAGCCCTGGTCGGCCCCGCCGCCGGCCGCCTCCAGAAGACCCTCGCAAACCAGCACGATGACGTCCGCGCGGCCTTCTACGCCGCGTTCGACGCCGTCCGGCACTCGGCCGCCGGCACCGGCCCCCGGGTCCACGATCCCTACATCCCGAGCGCACCCCGAGGCGGCCGCCCACCTCGGCCGTCCGCAGCGGCTCACCGGAGAAACTCGACCAACTCAGCGCGGAACTGACCCGGGCCTCGAATACCTGGCAGGACGCCGCCCAAGCCCTCTCCGAAATCCTCGCCAACCTCGGCCTCACCACAGCCCCCGCACGGACGATCTCCCAGGCCGCCCGTACGGTCTCCCAGCAGAAAGCGGAAGTACGCCGAAGCCGCGACGAACTCCTCAAGACCGACCGCCAACCGGTCGTCCAGCCCGCCAAGGCCGGCAATGTGTTCCACGACGGCTGGAATGCCTACGCCCACCACTACCTTCCCGGCCGGCAATCCGATGACCGCCCCCTTCTACATAGCGGTCAAACCGAAGAGCTGGCTGGAGCGGGGCCCGCAGGCCAGATCCAGGGCCTCGCCCAGGGCGTCCAACACCCGGTCGCCTTCGCCAAGGCCGCCATCAACTGGGAGGAATGGAAGCGCGACCCCATCCGTGCCTTCGGCGGTCCATATCCGCCGGAGTTGTCCATCAGCGACCCTCTGTCAAAGCTTTCTACTGACGAATTCGCAGACCTGAACCAGGACGAGGACACTTTCTTCACGCGGCTCGACCGTCTCTGGGCACAAGGCGAACTGCCTCAGCAGGTGACACGGAAATAAGAGAGGCCGCCCAGCCCGTTCACGCCCCACTCCTTCGGCTGCCCGTGGGGCGGCGGAGCGGGGTGTGCGTCCGCCGCCCGAGGTGGCGTCAGGCGGGGGTTTCGGCGGTTGTGGTCAGGACGGCGCGGGCGGGGATGTCGGCGAGCGCCCAGTGTGCCGGACGAGGGGGAGTATTACAGCGGCGCGTGGGCCGGGCCGAGGTCCAGCGCACCCTGCTGGAGGGCTGCGGCAATCCCGTCCTGCTGGAGACCTTCGACCGGCTGTGGACGGCGAGCGAACTGGTTCGCCGCTGGGCGGCGCATCGCAACCCCGGCCGTGACCCCATCGCGGAGCACCGTCAGCTAGAGGAGGCGGCGCAGGGGACCTGACGGCACCCCGCCTGGTCACGTGTAGGAGCCGGTGCGGATGTCGTCCAGGAGGGACGGCCCCGCCGGGCGCCAGTTGTACTGGGTTTCCGCGCGGGACGGGTCCAGCGGGGACGAGCGGGTCAGGACGTCGGCGAAGGGGCCCAGGAGTTCGCGGGCCTCGGCGCGGGTGAGGGAGATCGCCTGGGCGCCGGCCGTCTCGGCGACGGCGGTCGCGATGTCGCGCATCGGGGTGCGGGTCCGGGTCGCCGCGTTGACGACCGTCCGGCCGGACGGGTCGGCCACCGCGGCGGTGTAGAGGGCCGCCAGGTCATCGACGTGGACGGACGACCACTCGTTGGCGCCGTCCTCGACGTAGGCGGTCACGCCGTTCTGCCGGGCGGACGCGAACATGCCCTCCAGGAGGCCGGAGCCGCCCCGGCCGTACACCAGTGCGGCGCGGATCACGGTCGCGTCCTCCGCCTGCAGGGCTTGGCGTTCGCCCAGCACCTTCCACGGCTGCGGGGACGACTCCGGGTCGATCGGGGTGCCCTTGGTGACCGGTTCCCCGGTGGTGTCCGGGTAGACCAGGCCGGTGCTCGTGTAGACGAGCGGCCTGCCGGCGGAAAGGAACGCGTCCAGGGCCGCCTCTTCGATCTCGCGCATGCGCGGGTCGGCGTAGTCCACAGCGATGTGGACGACCGTGTCGGACGAGGCGGCCGCCTCCCGCAGGACGTCCGCGGAAGACAGATCGCCGCCGACCGCCTTCGCTCCCAGGGCGGTCACGCGCGCCTCCAAGGCGGCCGAGCGGGCCAGCGCGGAGACCTCGTGCCCCGCTTTGATCAAGTGTTCGGCGACCACGCCGCCCAGATAGCCGCTGGCGCCCGTCATGAAGATGTGCATCGCTCTTCCTCTCAGTGCTCGACGTCCACGCTGCCTTCGCGGGCGGGAAGCGGCCAGGGACTGAGAGTGCCAGGCTCGGCGGGAAGAACCGCCGTACCGTGGACGGCATGGACAAGCGCGCGTTGGCGGAGTTCCTGCGGGCCAGGCGGGAGCGGATCCGGCCCGAGGACGCCGGGCTGCCGCACGGGCCGCGGCGCCGGACGCCCGGGCTGCGCCGCGAGGAGGTGGCGCAGCTCGCGCACATCTCCGTCGACCACTACAGCCGGCTGGAGCAGGGGCGGGGGCGCAACCCGTCCCGGCAGGTGCTGTACGGGATCGCGCGGGCGCTGCGGCTGTCCGCGCAGGAGCGGACCCACCTGTTCGAGCTCGCCGGGGAGCGCGAGCGGGACCGGGTGGACGGGCCGTCCCGCGAGGTGGCGCCGGGCACGCTGAGCCTGCTCGACCGGCTCACCGACGCGGCCGCCATCATCGTGGACGACACGTGCCGCGTGCTCGCCTGGAATCCGCTCGCCGCCGCCCTGTTCGGGGACTTCGCCGAGAAGTCCGGGCCGGACCGGAACCTGCTGCGCCGCCACTTCCTCGAACCCGGCGGCCTCGGGGCCGAGCACCTGGAGTTCGTGGTCACGTCCGTCGGCTACCTGCGGGTGGCGATGGCCCGGTATCCCCGGAACGCGGAGATCCGGGCGCTGGTGGACGAGCTGACGGCGGCGAGCCCGGAGTTCGCGCGGCTCTGGGAGTCGCAGGAGCTGCGGATCGAGCACCACGCGCGGGAGCGGTTCGCGCATCCGCGGGTGGGCGAGGTCGAGCTCGACTTCGACATCCTCACCGTCCCCGGCCAGGACCAGCAGCTGATCGTCTTCACCGCCGAGCCGGGGTCGCGGGCGTACGAGACGCTGCGGCTGCTGCGGGTCGTCGGGACGCAGCGGATGGACGTCCCCACCTGATCAGAAGGTGATCACCTGGCGGACGGCCTTGGCGGTGTGCAGGTCGTCGAAGCCCGCGTTGATGTCGTCCAGGGGGAGGCGGCCGGAGAGCAGGGCGTCTACCGGGAGCGTGCCGTTGCGGTACATGGCGATGAAGCGGGGGACGTCGCGGCGGGGGACGCAGGAGCCCAGGTAGCTGCCCCGGAGGGTCTTCTCCTCGGCGACGAGGCTCAACGCGGGGAGGCTGAGCGGGGTGCCTGGGGCCGGGAGGCCGACGGTGACCGTTGTGCCGCCGGCGCGGGTGGCGGCGTAAGCCTGCTCCAGGACGGGGGCCACGCCCGTTGTGTCGATGACCTTTTCCGCGCCGCCTGAGGTGAGGTCGCGGAGAGCCTCGGTGGCGTCCGGGCCGCCTTCGATGGGGTGCGCGCCCAGTTTCTCCGCGAGGACCCGTTTGTCCGGGACGAGGTCGATCGCGTAGACCGTCGCGGCGCCGGCGGCCTTCGCGGCGAGGACGGCGGAGAGGCCGACGCCGCCCAGGCCGAAGACGGCGACGGTGTCGCCGGGGGTCACGGCTGCGCTGTAGAGGGCGGCGCCGGCGCCGGTCAGCACGGCGCAGCCGAACAGCGCGGCGATGTCGAGGGGCAGGTCGGGGTCGATCTTCACGGCGGAGCGGGACGAGACGACGGTGTACTCGGAGAACGCCGAAACGCCCAGGTGGTGGTTGGGGCGGGTGCCGTCCGGGGCGAGGAAGCGCTTGCCGCCGGAGAGGAGGGTGCCCGCGCCGTTGGCCTGGGCGCCGGGCCCGCAGAGGGCGGGACGTCCGGCCACGCAGCGTTCGCAATGGCCGCAGGCCGGGACGAACGCGAGCACGACGTGGTCGCCTGGGTTGAACTCGGTTCCAGGCCCGGTTTCCACCACTTCGCCGCCGCCTCGTGGCCGAGGGCCATCGGGAGCGGACGAGGGCGGGAGCCGTTGATGACGGAGAGGTCGGAGTGGCAGAGCCCGGCCGCGCCGATCTTGACCAGCAGTTCGCCGGGGCCGGGACCGTCCAAGCTCAGGTCGGTGATCTCCAGCGGGCGGGACGAGGCGTAGGGGGTGGAACGTCCCGATTCGACCAGGACGGCGGCGCGGGTCTCGATCATGGGGTGAGCAGCTTCTCCATCTCGGCGCGGACGGGGCCCGTGATCTCGACCGGGCGGCGGGTGTGCCGGTCGACGAAGACGTGCACGAAGTGGCCCTCGGCGATGAGCGCCCCGTCGGACGCGCGGAACATGCCGATCTCCCAGCGGACGCTGGAGCGGCCCAGCCTGCCGATGCGCAGGCCGACTCTGATCGCGTCCGGGAACGACACCTCGGCCTTGTACTCGCAGTGCGACTCGACGCAGAGGCCGATGGGGGCGGACGTCGCGGGGTCGAAACCGGCCGTCCGGATCATCCACTCGTTGATGACGGTGTCCATGAGCGAGTAGTGGACGACGTTGTTGACGTGCCCGTAGACGTCGTTGTCCTTCCACCGCGTCGGGACGTTCTCCCAGTGCTGATACTCGCCGGTCATGAAGGGCAGCCTATGGTCGTCCCGGCGGCGTCGCGGCATCGGCCCGGCAGGACGGTGACCACGCCAAACGGCGTCCGGCCGCGGCGGTGCGCACGCCCAATGAGGAAGCGGCGTTCACCAGGCCGCGAGGAAAGGTTCTGAGCACGATCCCGGCCAGGTGAACGCCGCCCCCCTGAGCGGCGCTCCGCGTGCGCCGCCCGTCTATGCGGACGCGCGGGCCGCGTCGAAGCGCGCCTGCACGTCCGTCCAGTTCACCAACGTCCAGAGCCGCTCCACGTAATCCGGGCGGACGTTGCGGTACTGCAGGTAGTACGCGTGCTCCCAGGCGTCGAAGACCAGCAGCGGCGTGGTGTTCATGCCGACGTTGCCGTGGTGGTCGTAGATCTGCTCGACGACGAGCCGCCGGCCGAGCGGCTCCCACGCGAGGACGCCCCAGCCAGAGCCCTGCACGGTGGACGTCGCCGTGGTGAGCTGCTTCTGGAATGCCTCGAACGTCCCGAAGTGCTCGTCGATCGCCGAGGCGAACTCGCCGTCGGGACGGTCGCCGCCGTCCGGCGACAGGTTGTCCCAGAAGATCGAGTGCAGGACATGCCCGGAGAGGTTGAACGCGAAGGTCTTCTCCAGGCCGACCAGTCCGCCGTACTGCTCCTTGTCGCGCGCCTCGGCGAGCCTCTCCAGCGTGTCGTTGGCGCCCTTGACGTAGGCGGCGTGGTGCTTGGCGTGGTGCAACTCCAGGATCTCACCGGTGATCGCCGGCTCCAGGGCGGCGTAGTCGTAGGGCAGGTCGGGCAGCGTGTAGTCGGCCATACGGCCACTATTGCAAATGAGTTGCAGTTACGTCCAGCACGCAAAAAGCCCGCCCCGGGTGGGACGGGCCTTGTGCGCGGACGTCAGTGGCGGCGGCCACCGCCTCTGAGGCGGGCGAGCAGGCCGCGCACCTTGGCCTGCGTGCGGGGGTCGCGGGCGTAGCGCTCGGCTTTCGCCCGCATCTTGCGGCCCTGCGGGCCCTTGGCGTATCTCATGATCCGGTCGACGACAGAAGGCATGTTCGTCCTCCTCGGCCTAGGTCTCCGTACAACGAGTGCCCGGTCGCAGAAGTTCAGAACGCCTCGTCCAGGGTGACGCTCCCCTCGACGCCGATCTGGTAGGCCGAAACGCGCCGCTCGAAGAAGTTGGACAGCTCCTGGACGTCCTGCAGCTCCATGAACGCGAACGGGTTCGCGGTGCCGTAGCGGGCCGGGAGGCCGAGCCGGACGAGCCGCTGGTCCGCCACGTATTCGAGGTAGTCGCGCATGTCGTCGGCGCTCATGCCGGGCAGGCCGTCGCCGCACAGGTCGCGGGCGAACTCCAGTTCCGCTTCGACGGCCTCGTCCAGCATGGTCGTGACCTGGGCCGTCAGGTCCGCGTCGAACAGCTCCGGTTCTTCGGCCCGAACGGTGTCCACCACGGAGAACGCGAACTCCATGTGCATCGACTCGTCCCGGAACACCCAGTTCGTGCCGGAGGCCAGTCCGTTCAGCAGGCCGCGCGAGCGCAGCCAGTACACGTACGCGAAGGCGCCGTAGAAGAACAGCCCCTCGATGCAGGCCGCGAAGCAGATGAGGTTGAGCAGGAACGCCCGGCGGTCGGCGGCGGTGCGGAGCTCGTCCAGGGAGCCGAGCGAGTCGATCCAGCGGAAGCAGAACTCCGCCTTCGCCCGGATGGACGGGATGTGCTCGATCGCCGCGAACGCCCGCGCGCGCTCGTCCTGATCGGGCAGATAGGTGTCCAGGAGGGTCAGGTAAAACTGTACGTGGACGGCCTCCTCATATAGCTGCCGCGACAGGTAGAGCCGGGCCTCCGGGGCGTTCACGTGCTTGTAGAGGTTCAGCACCAGGTTGTTCGCCACGATCGAGTCGCCGGTGGCGAAGAACGCGACGAGCCGGTTGACGAGGTGCAGTTCGGCGGGCGTGAGCCGGGCCAGATCGGCTAGGTCGGACGCGAGGTCCACCTCCTCGACCGTCCACGTGTTGCGGATCGCGGCCCGGTACCGCTCGTAGAAGTCGGGGTAGCGCATGGGACGCAGGGTCAGGTCCATGCCGGCGTCGAGCAGCATTATTGGCAGGCCTCGCAGGTCTCGGGGTTCTCCAGGGAGCAGACGGCCGCGGCGACCGTCGTCTGCGCGATCCGCGTCGCCGGACGCGACCGCAGGTAGTACGTCGTCTTGAGGCCGGCGCGCCACGCGTAGGCGTACATCGAGGAGAGCTTGCCGATCGTCGGCGTCTCCATGAACAGGTTCAGCGAGTGGGCCTGGTCGATGTACGGGGTGCGGGCGGCGGCGAGGTCGATGAGCGCCTTCTGCGGCAGTTCCCAGGCCGTCCGGTAGAGGGTGCGCATCTCGTCCGGCAGGTCGACGAGGCCCTGGATCGAGCCGTTCGCCTTCTTAATCGCCTCGCGGACGGCGGGCGTCCACAGGCCGAGCGATTTGAGGTCGTCCACCAGGTAGCCGTTGATTTGCAGGAACTCGCCGGAGAGCGTCTCGCGCTTGAACAGGTTGGACACCTGCGGCTCGATGCACTCGTAGCAGCCCGCGATGGACGCGATCGTCGCGGTCGGCGCGATCGCGATGAGCAGCGAGTTGCGCAGACCGACCTCGGCTACGCGTGCGCGAAGCGCGTCCCAGGCGTCTGGACGGGTCGGCGTCGCGTCCGGGAAGTGGTCCAGGTGGAGTTGGCCGCGTGCGGTGCGCGTCATGTCGTAGGCGGGCAGCGGGCCGTGTGCGGCGGCCAGATCGGCGGACGCGTCGTAGGCGGCTAGGGCGATCTCCTCGGCGATGCGTGTGGAGAGGGCACGGGCCTCGTCCGAGTCGAACGGTAGGCGGAGCGTGAAGAAGACGTCCGCGAGGCCCATCACGCCTAGGCCGACCGGTCGCCACTTGCGGTTCGCCTTCTCCGCTTCTGGCGTGGGGTAGAAGCCCCTGTCGATCGTGCGGTCCAAGAACCGTACGGCGGTGCGGACCGTTGAACGAAGCCGCTCCCAGTCGACCCCTGCGGACGTGACGTGCGCGGCCAGAGTCACCGATCCGAGGTTGCAGACGGCCGCTTCACTATCGCCCGTCACTTCCAGGATCTCGGTGCAGAGGTTCGACAGGTGGACGGTGTGGCCTGGCTCGGCGGTCTGGTTGCAGGCGCGGTTGGCGGCGTCCTTGAACGTCATCCAGCCGTTGCCCGTTTCGGCGAGCGTCCGCATCATGCGCCCGTACAGCTTGCGGGCCGGTACCTGCCGGACGAACCGTCCCTCCTTCTCCGCCGCCCGGTACGCCTCGTCGAACGCGTCGCCCCACAGGTCGGCCAGCTCGGGAACTTCCTTCGGGTCGAACAGCGACCACGTCGCGTCGTCCTCGACGCGGCGCATGAACTCGTCCGGGATCCAGTTGGCGAGGTTGAGGTTGTGGGTGCGGCGCGCGTCCTCGCCGGTGTTGTCGCGCAGTTCGAGGAACTCCTCGACGTCGGCGTGCCACGGCTCCAGGTACACGCAGGCCGCGCCCTTGCGGCGCCCGCCCTGGTTGACGGCGGCGACGGACGCGTCCAGGGTGCGCAGCCACGGGACGATGCCGTTCGAGTGGCCGTTGGTGCCGCGGATCAGCGAGCCCCGCGACCGGACCTTCGTCCACGAGATCCCGATGCCGCCCGCGTACTTGCTGAGCCGCGCGACCTGACCGTACCGCTCGTAGATCGACTCCAGCTCGTCGCGCGGCGAGTCGAGCAGGAAGCAGGACGACAGCTGCGGGCGGCGCGCGGCCGAGTTGAACAGCGTCGGCGAGCTGGGCAGGTACGACAGCGTGCTGAGCAGCCCGTACAGCTCGGCCGCCTCGGCCACGCTCTCCGCCAGCCCGCACGCCACGCGGAGCAGGAAGTGCTGCGGACGCTCCAGGACGAGCCGCGACTGCGGATGCCTCAGCAGATACCGGTCATACAACGTCCGAAGCCCGAAGTACTCGAAGCGGTCGTCGGCTTCGTCGTCGATGAGGGCGTTCAGGGCGGTTGCGCTGGCGGCGACGAACGCGGCCGGGGCGTCCGCCAGCAGGCCCTCGCGATGCGCGGCGGCGACCGACTCGGCGAACGTCGCGCCGCCGGCGGACGCCGCCTCGTCCCGGATCCGGGCACCCAGCAGCCGCGCGGCGACCTTGGCGTATCCGGGCTCGGCGGGCACCAGGGCGGCGGCCTCGCCGATCACGAGATCCCGCAGCGCCGCCGCGTCGGCGCCCGGCCGGAGGGCGGCGAGCAGCCGGCCCGGCTCGGCGTCCGGTATGCCGGCGCAGGCGGCCTCGACCTCCGCGCCGATCCCCCGCAAAGACGATGCGGTTTCCGGTGGCGCGGCCAGAGCCTGTGTCACGTGCGTCTCCCCTCGCAAGCCGCCTCGCGGAGGCATGCGAACGGGACGCGACGGCACGCCGCGGCTCCGCCCGTCGGCCCACCCGCGAGGCCTGGACGTGTCGTGTTGGCAGGTCTTCGGACTCGCGGGCGTCGCCTCTACGAGGAGGCGTCCTACTGGCCGTCGCTTCCCAGGCCGCGTGGCCCAGTGCTCGTTGACGGCGGTCGTTCCCGCTCACCGCTGCGGGGCAGTCCCGGATTCGCACCGGGTTCCCTCTTACGACGCCCCCGCCGCGAACGGCGGGGGCGTACCAGCACGGGATTGAACCCTACATGTAGTCGGCGATCTTTGTGCAACCCCAAGATGTTGGGCGTGTCGGCGGGGTTGCCGGGGTCGGCTGCAGGACTGCCGGCGGTGGTGGCACGATGGGTGCCGTCATGTCCGAGCGTCCCCCGCAGCCCCTGTTCCGGACCGCACGCGCGGTGGTCTTCGCCACCGCGTGCGTCGCGCTGGCCGTCCTCGGGCACGTCCTCGCAGGCGGGGACCGGGTTCCGCTGTGGGCGGCGACGGTGGGATTCGGCGCGGTCCTCGGCGTGACGCTGATGCTGGCGGGTCACGAGCGTTCCCTCGCCACGATCCTGGGCGGCCTGCTCGGCGGGCAGTTCGCGCTGCACGCGCTGTTCACCAACGCGTCCGCACACCACGCGCCCGCGATGGCGCACCACACGCCCGCCATGCACGCGGCCATGCCGAGCACCGCGGACACCGTGGCGGCGTCGGCCGCGCAAGGCGGCAACGGGCTGGTCATGACGCTCGCGCACTGCGTGGCCGCGCTGGTCGCCGCGTGGTGGCTGCGGCGCGGCGAGCGCGCGGCGTGGGCAATGGTCCGCTGGGTCGCCGCCGCGGCCGACCGTCCCGTCCGGCTGCTGCCGGCCCTGCTGACCATCGAGGCGGCGGTTCCGCCGCGGCCGGTCCCGGTGGTCCCGGCGGCGGACGCCGGCACGGCCATCGGCCGGGTGCTGCGGCACCAGGTCGTCCGGCGGGGTCCCCCGCCGCGTTCGAGGGCGCTCGCGCACTTCTGAGGCGAGCGCCGTACGTCACCGGACGCCGATCGGCGTCCGGGTTCTTCCCGTACGACTCGAACGGAGTTCCCTCATGTCCTTCCTCTCGCACGCGCGCCGGGTCGGCGCCGTCGCGTCCCTCGGCGCGATGTCCGTGGCGGCCCTGGCGACCGCCGCGTCCGCGCACGTCACCGCCAACCCGAAGACCGCCGAGCAGGGCTCGTACGCCAAGGTGTCGTTCCGCGTGCCGAACGAGCGCGACGACGCCGCCACCACGAAGCTGGTGGTGCACCTGCCGGTCGACCACCCGCTGGCGTCGGTGTCGGTCCGTCCCACCCCCGGCTGGACGGTGAAGGCGGAGAAGTCCAAGCTGCCGAAGCCGATCAAGTCCCACGGCGGCGAGCTGACCGAGGCCGTCACCACGATCACCTGGTCGGGCGGCAAGATCGAGCCGGGCCAGTTCCAGGAGTTCGACGTGTCGATGGGCCCGCTCCCGGACGACACCGACCAGCTGATGTTCAAGGCCGACCAGACCTACTCGGGCGGCGAGGTCGTCAAGTGGGAGGAGGCGCCGGCCGAGGGCGCGGCGGAGCCGGAGCACCCGGCGCCGACGCTCAAGCTCACCCCCAAGGGTGGCGACGCGGCCACGGCCGGCCTGACCGCCGAGAAGAAGCCCGCCGACACGGCTTCGGCGTCGACCGATGACGGGACGGCGCGGCTGCTCGGCGGCATCGGCATCGCGGTCGGCGTGATCGGCCTCGGCCTCGGCGGCTACGGCCTGAGCCGCGCGCGGAGCCGGGCATGATCCGGCGGCTCGCGGCGGGCGCCCTGGCCGTCGGGACGGTCATCGCGCTGACGGCGGCCCCGGCCTCCGCCCACACGTCGCTGACGGCGGCGAACCCCGCGAAGGACGCGACGGTCTCATCGCCGTCCCAGATCGTGCTGACCTACGCGGACCCGGTCCGGCTGCCGCGCGTGATCCTGATGGACGCGTCCAAGAAGCAGTACCAGTCGGGGTCCGCTCAGGCGGTCGACAACAAGGTCACCCAGGCGGTCAACGGCGCGCTGCCGAACGGGAAGTACACGGTCGGCTGGCGCGTCGTGGCCTCGGACGGGCATCCGGTCGAGGGCACCTACACCTTCACGGTGAGCGGTTCCTCCGCCGCCGAGCCCGCGGCCGCGGCACCGTCCACGCCCGCCGCGACGACCGCCGAGGATTCGGGCGGCTCGTCCGGCTGGCTGTGGATCGGTCTGATCGTGCTGGTCATCGCGCTGGCCGCCGGAGCGGTCGGCTGGTCCCGCCGCTCCTCGTCCGCCCAGGATTGATCATCAGGCTTCCGGTCGGGTGATTACAGCATTACAGTAATTACCCGACCGGTCGCACCTGGGGGCTTCATGATCGTCGAGTACATCCGCTACCGCATCGATCCGCAACGGGCCGAGGAGTTCGAAGCCGCCTACGCGCGCGCGTCCGTCCCGCTCGCCGCCGCGCCGCAGTGCGTGGACTACGAGCTGTCCCGGTGCGTCGAGGAGCCGTCGTCCTACATCCTGCGCATCGGCTGGACGTCCGCCGACGATCACATGAAGGGGTTCCGGGGCGGCGAGCACTTCCCCGCCTTCTTCGCCGAGATCAAGCCGTACGTGCAGCAGATCGAGGAGATGCGGCACTACGAGCGGACGCCCGTGCGCGGCGCCGGCTCGTCCGTCCCGACGATGTACGACTGGGCGGGCGGCGGCGAGGCGTTCGAACGGCTCACCGAGGTCTTCTACGCGAACGTCCTCAAGGACGACCTGCTCTTCCCGCTGTTCGAGCACATGGCGCCGGACCACCCGAAGTGGGTCGCGATCTGGCTGAGCGAGGTCTTCCGCGGCCCCGAGCGCTACAGCGGGGAACGCGGCGGCTACCACCACATGGTCCGGCAGCACCTGCGCCGCGGCATCAGCGAGGCGCAGCGCCGCCGCTGGGTCGCCCTCCTGATGGACGCGGCGGACGAGGTCGGCCTCCCCGACGATCCCGAGTTCCGCGCCGCGTTCGCGTCCTACATCGAGTGGGGCACGCGCATAGCCCTCTCCAACTCCCAGCCCGGCGCGAAGCCGCCCCTAGAGGCACCCATGCCGCACTGGGGCTGGGGCGTGGCCCCGCCTTACATCCCGTCCAAGTAGCGACCACCCGAACGTGGTTCAGGGGGCGAAGGCGCGGAGGGTGATCTCCACGAGTGCGTCGGCGTACTGGGGGGTCAGCGGGCCGGATCGGTGGAGCCAGCGCTGGTAGAGCGGGGCGTAGAGCACCTCTAGCACCAGGTCGAGGTCCGCGTCGGCGGCGAGCTGGCCGGCCTGCTGGGCGCTGCGCAACCGTTCCTTCTTGGCCTCGTCGACGGGGCCGGCCAGCTTTTCGCGGTACGCGTCCGCGAGCGCGGGATCGGCGATGATCTCCAGGTTGAGCGCTCTGATGGGCGCTTCGAAGGCCGGGTCGGCGAACTCGGCGACGGTGGCCCGCATGACGGTCCTGAGGTCGGCCCCGAGGTCGCCGGTGTCGGGCAGCCGCACCCCCTCGGCGCCCTCGCTGAGCTCCAGGAACGCGTCGAAGATCACCGCGCCCTTGGACGGCCACCAGCGGTAGATCGTCTGCTTGCCCACGCCCGCGCGTGACGCGATGGCCTCGATCGACACCTTGGCGTATCCGACCTCGGAGACCAACTCGCGTGCGGCGCCGAGGACGGCCCGCCGCGACCGCTCACTGCGCCGGGCTGGGTCGGGCTTTCTGGGTGGGGACACGTCGGGCAGCGTACCACTTAGACGAGACGAGACGGTCCGTCTTGACTTGGCCGCCACTCCATCCCATACTCGAGTCAACGAGACGGACCGTCTCGTCTTTCCGAAATCCCGGCAACGCACAGAGAAGGAGGCAGAGCCTTTGCGCACTGTGGCCCAACTGGCGCTCATCGGCGTCACCAAGCGCTACGGCGAACGTGTTGTGCTGGATCGCGTGTCGCTCACCGTGAAACCCGGCGAGCGGATCGGGGTGATCGGCGACAACGGCTCGGGCAAGTCCACGCTGCTCAAGTTGATGGCGGGCGCCGAGCAGCCGGACAACGGCGAACTCGTCACGGCCGCTCCCGGCGGCGTCGGACACCTCCCGCAGTCGCTCGCGCTCCCGCCGCACGCGACGGTGTCCGACGCCATCGACCTGGCGCTCGCAGACCTGCGCGACCTGGAAGCCCGCATCCGAACGGCCGAACACCGCCTCGACGACGCGGGCCTGGACGCCTACGCGCGCCTGGTCGCGGAGTTCGAGGCACGGGGCGGCTACGAGGCCGACGCCCGGGTGGACGCCGCGCTGCACGGGCTCGGGCTGCCCGGACTCGACCGGCGCCGGCCGCTGGGCACGCTCTCCGGCGGCGAACGCTCGCGGCTCGCCCTGGCCGCCGTGCTGGCGTCCGCCCCCGAACTGCTGCTGCTCGACGAACCGACGAACGACCTGGACGACCGGGCCGTGACCTGGCTCGAACAGCGCCTCCGCACCCACCGGGGCACGGTCGTCGCGATCACCCATGACCGGACGTTCCTGGACCGGGTGACCACCGCCGTCCTGGAGGTCGGCGATGGGCAGGTGCGCCGCTATGGCAACGGATACAGCGGATACCTCGCCGCGAAGGCCGCCGAACGAGCCGCCCAGGCGCGGGCCCACGAGGAGTGGAAGGCCGAGCGCCACCGGCACGCCGCACTGGTCGCGGCCAACGCGGGACGACTCGCGGACATCCCACGCAAGACGGCCAAGGCGGGCATGGGTACCGGGGCGTGGCGCGCACGCTCCCGCACCCACGGCGCGGCCGGACGCATCCGGCAGTCGCAGCAGCGGCTGCGGTGGCTCACCGACCACCCGGCGCCGCCACCACCCGAGCCGCTGCGCTTCACGCCCGCCCTCACCACGGCCGACGCCGCCGAAGCCGAGGTCGCCGCGCTCGCCGGAGTGGTGGTCACGGGAAGGCTCCGGCTCGACTCCCTGACCGTCCGCGCCGGCGAACGGCTGCTGATCACCGGCCCGAACGGGTCAGGAAAAACGACACTAATGCGGGTGCTCGCCGGCGAACTCCGTCCAGAGGCGGGCGAAGTACATCGGACCGGCCGTGTCGGCTACTTCCGCCAGGACGAACCGGACATCGCCGGGGCGCCGCACCAGACCGTCCTCCAGGCTTACGCGCACAAGCGACCGGGAAGCCCGGACGACCACGCCGACGCACTGCTCGCCTTGGGCCTGTTCCGGCCGTCCGACCTGGGCCTGCGCGTGGGGCAACTCTCCTACGGGCAGCGGCGCCGCATCGAACTGGCCCGGCTGGTGGCCGAGCCCGTCGACCTGCTGCTGCTGGACGAGCCGACCAACCACCTGTCCCCGATGCTCGTAGAACAGCTGGAGGAGGCACTGACCTCGTACCAGGGCGCCCTGGTGATCGTCACCCACGACCGCCGCCCTCGCGCCACCTTCACCGGCACCCACCTGGAACTGAACAGAGACGACATACCGTCCCGGGCGGGTCGGGCACGTTCTGGGGCTGGACGCGCCTCTCACCCGGGCTGATGCGGCCGGCAGAAAAATCTTGAAGAAAAATCGGGGGGAATGTCGATCCAGAGCGGGGTCGTGCGACGCGTCAGTGAAAGGCCGATGAGACGCACCGCACGAGAGGACCACCACCATGACCGCCCAGACCGCTCACACCGCCCCGTCCACCACCACCGACCACGGCACCCGGCGCAAGGTGCTGTGGGGCGCGCAGATCCTGCTGGCCGCGTTCCTGCTGATCGCCTCGGGACTCCCCAAGCTGGTCGGCCAGGCCGATGCCGTCGAGACCTTCACCCAGATCGGCTGGGGCCAGTGGTTCCGCTACGTGACCGGCATCGTCGAAGTCGCCGGCGCGATCGGGCTGCTGATCCCCCGCCTGGCCGGGCTCGCCGCGACCGGGCTGATCGGCCTGATGGCCGGCGCGATCCTCACCCAGATCCTGGTGCTGGAGCCGGCGTGGAGCGCGATGCCCGCCGCCTTCGCGGTCGTGTTCGCCACCATCGCCTGGGACCGACGCAACGAAACCCGCGAACTGCTGCACTCGCTCAAGCACTGACCGCGCACACTCCCCAAGCGGACGACCCGAGGCCCCGGCCTTGGGTCGTCCGCCGTTTCAGCGTGCGGAGCGAAGGCGCAGTACGAGCAGGGTCGTCAGGGCGGTGGCCGCGGACAAGGCGAAGGCAGCGCGTAGGCCCGCGAGAGTGTAGTCCGAGAAGGCCCATGTGGTCGTCGCCAAGGCGGGTCCCGGGGAGAGGCTTGGACACGCCAAGAGTCCGGTGCCCGCGCCGACGACGGTCAGGCGCCAGCTCAGGTCGGACGGGTGCCAGTCGGCGTCGGCCGTGACCGCCGCTCCGAAGACGGCTGCCTGGCACGTCCCCCGGCGATCGCCCAGGACGCCGCCGGCCGGTCCCGCAGCGACCATCGCTACGGGAAGGGCCAGGATCGCCGCCGCGGTGCCGACCGGGGAGAGGCCCAGCGTCCGCTGGAGCTAGAAGGGCGCGAGGGACTCGACGAGGGAGATGACCAGGGCGTTCAGCATGATGGCCGCGACAGGCGCTGTTGCTGTGGGCACACGTGGGAGGGCGCGGACCGGGGCGCTCGGGCTCGTCCGTCCCCACAGGTACAGGGGCGGGACGGCGGCGACAGCCAGCGCCGACCATCTGAGTCCGTGGCCGACGGAGAGGGAGAGTGCGAGGAGCAGGGCCGCCGCGGCGGCACCCAGCAGGACCGTCTCGGTCGGGAACGTCCGGTCGGGGAGGCGCAGGGTGTCGGGGCGCAGGGTGGCCAGCGCGATCGCGGTGACCAGGACGCCGACCGGGATGTTGATGTAGATGCGGCGGGGCGGTCACGGGCTGCCGTGACCGCCCCGCCGGACACGATCACATCGGCAACGCGGGATCAGTCATCAAGTCAGCAGCTCCTTGACAACTGCAATCACAGCCACCCCAGCGTCTCCGGCCACTGCCGCCACCCCTGCGATCCTCTTCAGGAGCGAGTTGAAGCGCTCCTCAGAAGGGCTCGAGTCGATCTCATGGACAGCGGCATCGATTTCCGCTCGATCGCTATCACCCAGGTACTGCTTCAGCTCTGCGAGCTCCACCCGGAGGTCATCGATTGTGAGCTGTTTCGACTCCGAGCCTGCGCCGCGCGTTCCTCCCGCCGTGATATCTCCGGTGCGGGTTACCGCCTTGCCGACGTTGCCGTCACCGCGTTGCTCGATGCGGTCGCCCATCACCGCCCCCGAACGTTGCCGGTGCGCGTTTCCGCCTTGCCGATGTTGCCGTCACCGTACTGCTGAATGAGGTCACCTTGTACCGCGTGCTGGACGTTGAAGGTCATCTGCGCCAAGTCAGGCTGGCTGATCGCTTCGGTGACTTTGAGGACAAGCGCCTTGATTTCACTCGCCTTCGTGCTCCACACCGCATCTCGTTGCGTGCCTGCGGTGTTGAGGACCAAGCCGTATACCGGCGGTATGCCGATGGTCGACGTAAGGCGCCAGATGGACACTGCCAGCACGACGAGCACGATTAGCACCCCGACCGCTTTGGATCCGAGCGCCACGATTACGCCGAAGACCAGGCCGAGCAGGACGCGCTTGATGAATCTTCTCCAAGCGGCACCTTTGTCGACTTCCAGCGCGCGTTGCCCGACATGGCTGATGTTGCGCAGCGGATATGCCTCGTCGTCAATCCACAGCACCCCCTGCCCGACTCGTACCTGAACCGCGGCGTGTTCGATCCCCACGGTGCGCCCCCTGACTCGTAGCCACTTTCGACGATGCCCAGCATAGGCAGCCAGCAAATCAATCAGTCGAGATTTCCCACAATTTTCCATGATCTCAAAATCTGAACCTTTTCGGTCTCCTCGTTCGAAGGTTTCGACATGACCTTGATTGCGGCACCGACGTCGCTATACGGCATAGATATCCCATTTTTGATTAATTTGTCCGTTGCAAGCGAGAGCTGCCGGCACATGGCGCGATTACCGCGTCGCCGTTCGCTGCGGCGGGTAGAACGACCCGACTACCCCCGTTCGGGGGTGGCGCAGGTCACGTGGATGGCGAACGATCCTGGTGACCGGGTGTCCGTGCGGCTACGAGGAGAGACCATGCCCGCAGTCGAGTTCCGCGCGGCGCGCGACTTCCTGCTCGCGCATCGCGACGACTACGCGACCGCGTACGAGAAGTTCCGCTGGCCGGTGCTGACCGGTTTCAACTGGGCGCTGGACTGGTTCGACAAGATCGCCGAGGGCAACGACTCGCCCGCGCTGTGGATCGTCGAGGAGGACGGCTCGGAGGCGAAGTACTCGTTCCTGCAGCTGTCGCGGCGGTCCAACCAGGTCGCGAATCTGCTGCGCCGGGCGGGCGTGCGGCGCGGCGACCGGGTGATCCTGATGCTCGGCAACCAGGTCGAGCTGTGGGAGACCGTGCTGGCGACGATGAAGATCGGCGCCATCATGATCCCGTGCACGCCGCTGCTCGGTACCGCGGATCTGCAGGACCGGGTGAACCGGGGCAAGGCGCGCCATGTGGTCGTCACGTCGGCCGATACCGGGAAGTTCGACGGGGTCGAGGGCGACTACACGAAGATCGCCGTGGGCGAGCCCGTGGAGGGGTGGGTCCACTACGGGGACGCCTATGAGGAGGGTGAGGCGTTCACCCCGTACGGGCTGACCATGTCGCGGGACACGCTGCTGCTCTACTTCACGTCCGGGACGACGGCGCAGCCGAAGCTGGTCGAGCACACGCACGCGTCCTACCCGGCCGGGCATCTGTCCACGATGTACTGGATCGGGCTGCGGCCCGGGGACGTCCATCTGAACATCTCGTCGCCGGGATGGGCGAAGCACGCGTGGAGCAACATCTTCGCGCCGTGGGACGCCGAGGCGTGCGTGTTCATCTTCAACTACACGCGCTTCGACCCCGACCGGCTCCTCGACACGCTGGAGCGGTGCGGCGTGAGCAGCTTCTGCGCGCCGCCGACCGTGTGGCGGATGCTGATCCAGGCCGATCTCGGCCGGCTCGCCACCCCGCCGCGCGAGGTCGTCGCGGCCGGTGAGCCGCTGAACCCCGAGGTCATCGAGCGGGTCAAGGACGCCTGGGGCCGGACGATCCGGGACGGCTTCGGGCAGACCGAGACGACCGCCCAGATCGCCAACACGCCCGGCCAGCCGGTCAAACCGGGGTCGATGGGACGTCCGCTGCCCGGCTACGAGGTCGCGCTGATCGACCCGCTGACCGGGGAGGCGGGGACCGAGGGCGAGATCTGCCTCGAACTGGAGGACCGCCCGCTCGGGCTGATGACCGGGTACCACGGCGACGAGGCGCGCACGGACGAGGCGATGGCCGGCGGCTTCTACCACACCGGCGACATCGGCTCCCGCGACGAAGACGGATACATCACCTATGTCGGACGCGCCGACGACGTGTTCAAGGCATCCGACTACAAGATCTCGCCGTTCGAGCTGGAGAGCGTGCTGATCGAGCACGAGGCGGTCGCCGAGGCCGCCGTCGTGCCGTCGCCGGACCCGGTCCGGGCGGCCGTCCCGAAGGCGTACGTGACGCTGGCGAACGGCTGGGAGCCGACCGCCGAGACCGCGAAGGCGATCTTCGCGCACAGCCGGGAGCAGCTGTCCCCGTACAAGCGGATCCGGCTGCTGGAGTTCGCCGAGCTGCCGAAGACGATCTCCGGCAAGATCCGCCGGGTCGAGCTGCGGACCAGCGAGATCGACAAGCACCCCGGCGCGGGCGACCGCCCGGACGGCGAGTTCCGCGAGGAGGACCTGCGATGACGCTCTCCTACGCATCCGGCATATCGAGCACTCCGCTGCTCGGTGACACCATCGGGGCGAACCTCGACAAGACGGTCGCCGCCTACTCCGAACGCGATGCGCTCGTCGACAGGACGTCCGGCCAGCGCTGGACGTACGAGCAGTTCGCCGACGACGTGGAAGCGGTCGCGCTTGGCCTGCGCGACCTCGGCGTCGTGAAAGGCGACCGCGTCGGGATCTGGGCGCCGAACTGTGCTGAGTGGATGCTCGTCCAGTACGCGACGGCGAAACTGGGCGCGATCCTGGTCAACATCAACCCCGCCTACCGGGTGCATGAGCTTGAGTTCGTCCTCAACCAGGCGGGCATCCGGACGCTGGTGTCGGCGTCCACGTTCAAGACGTCCGACTACGCGGCGATGGTGTACGAGGTCAGGCCGAAGTGCGCCGCCCTACGCGACGTCATCCTCATCGGCACGCCCGACTGGGACGCCCTCATGGAGGCGGGGCGAACCGCCGATCCGGCCGTCCTGAACGACATCGCCCGGACGCTCACCGCCGATGACCCCATCAACATCCAGTACACGTCCGGAACGACGGGCTTCCCCAAGGGCGCGACGCTCTCGCACCACAACATCCTGAACAACGGCTACTTCGTCGGCGAGCTGTGCGGCTACGACGAAGAAGACCGCGTGTGCGTGCCCGTGCCCTTCTATCACTGCTTCGGCATGGTCATGGGCAATCTCGCGGCGACCAGCCACGGCGCGTGCGTCGTCATCCCGGCGCCGGCGTTCGACCCGAAGGCGACCCTCGAAGCGGTCGCGGCCGAGCGCTGCACGTCGCTGTACGGCGTGCCGACGATGTTCATCGCCGTCCTGAACGAGCCCTCGGTGGACGGCCTCGACCTCTCCACGCTCCGCACCGGGATCATGGCGGGGTCGCCGTGCCCGGTCGAGGTGATGAAGCAGGTCATCGACCGGCTCGGGATGAGCGAGGTCGCGATCTGCTACGGCATGACGGAAACGTCCCCCGTGTCGACGCAGACCCGGGCGGGCGACTCGCTCGACCGGCGCGTGTCCACGGTCGGCACCGTCCTGCCGCACCTGGAGATCAAGATCCGCGACCCGGAGACCGGGGTGACCGTCCCGCGCGGCACGCCCGGCGAGTTCTGCACGCGCGGCTACTCGGTGATGCTCGGCTACTGGGAGGAACCGGACAAGACGGCCGAGGCCATCGACGCGGCCCGCTGGATGCACACCGGCGACCTCGCCGTGATGGACGGCGACGGCTACGTCAACATCACCGGCCGCATCAAGGACATGGTGATCCGCGGCGGCGAGAACATCTATCCGCGCGAGATCGAGGAGTTCCTCTACACCCACCCCGACATCGTGGACGCGCAGGTCGTCGGCGTCCCCGACGAGAAGTACGGCGAGGAGCTGATGGCGTGGGTGCGGCTCCGCGAGGGCGTGCCGGGCCTGACCGCCGGGGAGCTGCGCGCGTTCTGCGAGGGCAAGCTCGCCCACTACAAGATCCCGCGCTACGTGCACGTCGTGGACGAGTTCCCCATGACGGTCACCGGGAAGATCCGCAAGGTGCAGATGCGCGCGGAGGCCATCGACATCCTGGGCCTGGACGACGCCGCCACCACCAGGCACGCGTGAGTTTCTGAGCGTGTGACCTTTCGTGGGCGGGCCGGCGCAAGGCATGCTCGGAGCATGGGCGATGACTCGGGAGCCGTCCGGGCCGGGGTGCTGACGCTGCAGCGCACGACCGGGCTGCCCATGGTGTTCGGCGGCGCGCTCAGCGGCCACGACAGGCTGCTCATCACCGAGCTCGTCGGGAACACGACCGACTCGCTGAGCGGCCTGGTCGTGCGGCAGGGCAACGGGCTCGGCGGCAAGGCGATGGCCATGGGACGCCCCGCCTGGGTCAGCAACTACCCGTGCGCGGCGACGATCAGCCACGACTACGACAAGCCGGTCGGACGCGAGGGGCTGCTGTCGATCGTCGCCGTCCCGATCGTCGTGCGCCGCCGCGTCCGGGGCGTCATCTACGGCGCGCTTCGGGAGCCGCTGGGTCTCGCCGACCGGGTCGTGGGCGCGGCCGTCCAGGTGGCCCGCGACGTCGAACAGGACCTCGCCGTCCGGGACCGCGCGGACGACGCCCTCGCGCAACTGCCGCCCGACACGTCGCCCGACACGTCGGCCGCGCGCTGGGAGGAGGTGCGGGCCGTCCACGCCGAGTTGCGGGCGCTGGCCGAGGAGGTGCACGACCTGCCGACCCGCGACCGGCTCCGCCGGGCGTCGCTGCGCCTCGCCGCCGCCGGGCTGGACGAGTCGGGCGCCTCGCCGCGCCCGGTGCTGTCGCCGCGCGAGCTGGACGTCCTGTCGTATGTGGCGATCGGCTGCACGAACGCGGAGGCCGCCGGACACCTCGGCCTGCTGCCGGAGACGGTGAAGAGCTACCTGCGCTCCGCGATGCGCAAGCTCGACAGCCACACCCGCCTGGAGGCCGTGACCGCCGCCCGCCGCGCCGGTCTCCTGCCCTGACGCGCGCGCCGCGCGCAAGGCCGGGTGGAGACCGCGGGGCCGCGCGGTGTTCCTGCGGCCGGGGTGCGTCGATCGGGCCCGGCGACGGGGTCAGCGCCGTGCCGTGGACGTCGTCCAGTGCAGATCGGCCCCCGTGGCGCACTGCCTGGAACGGAACGCTCACCACACGCCGGCTGCGCCGGGCCGTGATCGCTCGGCCGTCCCGCCTGTCCCGGCGGGGACGTCCGGCCCCCGGTTGCACAGAGAACCGTAACACCTCGGCGAACACGTTTGTTCGCAGTAAACGGATTTCCTCGGGAAACCCGAACTCGTTGGTAGCTTGTGCGGGTGGAGTCCGACGGCCATCCCCCGCTGCCGCGCGGCCGCCATCACCTGACCCGCGCGCAGGTGTCGGCGTCCCAGCGCGCACGGCTGCTGCGGGGCATGACGCAGGCGGTCGGCGAGAAGGGGTACGCCCGGACGTCCGTCGCGGACGTGCTGAAGCGGGCGCACGTGTCGCGGGAGACGTTCTACGAGCATTTCGCCGACAAGCAGGCGTGCTTCCTCGCGGCGTACGAGGAGGCGGCGACCCGGATCATGGGCGTCGTCAACGACGCGCTGGCGGTGCGCGGCGAGCCGGTGATGCAGCGGCTGGAGCGGGCGCTGCACGCGTACCTGCGGGAGCTGGCGGCGGACACCGGGGCCGCCCGCACGTTCCTGCTGGAGATCTACGCGGCGGGTCCGGCCGCGGCGGCGCTGCGGTACCGGATGCAGCGTGGCTTCATGGAGATCATCGACGCGCTGCTGACGGAGGACGAGCGGTTCCGCGCGCTCCCCGACCCCGATTTCGCGTGCCGGATGCTGGTCGGCGGCGTCGCGTCGCTCGTCACCGGCAAGGTCGCGCTGGGCGAGATCGCCACGCTGCCGAAGCTGTGCGCGCCGATCCTGGCGCATGTGAGTGCGCTGCTCGAACGTTAGAAGAACGTCCGGACGTAGTCGACGACCCGGGGGCGGCGGGCGTCGGCATCGTCCACGACCGGGATCATCGTCCACTTGTCGAGCGCGGTGCAGGGATGGGAGAGGCCGAGCCTGACCACGTCGCCTTCCTCGGCGGACGAGTCGCGGAGGTAGGCGTGCTGGTCGTTGAGCGCGGTGATGCGGGCGCCGTCCAGTGGGCCCTTGCCTCGGACCAATTGCGGCTCCGGTAGGCCCTCGTCGAACGGAACATCGCGTTTGCCTACGTCCAGGAGCGCGAGCGCGGGTTCTGGACGGGAAACGACGCGTCCCCAGGCGTGCATGGCCGAACGCAGCGGAGAGCCGACGCCGCGCGAGAACGGTGAGATGTCCCTGTAGAAGCCGTCGTCGTGGATGATGTACGCGCCCGAACGGAGCACGACCTTCCCGCCGAGGCCGCCGAGCACGTGCGCGACCTGGTCGAAGAACGCGCTGCCGCCGGCGGTCACCATGGGTTCGTCCACTTCGTACTTCAGCCCCCGGTACAGGTTCGCGAGCCTGCGCAGGTAGGCGTCCACGGAGACGCGGCCAGGCTCGGACGCGTCGTGCGCGAGGGCGCCCTCGTACCCGCCGATCCCGACGAGCCGGAGCTTCAGGGCCTTCCGGACGGCGGCGGCGACCTCCCGCGCATCGCCGTCGTCCCGGACGCCCGTGCGCCCGTGCGGCCCGCCCAGCTCGACGCACACGTCCACCGGGCGCTGGCTCCGCACCAGCCGCAGCGCCTCGTCCATCAGCTCCACGGAACGCACCGAGTCGACCCAGGAGACGAACTCGAAGTCCAGGTTGTCGTCCAGCTCCCCGGCCAGCCACGCGAGGCCGGGCGGGTCGAGCAGCGTGCTCGCGTACACGACGCGCCGCACCCCGAACGCGCGGGCGACCCGGAGCTGCGGCAGGTTCGCGACCGTGATCCCCCACGCTCCGGCGTCCAGCTGCCGCCGCCACAGCGCCGGGGCCATCGTCGTCTTCCCGTGCGGGGCGAGGAGCAGGCCGGCCTCGTCCGCCCAGTCCGCCATCGCCCGGACGTTGTGGTCGAGCGCACCGGCGTCGAGGGTCAGCAGCGGCGTCCCGAAACCGTCCAGCGGCAGCCGGGCCTCGCGCGCCGCGTCGACCGTCATCCCCTGCGCGGACGCGGGAATCGCCTTGAACCGCCAGTCGAGCACCTCGTCGCCGAGCGCGTCCAACGCCTGGGCGTCCATTCACAACCTCCTGTACGAGCCGGCGCGGTCGATGCGGCCCCTGGCCACCAGTTCCAGTGTGATGAGAACCGCGACGGACTCAATGGCCAGCAGCCCGATGAGGACGAGGAGCTGCACCGCGCCCGCCTCGACCGGGTCGGCGCCGCCGAGCAGGACGCCGACGAACGCGCCCGGCAGCGTGACCAGCCCGACCGTGCGGGTCTGGTCGAGGACGGGGAACAGCGCGAGCGCGGCCGACGACCGGCACACCTCCAGCGCCGCGTCCCTGGGCAGCAGGCCGAGCGCGAGGCCGCCCTCGTACTCGCCGCGCCGCGCCGTCAGCTCGTCCAGCGCGCGGCGCCCGGTGAGCCCGGTCGCCGACATGGCGCCGCCGATGAAGATCCCCGCGATCGGCAGCACCGACACCGTCCGGGCCGGGACCAGGGCGGACGCCAGCAGCAGCCCCAGCACCGGGGCGACTCCGGCGACGATCGGCAGCGCCGTCCACCACCCGGACCCGCGCAGCGACCCGGTGATGCGGCGCCCCGCCGTCACGACCGCGATCACGACCATGCCCGCGATGAACGCGGCCGTCAGGCCCGCGCTCCGCAGCACCGCCGCGATCAGCAGCGACACGACGGTGAGCTGCACGGCGGCCCGCACCGAGACGACGAGCATGTCCCGTCCAAGGCCCAGCCCGCCGAGCCGCGCGAGCACCGCGGCGACCACCGCGAGCGAGCCCAGCACGAGGGCCAGCAGCGGCCCGACCTGGGGCGCCGCGCTCACCCGCCGCCCAAAAGGCCCGATTGTGATCCCATAGCGCTCTCCTACCCGGTTAAAACCTCGATAGCGTGGGACTTGTGGAGGTTGAGGAGTCAGGTGGGACATCCCGCCGCAAAGCGCTCTGGCTGCTCGGTGCGGCCGCCGGGATCACCGCGCTCGGCGCGGACGCCGCCCGTCCCTCGGGCGGTTCCTCCGCCGTGGCCTCGCCGGCGGCGACGCCCCGCGCGAGACCGGTGATCCATCCGACGCCGACTCCGACGCCCACCCCGACACCGCGCGCCGCGTCGTGGACGCCCGGCAAGCTCATCGCCCTGGACAAGCCCGTCCGCGAACTCTCGGAACTGGCCCCGCCGGCGCCGCCGAACTCGATCGCCCTCACCATCGACGACGGCCCGAACCCGACGTGGACGCCGAAGATGCTCGACCTGCTGGCCGAGCACGACGTCCACGCGACGTTCTTCATCATCGGTGAGCAGGTGAAGGAGTTCCCGAAGCTCACCCGCCGCATCGCCGACGCCGGCCACCAGATCTGCAACCACACCGAGACGCACCCCATCTCCATCGCGCACATGTCGAAGAAGAAGGTCCGCAAGGAGATCGTCGAGGCGCACGACCGGATCGCGGACGTCACCGGCGTCGTCCCGCAGTTCTTCCGCTCCCCCGGCGGCGCGTGGTCGAAGACCGTCCTGGAACTCGTCGCCGAGCACGACATGCTGCCCATCGACTGGGCCGTCGACCCCCGCGACTGGGCCCGCCCCGGCGTGGGCCACATCCGCCGCGCCATGCTGAAGGGCAAGGAGAACAACATCATCCTCTGCCACGACGGCGGCGGCGACCGCTCCCAGACCCTCAAGGCCCTGAAAACGGTCATCCCCAAGCTGCAGAAGCGCGGCCTGACCTTCGTCGCTCTCTGACTGATGAGCAGGCTCCGCGGTCGACCGCGGAGCCTGCTCGTCAGTGATCTACGGGGTCGGCATCAGGTTCTTCGGGACGGTGCTCGCGTACGGCTGAGGCGGCGCTTCGCTGTGGGAGATGCGGGGGAGCCAGCTCAGCCAGCGGGGCAGGTACCAGTTCCGCTGGCCCAGGAGGGTCATGACGGCCGGCAGGAGGACGACCCGGACGATCGTCGCGTCGATCAGGACCGCCACCGCCAAGCCGACGCCGAGCTGCTTGAAGTCCTGCATGGAGAGCGTGCCGAAGATGCCGAACGTCGCGATCATGATGACGGCGGCGCTGGTGACGACGCCGGCCGTGGCGCGGATGCCCTCGCTCACGGCGCGGGTGGTGTCGAGGCCGCGGTCGTAGGCCTCGCGAATCCGGGAGACCACGAACACGTGGTAGTCCATCGACAAGCCGAAGAGGACGACGAAGACGAACAGCGGGATCCAGGATTCGAGCGCGCCGGCGCCCTTCGTCCCCACCAGGGAGTCGCCCCAGCCGTGCTGGAAGACCGCGACCATCACCCCATAGGCGGCGCCGACCGAGAGCAGGTTGAGGACGATGGCGCTGACCGCGATCAGGAGTGAGCGGAAGAAGATCAGCATCAGCAGGAACGTGATGCCCATGACGAACAGGAAGATGGGCGCGATACTCGACCTCAGCTGGTCGTTGTAGTCGACGGACCAGGCGAGCTGGCCGGTCACCGGCGCCTCGCCGACCTTGCCGACGGTCTGCGGGACGACCTGCTCGCGCAGGGTCTCCAGCGCGTGCTTCGAGGTCGCGTCCGAGCCGGTTCCGGCGAGGGGCACTTCGATTTCCGCGACGTTCGCCCGGGTGTGCACGGTCACGTCGATCGGCTCGTTCATCTCGCCCGACGCGACGGCCCGCCGTTCGAGATCCGAGATGGCGCCCTTGACCTGCGGTGCGTTGATGTCGCGGGCCTTCAGCACGACCACCGCGGGCTCGGGATTGCCGGGGAACGCCTCGTTCAGGCGGGTGTAGGTCTGCGCGATCTCCTCGCCAGGCGGGATCTGCTGGTCGATGCTGAGCTTCTCGGTCTTCATGCCGAGCGCGGGCGCGGCCAGTGCCAGCAGGAGGCCGGCGGACAGCAGCGCGGCGATGCCGGGACGAGCCAGGACGGGCTTGAGCAGGGTTCCGACCAGTCCGGCGCGCCCCTCGCGGTGCCGGGGCAGGCGGACGCGGCCGAAGTCGACCTTGTCGCCGAGCAGGGACAGCAGCGCGGGCAGGACGGTCACCGAGCCGAGCATCGCGATGCAGACGACGAGGATCGTCGCGATCGCGAAGCCCTTGAAGAGGAGGAGACCGGACAGGAACATCCCGGACATCGCGACCATCACGGTGATGCCGGAGACCAGGACGGAGCGGCCCGAGGTGGCGGCGGCGATCGCCAGGGCGGTCTCGCGGTCGCGGCCCTTGCGGCGCTCCTCGCGCTCGCGCTGCAGGTAGAACAGGCAGTAGTCGACGCCGACGGCCAGGCCCATCAGGAGCATCACGGAGTTCGTCGTCTGGTCGACGTGCAGCGCCTGGCTGACCACCGCCAGGACGCCGCCGGCGGCGAGGAACGCGGTGAACGCCAGGACGACCGGCAGCAGCGCCGCGAGCAGCGCGCCGAACGCGACCAGCAGGATGCCCAAGGCGAGCGGCACGGCCGTCATCTCGGCACGCTTGAAGTCGCTGCCCAGGGCGTTGTCGAACCACGCGTCGGCCGTAGCGCCGCCAAACTCCCCCATCTGGACGGACGGATTAGCGCGCTCGGCATCGCTCACGGCCCGCTGGATCGCAGGCAGCGGGTCGTCCGATTCCTTCAGCGTGAACTGGACGATCACGTGGCGGCCGTCCTTGGCGACCACGTCCGGGCGCAGGTTCGTGATCTCACCTGTGGCCTGGACGTTCGCCCGGACGTCCGCCACCGCCCGCGTCATCTCCGGCGAGTTCGCAGCGGCACCCCACAGCAGCACCGTCTCCTGGTCGGGGTCGTCGACGCCGGCCTCGGCGATGATCTGCGCGGCCCGCGCCGACTGCCCGGTGCCCTGCTCGTGGTCGGCCATCGTGACCTGGCCGGCCGCGCCGCCGAGCACCGTGGCCAGGACGACGAACAGCAGCCAGCCGAGGATGGCCGTCATGCGGTGCCGCGCGCTCCAGCCCCCGAGCGTCGCGGCGAGATTCCGTTTCATTGGGGTCCCCTGGTGTAGTCGTCTGCGGGGTGACACCCAATGACGCTAGGAAGCGCGCACCCGGGCCGACATGGCCCTAAACGGCGTCCCGGGGTGCACGTAAGTACACCCCCGGTTCGGGTTGCGGGCACACTGTGTTCTTGGGGGTGCGCCAGAAGACTGGACTCCAGACAGCGGGAGAACCACGGAGGATCCAGTGAGCGGTGGATTGGTGAAAGAGAAGGCAAGGGCGCGGCGGCACGCCGTCGCCGCATGGCGCGGGCTCGCGTTCATGTTCCTGGCCGTCCCGGCGACGCTCGTGGGCCTGTGGTTCATCACGGTCATCTCGATGATCACGAGTTTCGTCGGGGTGCTGCTGTTCCCGTCCGCGACGATGCTGCTGCGCACCCAGCTCGACGCCTACCGCGAGCGCATCAACAAGTGGACGGACGTCGAGATCCAGCGGCCGTACCTGCCCGAGCCCGAGGAGGAGCCGGGCCTGCACGGCTACTTCAAGCGGTTCATCGCGCTGATCTCCGACCCGGCGACCTGGCGCGACTACCTGTGGGTGGTGGTCGACCCCTTCGTGGCGATCTTCACGGCCGCGCTGCCCGGCCTGCTCATCCTGTACGGGCTGTGGGGGTACGTCCTCGCCGCGTTCGCCGGCGACCTGATCGGCCACTACGGCGGCAGCGACTGGTACACCTACGTCCACGTCACCGAGGGGTACGGCCGCGACACGGGACGCGTCGTGTCGACCCTGGTCGTCGCCACGGCCTTCGTCGCCATCGGGTACGCGATCGCGCCGAAGATGCTGAACGTGTACGGGCGCTGGGGCCGGACGATCCTCGGGCCGACGCAGAAGTCGCAGCTCGCGCTGCGCGTCCAGCGCCTCACCGAGACCCGGTCGGAGGCCGTGGACGCGTCCGCCGCCGAGCTGCGCCGCATCGAGCGCGACCTGCACGACGGCGCGCAGGCCCGGCTCGTCGCGATGGGCATGACGCTCGGCGCGATCGAGCACCTGCTCGACAAGGACCCGGAGAAGGCGCGGCTGCTGCTCGCCGAGACCCGCGCGTCGTCGGCGCGGGCGCTGCACGAGCTGCGCGACCTGGTCCGCGGCATCCACCCGCCGGTGCTCGCCGACCGCGGGCTCGGCGACGCGGTGAAGGCGCTCGCGCTCGACAACCCGATGCGCGTCGAGGTGACCGCCGACGTGCCCGGACGGGCCGAGCCGCCGGTCGAGTCCGCCGCCTACTTCGCGGTGTCGGAGATCCTCACCAACGCGGCCAAGCACTCCGGGGCGTCCCGCGTGTGGATCGACATGGGGTACGAGAACGGCATGCTGCGCGTCACGGTCACCGACGACGGGCGCGGCGGCGCCACCCTCGACGGGGGGACGGGGCTGCGCGGCATCGAGCGCAGGATCGGTACATTCGACGGCGTCCTCGCCCTCAGCTCGCCGGTGGGCGGCCCGACGATGGTGACCCTGGAGCTGCCGTGCGCGTTGTCCTCGCCGAAGACCTCGCCCTCCTGAGAGAGGGCCTGGTCAGCCTCCTGGAGTCGCACGACTTCGAGATCGCGGCGGCCGTCGACAACGGCCCCTCGCTGCTGAAGGCACTGCTCGACCACCGCCCGGACGTGGCGGTGGTCGACGTGCGCCTGCCGCCGTCCTTCACCGACGAGGGCCTGCAGGCGGCACTTGAGGCCCGCCGCCAGGTCCCCGGCATGCCGGTTCTCGTGCTGTCGCAGTACGTGGAGCAGCTCTACGCCCGGGAACTGCTCGCGGACGGCACCGGAGCCGTCGGCTACCTGCTGAAGGACCGGGTATTCGACGCGGGCCAGTTCGTGGACGCGGTCCGGCGGGTCGCGGCGGGCGGCACCGCGATGGACCCCGAGGTCATCTCCCGGCTCGTCGCCGGCAACACCCGCGACACCCCGCTGAGCAGGCTCACCCCGCGCGAGACCGAGGTCCTGGAGCTGATGGCGCAGGGACGGTCCAACGCGGCGATCGCCGAGCGGCTGGTCGTCACCGAGCGGGCCGTCACCAAGCACACCGCCAACATCTTCACCAAGCTCGACCTGCCGGTGACCGGCGACGACAACCGCCGCGTCCTCGCCGTCCTCGCCTACCTGAACGGCCAGCTGTAGCCGCGCCGTTCATGGAGCCGTACCGGGTGGCATAGTTTGCTCCGCGAGACGGCCCCGGGAGGGCGCGATGACGGTGGTTCTGGTCCTGCTGTGCCTGGCGATCGCCGGCCGGGAGCTGTACCTGGCGTTCGAGCGCCGGCGCTCCCCGGGCGCGCCGGAGATCGCCGACATCCGCACCCAGCTCCGCGCGCTCAAGGGCACCCGGGACGAGCTGGAGGGCTTCCGCGCGTCCCAGCGGGAGCGGCTCGACCGGCTCGCCGACGAGCAGCGGCGCGACCGGGAGGCGATCGGCGCCGCCGACGCGCGGATCCGGTCGCTGATCACGCAGATCAACGACCGGCTGCTGCCGGACGTCGGCGGCCGGCTCAAGCAGCAGCGGGAGGCCGCCGGTGAGCAGCGCGAGGCCCTCGACCGGCTGGCCGCCGAGGTCGCCGTGCTCCGCGCGCACCTGCTCGGGCGGCTGGACCAGGCCGTCGCGGCGTCCCTCGGGGCCGAGCCCGCCGAGTTGGTCGCCGGGTTCTTGGCCGCCGCCCCGGCCGCCGCGCGGCCCGCGCTGGCCGGGCCCTACGAGCGGCTCGCCCAGCACCACGGGATGTGTGTCGAGCTGACCGAACGGGACCGGTACTACCTGTCCGGACGCAGCCCGCGCGCCCTGGAGCGCGACTTCGTCGAGCTGGTCGGCGCGCTGCGCGCGGACTGCCGGGAGACCACCGGCAAGGCCCGGAACCTGCTGGGCGCGCTGCGCGACATCGAAAGGGGCGGCGCGCAGATCGGGCCGCTCCTCATCGTCCGGACGCCGGAGTCGCTGGTGTGCGGGGTGCTGCCGCTCGCCGAGCTGCGCCGGCCGGCGAGCCTGCTGGACGATCCGGCCGCCGCGGCGCAACGCCTGCACCGGCTTCCAGAAAGCCGGTTCTGCGACGTGTCGGGCTGGCCCGCCGTCAGCGCGTAGGGGACGTCCAGGTGAAGGCGGGTGCGCGGCGTTCCAGGAACGCGGCGATGCCCTCTTCGACCTCGCCGCTCGCGGCGACCTCCGCCTGCCAGCGGGCGGTGCTCTGCTCGACCGGGCCGGCGGCGGCGATGGCGTCCACGATGTCCTTGGTCGCCTGCTGGGTGAGCAGGGAGCGGGACGCGAGGGTCTCGGTGAACGCGGCGACCCGGTCGCGCAGGCCGCCCGCCGGGACGACCTCGTCCAGCAGGCCGATCCGGAGGGCGTGGCCCGCGTCGACCAGGTCCGCGGAGAACAGCAGGTACTTCGCGGCGGACGGCCCGACGAGCCGGACGAGGCGGGTCGTCGCGGCGGCCGGGTAGACGATGCCGAGCTTCGCCGGGGTGATCCCGAACCGGGCGTCCGCGGCGGCGAAGCGCAGGTCGCAGGCCGCCGCGAGCTGGCAGCCGCCGCCCACGCAGTACCCCTCGATCGCGGCGAGCGTCGGCTTCGGGAACGCGGCGAGCGCCCGCTCGGCGACCGTCGACAGGTGCGAGTCGTCGTCGCGGTGGATGTCGCCCAGCTCGGCGATGTCGGCGCCCGCGCAGAAGTTGCCGCCCGCGCCCGTCAGCACCACGACCCGCACGGCCGGATCCTTCGCCAGGGCGTCCAGGATGCCGGGCAGCGCCCGCCACATGTCCGCCGACATGGCGTTCCGCTTGGCCGGCCGGTCGATGGTGATCGTCCCGACGCCCTCGGCGACCTCGTAACAAAGCCCGGCGGCCCTGCTCATCCTGGGGTCCTCCTTCTGCTCGGCGACGCGGCTCATGCTACGGAGCGCGTTTCCCGAGGCCGTTCCCGGGGCACCTGCATTCATCGGAACCCGGACGTCGGTCGCGGAGTCATAACAGGCATTGGGACGGCGGCGCGTGTCGGGGGACACGCGCCGGCGACACTCCGCCGCGTCACGTCGTCACAGGGGGATCGACCTGCATGGATGCAATCTGCGGCCGCCGGGGAATGCACAACGGGCTTGCGGTGCTGTACTGTCGAGGCATCGTCTTCGGATTTCCGCGAATCGCTTCGAGGGCGTTCCTTCCCCGCCCGGGCCATCTGAGCGCCCGGTGATCCTCCCGGTTCGGCACGTGCGGTTCGGCGTTCCGGACCGCCGCACAAGGGAGCCGACGTCAGCCCGGTGAACCGAGCTGCATTTCTCGCATTCCTCTCGCGTACGCGCCGCGGGTTCCGCCGCCGTACCCGGGAATCGACTCCAGGCGGCGCGGGCCTTTCCGCGCGAGCCTGAGAAAGGACCCACGTGTCCACTTCCACCCTCACCACCGAACGCCCCGCCACCGGTCGCAAGGCGCAGGGGCACACCGTGCCCGCGCAGAGCGCCCGGAAGGGCGGCCAGCAGGGACGGCGTCCCGCCGACGAGGCGCCGGCCGTCCCGTTCCACGGCATCCTCGCCGTCCAGGACAAGCACGCCTTCATCCGCACCTCCGGCTACCTGGCCGGGCCGGACGACGTGCACGTCTCCCTCGCCCAGGTCAGGGCGAACCACCTGCGTCCCGGCGACGCCATCGAGGGCACCGCGAAGGCGCCCAGGTCGAGCCGGGAGAAGTTCGCCGCGCTCGCCCGCGTCGACACCGTGAACGGCCTCCCGGCGGCGGAGGCCGCGAACCGCCCCGAGTTCGGCAAGCTGACCCCGCTGTTCCCGGACGAGCGGCTGCGCCTCGACACCGGCCCGCTCGCCACCCGCGTCATCGACCTGGTCGCGCCGATCGGCAAGGGCCAGCGCGGGCTCATCGTGTCGCCGCCCAAGGTCGGCAAGACGATGGTCCTGCAGGCGGTCGCGAACGCGATCGCGCAGAACAACCCCGAAGTCCACCTCATGGTCGTGCTCATCGACGAGCGGCCCGAGGAGGTCACCGACCTGCAGCGCTCCGTGCGCGGCGAGGTCGTCCACTCGACGTTCGACCGCCCCGCGCAGGACCACACCGCGCTCGCCGAGCTCACCGTGGAGCGCGCCAAGCGCCTCGTCGAGCAGGGCCACGACGTGGTCATGCTGCTCGACTCGATCACCCGGCTCGGCCGCGCCTACAACCTCGCGGCGCCGTCCAGCAGCCGCATCCTCGCCGGCGGTGTCGCGACGACCGCGATCTACCCGCCGAAGAAGTTCTTCGGCGCCGCCCGCAACATCGAGAACGGCGGCTCGCTGACCATCCTCGCCACCGCCCTCGTCGAGACCGGGTCCCGCATGGACGACGTCTTCTTCGAGGAGTACAAGGGCACCGGCAACATGGAGCTGAAGCTCGACCGCGGCCTCGCCGACCGCCGCGTCTTCCCCGCCGTCGACATCGAGGCGTCCGGCACCCGCCGCGACGAACTCCTCATGTCCCCCGAGGAACTCGCCCTCTCCTGGCGCCTCCGCCGCGCCCTCCAGGGCCTGGAGAAGCAGCAGGCCGTGGAGCAGCTCCTGGAGAAGATGAAGGGCACCACCTCCAACGCCGAATTCCTCCTCCGCCTCCAGCAGACCACCTGACCCCCCTCACGCAGGGGGCCGTCGCTGAGACCTCTGACAGCGGACCGCTGCAGAAGGACGACGCCAGGTCGGCGGTCGTTTTCCAGAGGACGACCCTGAGGTTTCCGGTCAGTCGGTGTTCTCGGGTCTGAAGGACTTGAGGATCTTGTCGTAGAGGCGCTGGCCCGGAGTCCAGTCGGGATCGGGTGCGTAGAAGCAGAACTCGTAGCCGGCCGCGCGGCTGCACAGTACGTGTCTGACGCCGTCCTCGTCGCCGGCGTGCCGGCCGTCCCGCCAGGTGAACTCCCATTCGGCGGCGCCTTCGCTCATTTCGGGGACGGGCTCCAGCCGCAGCCGGTGGTAGCCCGGGAAACGGTGCTCCCGCGCCGCCTGGTGCTCCTCGGCGCGCAGCCCGCCCAGCGGGTCACCCGGGGCCGGGGCGATGCGCAGGCCCCGCTCGGACGACGCGTCCTCCCAGGTCATGACCGCACCCTGCCGCTCGGCCTGCCACCCCGCCGGCACGCGCACCGAGTAGGCGCCCGCCTCGCGGTACTTCGCCGTCTTGGCCGTCACGCCCGCCGCCGGACGCAGCGCGACCGCGTCGCTCTTGCCGATCGACGTCCAGCGCGCGGCCCAGGTGCCGGCGCCCGCCGCGAGCACGGCGAGCAGCGCGACGCTGGCGATCGCTCCCGGCCGGACCCGCCGCCCTTTGAACGGCCGCCGCGCACCCAGGGCGCGGGGCGTCCAGGCGTCGCGGTGCCGCCACCAGCCGCGGGCGCGCGGGGAACCGCACGGCGGCGCCCCACCCGATCGCAGCGTCCACGGGACGCGCGGGCCGCGGACGACGCGGTGCGCGGCGCGTTCTTCTTTCGGGAGCGCCGCGCGTGTGATGCCCGGTTCCGGGAGGGAGCCGACGACGTCCCGCAGCAGGTCGGCCGTGGCCTCGGCCGTCAGGCGGTCCTCCGGGCGCTGGCGCAGCAGCCCCTCGATGACGGGGGTCAGCGGGCCCGCCCGCACCGGACGCGCATAGTCGCCCAGCAGCACCGCCATCATGGACGCGAGCGCGTGGCAGCGCAGGAACGGCGAAAAGCCCTCGACCGCCGTGTAGAGCGTCGCGCCTAGTGCCCACAGGTCGGACGCCTCCACGCTCGGCTGCCCGTCCACGCGTTCCGGCGGAAGGTAGGCGGGAGATCCTTCAATACCGGCGGGCATCGTGTCGGCCATCTCCCGGCCATTGCTCATGTGGACGGCGAGCCCGAAGTCGCTGAGCAGAATGCGCCCGTCGTCGCAGACGAGGACATTGCTGGGTTTGACGTCGCGGTGCAGGATGCCGGACGCGTGGGACGCGCGGAGCACCGAAAGGACCGCCGCGCCGATCTCCGCCGTCCGCCGCACGCCGAGCGGGCCGTCCTCGGTGACCAGGCGGTTCAGCGAGGACGACTCCAGGAACTCCATGACGATCCACGGGCGGCCGTCCTCGATGATCAGGTCGTGGACGGCGACGACGCCGGGATGCCGCAGCGCGGCGGTGGCCCGCGCCTCCGCCAGCAGCCGCCGGCACATCACCCTGCGCTCGCTCTGCGTGGTGCGCGGCGGCAGATGGACCTCCTTGACCGCGACGTCCCGGTCGAGCATCTCGTCGTAAGCCCGCCAGACGGTGCCCATGCCGCCCCTGCCGACCACAGAGAGCAGGCGATACCGTCGCACGAGCGGTATCAACCGATCCCCATTCATGCAGGGGATAATCGCCGGAACGCGCCCAAGACACGCCCCTTCGGCATCAATTGATTTTTGACCGCCGCCCAGCGGGAAATGCGTGCGCAGCCGTGGTATAACCGCGCGCGGCGCATTTACTCGAGGACGGTCCTCGCCCACTTGTAGTCGGACTTGCCGACGGCCGTGCGCTGCGCCTCGTCCACCATCGTGATCTGCCGCGGCAGTTTGTAGCCGGCGAGCCGGCCCCGGCAGTGCTCGGTGAGTTGCTCCAGCGTGACGGACGTGCCGGGACGGGGGGCGACGACGGCGGCGACGCGCTGCCCGAACCGCTCGTCCGGGAGGCCGACGACGACCGCGTCGTACACGTCGGGGTGGTCCTTGAGCGCGACCTCGACCTCCTCCGGGTAGACCTTCTCGCCGCCCGTGTTGATCACGAGGGAGCCGCGGCCGAGGAGGGTGATCGTGCCGTCCTCTTCCAGGCTCGCGAAGTCGCCGGGGATCGACCAGCGCGTCCCGGCGGCGTCGGTGAAGAACGTCGACGCCGTCTTCTCGGGGTCGTTGTAGTAACCGAGCGGAATGTGGCCGCTGCGGGCGAGCCTGCCGATCTCGCCGGGCTTCACCACGTTCAGGTCGTCGTCCAGGACGGTGATGCCCGGCTTCATCATGAACCGGGCCGTGCCCTCCTTGGCGCCGACGGACGGGCCGCACGCGCCGGTCTCGGAGGCGCCGTAGTTGTCGAGGAACATGATGTTCGGGAGGTGCTCCTGGAGCGCCTGCTTGGCGCCCTCGGTGAGCGGCGCGCCGCCCGACGCGACCGCGATCAGCGGGGACGTGTCGTATCCGCCGCTCGCCAGCGCCTTCGCGACCGGTCGCGCCATGACGTCCCCGACCAGCATCAGCACGTTCGCCTTCTCTTCGGCGAGCAGCTTCAGCGCCTTGTCGGCGTCGAACGCGTGGTCGGTGTAGAGGACGACCTTGGCGCCGCTGAACAGGCCCATGTACGCGACCCACTGGCCGGCGCCGTGCATGACGGGCGCGCAGTCGAGGACGGCCATGCCTGGCTGGTCGGCGTTGGCGGCCAGTTCCTCGGGGCTGCCGATCGGGTCGCCGAGGACGTTCCCGCCGCCGAGCGCGCCGAAGAAGATGTCCTCGCAGCGCCATTCGACGCCCTTGGGGTAGCCGGTGGTGCCGCCCGTGTACATGATGTAGCGGTCGTCGCTGGAGCGTGCCGGGAAGTCGTCGCTCGGATCGGCGTCCGCGAGGGCCTTCTCGTACTCGATGGCGCCTGGAATGGCGTCCGATGAGCCGTCCTCCAGGACGACGATGTGCCGCAGCTTGGGCAGTTCGCCGCGGATCTCCTCCACCTTCGCCAAGAGCGAACACTCGCCGATCAGCGCGACGGAGTCCGAGTCGGCGAGCACGTGCCGCAGCTCGGCGGCGACGTAGCGGAAGTTCACCGGGATCGGCACGGCGCGGATCTTGAAGACGCCGAGCATCGCCTCGATCCACTCGGCGCGGTTGTAGGCGAGGATCGCGACGTGCTCGCCGGGCCGTACCCCGGCGTCCGCCAGATGGTGGCCGACGCGGCTCGCGCGCTCGCTGAGCTGCCGGTACGTCCGCCGCTCGTCCCCCGCGACCAGCGCGGGACGGTCCGGCCCGGCCGCGGCCAGGATCTCGATCAGGTCGGCCAGGTTGTAGCTTCGCGCCATGCCACGTCCTCGCGGGTGTCGGGGGATCTGCTTCCGATCCTGCTGGTGGACGGCGGGCGAACTCAATGCTTATTGGCAGCCAGTCCAATGAGATGAGTCACATGCCACATCGCCTCATCCGGCCACGCCCACGGTCCTTACACGGCTCTTATCTGGGTACCGGCATGCTTGGCCGTAACGATTCAGTATCAGACGGGGGTAGTGGTGAGCGCAGGCGCGATGGCGTGGACCCCGCCGACGTGGGAGGAGATCGTCAGCGAGCACTCGACCAGGGTGTTCCGGCTGGCGTACCGGCTGACCGGCAACCGGCACGACGCCGAGGACCTGACACAGGACGTCTTCATCCGGGTCTTCCGGTCGCTGTCGTCCTACAGCCCCGGCACGTTCGAGGGCTGGCTGCACCGGATCACGACGAACCTTTTCCTCGACCGTGCCCGCCGCAAGCAGCGCATCCGGTTCGACTCCCTCGGCGACGACGCCGCCGAGCGGCTGCAGGGCCGCGAGCCGACGCCGGCGCAGGCCTACGACGACCGGCACCTGGACGCCGACATCCAGAAGGCGCTGGACGCGCTCGCTCCCGAGTACCGCGCCGCCGTCGTCCTGTGCGACATCGAAGGGCTCTCCTACGAGGAGATCGCGGCGACCCTCAACGTGAAGCTGGGCACCGTCCGCTCCCGCATCCACCGGGGCCGCGCCCAGCTGCGCAACGCCCTGGAGCACCGCCGCCCGGCCGAATGCACGCAGTAGCGCCGGGCATGCAGTGATGAGCGTCACTAGTGACCGCTGAGTAACTTCCGGCCTACCCTTCGGCCGTGGACATCGTCTTCGACCGCCGCGGCGACGGGCCGCCCCTCGTCCTGCTGCACGGCATCGGCCACCGCCGCCAGGGCTGGACGCCCGTCATGGAGCTGCTCGCCGCGGAACGCGACGTCATCGCCGTCGACCTGCCCGGCTTCGGCGACTCCCCGCCGCTCCCGCCCGGCACCCCCTACACGCTCGACACCGTCATCTCGATCCTCGCCGGCTCCCTCGCCGAACTCGGCCTGGACCGTCCGCACATCGCGGGCAATTCGCTCGGCGGCCTGTTCGCGCTCGAAGCCGCCGACCGCGGCCTCGCCAGTTCGGCGACGGGCCTGTCCCCGGCCGGCTTCTTCAACGCGGCCGAACTGCGCTACGCCGCGTCCGTGCTGCGCGCGTCCCGGCTCGGCGCCCGCGTGCCCGACCACGTCCTGGCCCGCCTCGCCCGCTCCCCGCGCCGCCGCGCCGCGATGTTCGGCATGATCTACGGCCGTCCCGACCTGATGGACCTGGAGGCCCTCACCGGCGACGCCCGCGCCATGCGCGACGCGCCGGGCTTCGAGCCCACCCTGCGCGCCGGGCGCGCCACCCGCTTCCTCGGCTCCTGCGCGGACGTCCCCGTCACGATCGCCTGGGGCACCAAGGACCGCCTCCTCCTGCGCAGCCAGGCCATCCGCGCCCAGCGGAAGCTGCCCAACGCCCGCTTCGTCTGGCTGGAGGGCTGCGGCCACGTCCCCATGGCGGACGACCCGGCGCTTGTGGCGGAGGTCCTCCTGGCCGGCAGCGCCCACCCACTGAAAACCCAGACCGCCGCCTGACCCATTACCTCCAGCGGGCGATCAGGGGACGCATCCAGCGTCTGCTTGCGGCCGACCGCCACGTCCATCAACTCGCCGCGGCCGGCCAGCACCTTGGCCCCAGCGCGCGTCAGGGGGCGGGGACGGCGCCGATCTTGTCGACCCAGCCCTGGCGTTCGACGGCGAGGTACTCGCCGCGGCCGGTGCGGCCACCGTGGAGCCGCTCGAAGTCGAGGATCTGCGCGGTCGCCGGGTCCACCGTCAGCCGCGCGCCGCCCGCGCCGATGGCGACGCCGGACCTGCCCATCCGGTCCTTGATCCGTCCGGTGGCGTGGAGGGACGGGCAGTCCGCGAGGACCCGGTAGAGGGCGGCACGGGTGCCCGGGGTCGTGGGGGTCATGAACAGGTGCCAGGCGTTGAAGAAGACGTACTGACAGAAATCAGCAGGGGCGGTGTAGTAGCCTTTCGTGCCGCCCTTGCGGTCCTGCCGCCACAGTTTCCGCAGGTAGTCTTCCAGGCCATTCTTGGTCGCGGGCAGTTTCGCGATGGGCTTCCACTCGATCTCGTGGGAGCCGATGACGGGATTCACCGGATGCGAACCCTTGTCGTACGTCGTGGTGGACGGTTTCGATTCCGTCGTGCCACCGTTCACGTGCAGCGCCGGAGAGCCCGCCGCACGCCAGGCCGCCTCATCCTTCTTGGTAGGGAAGTCGGCCCGGGCGTCCAGGGGACCGTGCAAACGGAACCGCATGCCGCTGCCGCCCGGCAGGGTGCACTTCCAGTGCTCGAAACTGCCGGCGGTTCGCACCTGGAATGTCCGGCGCTTGCCCTGGGGGGTCGGGACGCCGGGTCCGGGCTTGAATGGCATTAGCAGGTCCTGCGACATGCGGGTCCGGGTGTACCAGCAGGCCCCATGGCCGGCGGGCTGCTTAGCGGCCGTTACCGCACTGGCCAGCAGGAACGCACGCGTATTGAGCGCCTCATTCCCTCCGGTGCCGCCCCCGCGGCCGCCTTGCCCGCCCCCGGAGAGCGTCACGGTGGCCACCACCACTGCGGCAGCCGCCACCGTTGCCGTACCGGCGACGATGACCGGCCGCCACTTGCGGACGGCACGCGGACTCGGAGCGGACGCGCCGGCCCGCGCACGGACGGCCGCCACGTCGGGACGCCGTTCATAGGCCGCGTCGGCGAGTTCGTCGATCACCGGCTTCAGACTGTCGATCACGCTGTTGACTTCGTCGTTCTTCACGGCTTCTCCGTGGTGACTCGGGGGTACGGAGCAGGTTCGGGCGTCCGCGCGCCGGTGTCGTCGAGCGCGCCGGCCAGCCGCCGCCGTCCCCGGTGCAGCCGGACGAGGAAGGCGGCGCGGGAGCAACCGGCGACGCGGGCCGCCTCGGCGGGCGCCAGCCCATGCCACGCGGTCAGGGTGACCGCCTCCACCTCCTTGGCGGACAGGGTGCGCAGCGCGGCAAGCGCCTGGTCGCGGGCTATGACGCGGTCGGCGGCGTCCCGCTCGGCGTCGGTCCTGAGGTCGGCCAGCCGGTCGACCAGGCGGCGCGCCCGGCCGGTGGCGCCGTGCGACTGGCGGGCCAGGTTCCGGGCCACGCCCAGCAGCCAGGGCAGTGCCCGCTCCGGCACCTCGTCGATCTTCCGCCACGCGGTCGCGAACACCTCACCGGTGACGTCCTCGGCGGCCTGGGGCGCCACCCGCAGCACGACGTAGCCGAAGACGCTGCGGTAGTGCGTCTCGTAGAGGCGGGTGAATCGGGCTTCTCGCTCGTCCACACCACCTCCTCTCTTCTCGGGTCTGTAACGACAAGAAGTCGCGGAAAGCGCCACCGGATTACATGACAGGCCGAAACTTTTCGTACCTGCCGCGTGATTGGCGCGGACGAACGACCGGGTTAGCATCCGATCCATGGGCTCTGGCTATCGGGTTCTCAGCGAAGAGCAGGTAGCGCACTTCCTTGACCGGGGATACGTCGTCATCAATGGCTGCTTCACCCCGGAGGCCGCCGAAGAGTACACGAGGACCATCTGGAAACGCCTCGGCTACGACCCCGCCAACCCGTCGACCTGGACAGAATCCGGAACCCACCTGCCCGTCCACCGGGAGATGGACATCAAGGAGTTCGCGCCCAAGGCATGGGACGCCGTATGCGACCTGGTCGGCGGCGAAGACCGCATCAAGCAGCCCTACAACTGGGGCGACGGCTTCGTCGTCAACCTCTCGCCGGGCTCAGAAGAGCCATGGTCGCCGCCATCGTCCCGATCCCCCGGCTGGCCCCTACGCGAACCTGGTCGGCCAATGCACGGAATTCGTAGAGGCCACCGGCCGCATAGGCGACGTGTACCTCCTGCACCCTTACATCCTCCACGCCAAAGCACAAAACCTGCTCCGCCGACCGCGCTTCATCACCAACCCACCGGTCACCCTGGCCGAACCAATGAATTTCAACCGCCCGAACCCCGCCGACTTCTCCCTGGTAGAACGAACGATCCTCCGAGCCCTAGCCGTAGACCATTACGACTTCACACCCACTGCTCCGCGAGAAGAAGTCGTCCCCGAACGCGTCCTACGCCAGGCCCGCATGAAGACCGAAGAAGAAGCCCGCCTAGCCGCGGAGCCCCGTTAACCGACAGGACTATCCGGCGAATCCAGCCACACCCGCTGCCCCTCCGCCGAAACCGTCACCCCATACCGACACGCCTCCGGCTCACCGGCCGCCGTCCACCGCTCCTCGGTCTCATGGAGCACAGTTTGCGGTAGGCGCTGGCCACGCAGCGGCATGAAACGCACCGGTGCGGTGAACCTCCCTTCGGCACTCCCGTCCTCGCGGACGACCAGCACGGCCAGGGGGCCCGCCGGATGAAAGGTAGCCGCCCAGGGCACCACGACCAGGCCACCGGCCCTCGTCTGCTCAACCCACGCATACGGAACGGTGTGAGCCGCCGCAGTGGCCAGCACTCGATCGAACGGCGCGTATTGGGGGGCGCCGACCTCCCCGTCCCCAGCGATGACGGTCACACTCGGCTGACCGGCGACGCGCAATGCCCGGCGGGCATGCTCGGCTACTTCATGATCGATCTCAACCGACACCACCTCGGCCCCGAGCGCCGTCAGGCAGGCCGCGTTGTAGCCGGTGCCGGTACCGATCTCCAGCACGCGCATGCCTGGCTCAAGCTGCAAGGACTCGATCATTTGAGCCATCACCGATGGAGCGGACGAGGACGAGACCGGCCACATCCCGTCCTTCACCTGCGTGGCGATCGCCCCGTCCGACGTCACCAACCGCTCCCACTCGTCCGGCGCATGCGCCCGCGACAACTCCACGAACCGGCCGTCCTCGATCACCCAGACCGTCTCCGGGACGAACAGCTGCCGATCGACGTCCGGTAGTCCGGGAAAGCCACTCATCCTTCCCCAGTCCCGTTACACGCGTTGTAAGTGATCTTCTGTTCCTTGTTGTCAAGATTGACCTTCACCCACGCTTTCCCGCCGCACGAGCCACATGACTGCTTCTTGCCATGCTTTCCCATCTCGCCCTCCTTGCGACGTCCCGGCCGTCTCACAGTGGCAGGGCGACGACAATCCCTCAATCACTAAAAGGATACATTCAACTACACAGTGCATTGGGGTTGCGGGTCACCGAAGACCACCGGCAGACGTCATCCGGGTGATGTCGGAACAGGGTGAACGAGCCGGCGGTTATGTCAGGTCGTAGCGTCCCGTGAGGACGTCCGCATGGAAGGCCCGCCACGACGCGGCACTGAACGCCAGCTTCGGCCCGCCCGGGTCCTTACTGTCCCGGACGGCCGTCCCACAACAGTCGCAGGCCCCGACCTCGACACAGTCGACCCCACCGTTGCCGCTGTGGCTGCTCACCTTCCAGGAAGCCACTTCGACACACGCAGCGTTGTTTGCACTGCGACTGCTCTTACACCACGTGAGTTCGCTGTTAAGATCCATTGCGCGATCTCTTTCAGGGTAGGCTATTGACTGCTTCCTTGATCAACGAACGCGATTCATCGGGCCCGAGGGCCCGTGCCCGCAACTGATCGAACAAGATGGAGTAGGTCTCGATCTCGGCTGGCTGTTCCAGGTAGAGGCCATTTAGCCGTAGCTCAAGGTAGACGACATCCGGGTCCACCGGCTCAGGGAAGCCGAGAATGCTGAATCCACCGCCAGCGAATGCTGGATGCGCTCCAGCATCGAAGGGAAGGATCTGAAGATCCACGCTTTCGCACCGAGAAACGGTCACCAAGTGGTCCAGCTGCTCACGCATCACCTTTGAGCCCCCAACCTTCCTCCGGATCACGTCCTCGTTGAGGATGAACCAGCTCTTCAGAGGATTCTCCCCGGAGAGCCGCTCCTGACGTTTCATGCGAACGGTGACCATCCTGTCGATCTCTTCTTCAGAATAGGTCCGAAGTTCCGCTCCGGCCATGGCTCGGATGTAGGCATCGGTCTGAAGGAGTCCGGGGAGCACGTCCACGCTGTACTGCTGGAGGGTGCTGGCCTCTTCTTCCAGGCCGGTGTATGCGCTGACGAACTCCGGTAGGTCGTACTTCTGCCACCAGCCCTTGATGCGGCACTGGCGGGCCAGGGTCACCAGTTCGTCGGTCTCTTGGGCGCCCAGGCCGTAGAGCTTGCACAGCATGGCGATGTCGCCGGGCTTGGGGTTGTGCGTCGCCGCCTCGATGCGGCTGATCGTGACCGGGCTGATGCCGGCGAACGTCGCCGCCTCTTCGCGGGTCTTCCGCGTGTCCTTGCGGAACTGCCGCATGATCGCGGCCAGCCGTCGGCGGCGGACGGTGGGGCTCGTCCGTCTCGTGGTCATCGTCACCTCACGGGAAGTTTGTCCACAGAGTGACCATAGATTTTTTGACCCAGGTCACTTGAATCGCTTGCCATCACATTCATGGTCAGCTCACACTCGGAGCGTAACGACCCGTGACGCGACGTGTCCGGATCTTCGGCTTATTCGGCCGAGCACGTCCACCTGGGATGAGGGGGCTGACCTGATGGGGTTCGGTGGCTGGGGCAGGCGTCTTGTGGCCCGGGAGAGCGGGGCGCGTCGCTGCGGAGGTCGGGGAGGCAGTGCCGGTGGTGGAGATGCTTCCGCTGGTGGCCGAGGTGGGGAGTGTGGCGGTGGGGCGGCGGTGGTTGCGGGACGTCCTTGAACCGGAGTTCGGTGAGGGGCATCCCAAGGTGGACGACACTCTGCAGGCGCTCTCGGAGGTCCTTACCAATGCCGTCCTCTATGGGACGGGGCGGCACGTCCGGGTGACTTGCACGGTGGACGGCGATGGCGCGGAGGTCGCCGTCCACAACGATGGGCGAGCGGGCGGGATGCGGCCGCAGCGGCAGAACGCGGCGCCGGATGCCGAAGGCGGGCGGGGGCTGGACCTCGTGGCGGCGTTCAGCGATCAGTGGGGGATCAAGCTGATACCCCCGGACGAAGTCAAGGTGTGGTTCCGGGTGAGGTTCGCGTGAACGGGCATGCGCACCGGCCTCGCGCCAGGCACCGCGGGGCGTCCGACCGGTATGCCCTGGGCATGGTGCACGGCGCGATCGTCGGGACGGGGATGGGGCTGATCCTGGTCGGGCTGGTGCTGGCGGCCTTGCTGCGGTGAGTCAGGCGGCCAGGATCGTGCCGAGGATGAGCACGGCGAGGCTGAGGAGGCCGATCGAGGCGCGTAGGAGGCCGGCGCTGCGGGCTCCGCGGCGTACGCGGGCGGCCAGTTGCGCGTCGTCGGGGCTGGCCAGGGCGTCGCGGCGGAGGCGGGTCATGCGGCGCGCCTGGAGGACGCCGAAGGCGAGGGCGGCGACCAGCGCGGCGGTCAGCACGACCGTCGCGGTGAGGGTGCCGTCCCAGGGGCGGCCGGCGACCAGCGCGGCGCCGGTGCCGATGGCCACCACAAGTGCGGCGGTACCCACGATCCCGTACATCCGGCCGAGGGCGCGGAAGAACGCGACGCGGTCGCCGGGGCCGAGCGTCCGGAAGGTGACCCGGGCGACCACGCCGATCGCGACGAACCCGCCGAACCACACGGACGTGGCGATGAGAAGGACGCAGGCGAGCGCGACCTCGACCCCATGAGACATGTGCACCCACTCGGCTTCCCGGTAATCCGTTCGCCTATTTTTTACAAGATTGCTTGTGTAAATACAAGGCGACGTCGTGTGATGTGCGTCCGAGACCCGGTGGCGGCGGTCAGGGCTTGCGGCCGACGGCGCCGAAGGCGTCCACCACGGGTTCGCGGATCTCGGGGACGGGGCGCCAGCGGGAGCACGAGACCACGCCCGGCTCCTCGATGTCGAGGCCGTCGAAGTACGCGGCGATCTCGTCAGGGGTGCGCAGGGTGACGGTGGGCCTGCCGCCCGACTCGTTCCACTTGCGGGCGCTCTGCTCGGAGCGTTCGCCGTGGACGACGCTGGTCGGGTGGTTGATGACCAGGCGGCTTCCGGACGGCATGGCCGACATCAGCCGGTGCACGATCGCGTGGGACTCCTCCACGCCCTCGACGTGGTGCAGGATCCCGACCAGCATGACGGCGATCGGCTGGGTGAAGTCCAGCAGGTTCCGGGCCTGCGCGAGGATCTCGTCCGGTTCGTACAGGTCGGCGTCGATGTAGTGGCACTCGCCTTCGGGACTGCTGGTCAGCAGGGCGCGCGCGTGGACCAGCACCAGCGGGTCGTGGTCGACGTAGACGATCCGGCATTCCGGCGCGGCGCGCTGCGCGACCTGGTGCGTGTTGTCCGCGGTGGGCAGGCCGGTGCCGATGTCGAGGAACTGCCGGATGCCCTCCGCGACGAGATGGCGGACGGCGCGGCCGAGGAACGCGCGGTCGGCGCGAGCCTGCTCCAGCATGTCGGGCTTCACGCTGATGGAGTGCTCGGCGGCCTGCCGGTCGGCCTCGAAGTTGTCCTTGCCGCCCAGGAGGTAGTTCCAGACCCGGGCGGAACGGGGGATGTGCGACTTGAGCGCGTCCCCGGCCGGCTGGACGGTTCCGGGGCCTTCTCCCTGCTCGCCCATCGGACGCTCCCTCTCTCGCCGGCGGTGAACGCGATTCTAGGGCGCCGGGCCGTCCGGGGGGCGGGGTCCGGGAACAAGGCCGGGTTGACAAGTGTTTGAACACTCAACTAACCTTCGACACGTTGTTGAAGTTTCAAGGACCTACCAGAGGGAGTCACCATGAGCATCGCCGCCGTCGCCCCCGAGCTGACCGCCGGGACCTGGAACATCGACCCCGGGCACTCCGAGGTCACCTTCGTGATCCGGCACCTGATGACCAAGGTGCGCGGCACGTTCACCGAGTTCACCGGGTCCGTGCAGATCGCCGAGGAGCTGGCGGAGTCGACCGCGACGGCCGAGATCCAGGTGGCCTCGATCGACACCCGCAACCCCGACCGGGACGCGCACGTGCGCACCTCCGACGTCCTCGACGTCGAGAAGTTCCCGACCATGACCTTCGCGACCACGGGCGTGCGCGCCGAGGACGGCGAGTACCTGCTGGACGGCGAGCTGACGATCAAGGACGTCACCCGCCCGCTCACGCTCGCGCTGGAGTACAACGGCGTCGGCCAGGACCCCTGGGGCGGGACGCGCGCCGGGTTCTCCGCCGCCGCCACGATCAACCGCAAGGACTGGGGCGTCGAGTTCAACATCCCGCTGGGCGGCGAGAAGGCCCTGCTCAGCGACAAGGTCGACATCCAGCTGGAGATCCAGGCCGTCCGCACCTGAGCGGTAAAATCTTCGTCAAGAGGGGCTGTCCGGTTTCGGGCGGCCCTTCTCGCGTCCAGGCGGGACGAGCGGCAGCCGGAGTGCGAAACGGGCGCCGGACGGGTGGTCCTCGACCCGGAGCGTCCCGCCGTGCGCCCGCGCGATCTCGCGGGCGATCGCCAGGCCGAGCCCGGTGCCTCCGGCGGCGCGGCTGCGCGCGCTGTCGAGGCGGGTGAAGCGCTCGAAGACGCGTTCCCGGTCGGCGGGCGCTATTCCGACCCCGTCGTCGGTGACGGTGAGCAGCGCCAGGCCGTCCTCCCCGGCCACCTCCACGGTGATGGACGAGTCGGCGTAGCGGTCGGCGTTGTCCAGCAGGTTGCCGAGCAGCCGGACGAGCTGCATGCGCACCCCGCGAATCATCGTGGCCGGAGCGAACTCGGTGGCGATCTCCCGTGCGGACGCGCGGCGGCGGATCTCGGCCGCCGCCAGCTCGGACAGGTCGATCGGCTCCTGCACAGCCGTCCCGCCGGTGCCGATGCGGGCGAGCAGCAGCAGGTCGGTGACGATCGACTCCAGCCGGTCGGTGTCGTGGAGCGCCGACCGGATCACCTCGCGCAGGTCGTTGTCCTCGGGGTGCGCCGTGGCGTCCTCCAGGTTCGCGCGGAGCCCGGCGAGCGGGCTGCGCAGCTCGTGGGACGCGTCGGAGGCGAACTGCCGCTGCCGCCCGACCGCGCGCTCCAGCCGGTCCAGCGTCGCGTTCGCGGTGCGGGCGAGCTGCGCGATCTCGTCCTCGCCGGGCGGCTCGGGGACGCGGCGGCTCAGGTCGGTGGCGCTGATCTCGGCGAGCTGGGCGCGGATCGCCTCGACCGGGCCGAGGGTGCGGCCGACGACCCGCCACGTGATCGACGCGACCGTCCCGGCCAGCAGCAGGACGCCGGCGGCGAGCACCGCCTCCAGCAACCCGTTCACCAGATACGACGGCAGCCGCTCGGACGCGTAGACGACGACGGAGTCGGCGGCGGTGCTGACCCGGATGGCCTCCACGACGAAGCATTCGCGGTCCGGCCAGGAGCCGTGGCATTCGGTGAAGTCGCGGACGCGCAGGTTGCTCGACGGCCATAGTCTGCTCACCGGCGGACGGCCTGAGGCGGCGGCCGTGGCGTTCGTCACCCGGCCGCCGGGCTCGACCACCTGGGCGAGGATGCGGCCCCGGGTGAGGTCCGGGATCGCCCCCTCCAGCGACCCGTCGCGCACCGCGCCGCTCACCCGGCGGGCGTCCACCTGGGTCTGCCGGAGGTGATCGGCCCTGACCTCCGCGCGCACGGCGATGTCGACGCCGGCCGCCGTGGCGCCGAAGACCAGCGCCGCGATCACGGCGGCGACGAGCGTGTCCCTGGCCCGGATGGACCGGGGGCGCATGCGCATGGTCCCTCCCGGGCACACGTTATCCGCCGATCACCGATCGGGGAGCCCGAAAAGGGATGCCGGGTTTTCACCTTCCCTCACCGGGACATCCCGTTTTATGACGGTTCCTCCGAAGCACAGGGACGGACACATGGGCAGGGACGTGGCTTCGGTCACCATCAGCGGCGAGGACAGGCGGCGGTATCGCGAGAAGGTGCGCAGATGCCTGGACGTGCTGGCCCGCATGCTGGGCGAATCCCAGTTCGACTTCGAGCGCCCCCATATCGGCCTGGAGATCGAGCTCAACCTGATCGACTCCATCGGCGATCCGCTGATGCGCAACGCGGACGTCCTGAAGGCGATCGCCGACCCGGCCTGGGCAACGGAGCTCGGCCAGTTCAACCTGGAGATCAACATTCCGCCCCGCGAACTCGGCGGGGAGGGCACCGGCGAGCTGGAGGCCGAGGTCCGCGACCATCTCCAGCACGCCGACGGCCGCGCCAACGAGGTCGGCGGCCGGCTCCTCATGATCGGCATCCTGCCGACGCTGCGGCGCAGCGACATCGGCGAGGAGACCCTCTCGGCCAACGCCCGCTACAAGATGCTGAACGACCAGATCTTCGCCGCGCGCGGCGAGGAGATGCGCATCGACATCGACGGGCGCGACCCGCTGCGCATGCACGCCGACACGATCATCCCGGAGGCCGCCTGCACGAGCGTCCAGTTCCACCTCCAGGTCAGCCCCGACCAGTTCGGCGCCTACTGGAACGCCGCCCAGGCCGTCGCCGGCCCCCAGGTCGCGATGGGCGCGAACTCCCCGTTCCTGTTCGGGCACCGGCTCTGGCAGGAGACCCGGATCACGCTGTTCGAGCAGGCCACCGACACCCGCCCGGACGAGCTGAAGACCCAGGGCGTCCGGCCCCGCGTCTGGTTCGGCGAGCGCTGGATCACCTCCGTCTTCGACCTGTTCGAGGAGAACACCCGCTACTTCCCGTCCCTGCTGCCGCTCTGCGACGAGGAGGACCCCCGCGAGGTCCTGGACGAGGGCGGCATCCCCGAACTCGGCGAGCTCACCCTCCACAACGGGACGGTCTACCGCTGGAACCGGCCCATCTACGCGGTCGTGAAAGGCCGCCCCCACCTGCGCGTCGAGAACCGCGTCCTGCCCGCCGGGCCGACCGTCGCCGACGTCGTCGCCAACGGCGCCTTCTACTACGGCGTCGTCCGGATGCTCGCCGAGGCCGACCGCCCCGTCTGGACCCGCATGTCCTTCGCCACCGCCGAGGAGAACCTGCACCGCGCCGCCCGCGACGGCCTCGACGCCACCCTCTACTGGCCCGGCATGGGCGAGGTCCCCGCCGCCGAACTCGTCCTCCGCAAACTGCTGCCCCTGGCCCACGAGGGCCTCGACCGCTGGGGCGTCGACCCGGCCCGCCGCGACCGCCTCCTCGGCATCATCGAACGCCGCTGCGTCACCGGCCAGACCGGCGCCGCCTGGCAGATCGCCACGGTCGACGCCATCGAGGAGTCCTACGGCACCCCCCGCCACGACGCCCTCCGCATGATGACCCGCTCCTACGCCGAACACATGCGCGACAACACCCCCGTCCACCTATGGCCCATCGGCCCCTGATCTTCACGAGTCCTGCACAAATCGTGACCGGGGCGCGCATAACGGGCTTCTAGAGTCTGGCGCGTGACTGGGAACGAGACTCGGGTTCTTGTCGTCGAGGACGAGCCGACGATCGCGCGGGCCGTCGCCGACCGGCTGGTGGCCGAAGGGTTCGGCGTCGAGGTGGCCGGGGACGGGCCGTCGGCGGTCGAGCGGGCGCGGGCGTACGAGCCGCACCTCATCGTGCTGGACGTCATGCTGCCCGGATTCGACGGGCTTGAGGTGTGCCGGCGCGTCCAGGCGGAACGTTTCGTGCCGGTGCTGATGCTGACGGCGCGGGACGACGAGACCGATCTGCTCGTGGGGCTCGGCGTCGGCGCCGACGACTACGTGACCAAGCCGTTCAGCATGCGGGAGCTGGTCGCGCGCATCCGGGCGGTGCTGCGCCGGGTCGGGCGGCCCGCGATGGACGCGGCGGACGGCGGCGCGGTGCGGGTCGGGGAGGTGGAGGTCGATGAGCGGGCCCGGCGCGTCCGGCGGGACGGCAGCGAGGTCCACCTCACCCCGACCGAGTTCGACCTGCTCGCGTGCCTGTTGCGCAACCAGGGGACGGTGCTGACCCGCGCCGTCCTGCTGGAGCAGGTGTGGGACTGGGCGGACGCGTCCGGAACCCGGGTTGTGGACAGCCACGTGAAGGCGCTGCGGCGCAAGCTCGGGCAGGAGCTGATCCGCACCGTGCACGGGGTCGGCTACAGCCTGGAGGTCGCGTCGTGAGCGCCGTCGTCCACCGGCTGTGGGCGCGGCTGCCCCGGCCGCTGGACCCGCTCCGGTCGATCAAGGTGAAGTTCGGCGTGGTGGTCGTCGTGACCGCGTGCGTCGCCGTGCTGATCGTCCTGTGGGGCTACCCGATGGGGTTCCGCGCGCGGCAGACGATGCCGGTCGGCGTGCTGATCTCGCTGGGCGTGATCCAGCTGCTCGCGCACGGGATGACCGCGCCGCTGCGGGAGATGACGGCGGCGGCGCGGGCGATGGCGCGCGGCGACTACAGCCGCCGGGTGCGGGCCACGTCGCGGGACGAGGTCGGCGAGCTGGCCCAGGCGTTCAACCGGATGGCCGCCGACCTCGCCGAGGTGGAGCGGCAGCGCCGCGAGTTCGTCGCCAACGTGTCGCACGAGCTGCGCACGCCGATCAGCGCGCTGCGCGCCGTCCTGGAGAACGTCGCGGACGGGGTGACGCCCGCGACGCCGGACGTCCTCGAATCGGCGCTCGACCAGACCGAGCGGCTCGGGCGCCTCGTCACCCAGCTCCTCGACCTGTCGCGGGCGGACGCCGGGGCCGCGGTCCTCGACCTCGCCGACATCGACGTCGCCGCCTTCGTGGACGACGTCACGGCCGAGGCGCGGGCCAGTCACCCGGAGGCCGTGTTCGAGACCGGCGTCGCACCCGATCTGCACGCCGTCGCCGACCGCGACCGGCTGCACCAGGTCGTCGCGAACCTGCTCGACAACGCCGCCCGGCACGGCCCGGACGGCCGTCCCATCACCGTCACCGCCCGCGCGAACCAACCCGGCGGACTGATCATCGAAGTAGCCGATGAGGGGCCCGGCATACCGCCCGCGGAGCGCGCCCGCGTGTTCGAGCGCTTCTCGCGCGGCTCGGTGTCCGGCCCCGGGACGCCCGGCGGCGGCACCGGCCTCGGCCTCGCCATCGCGAGCTGGGCCACCGACCTGCACGGCGGCGACATCACCGTCCTGGACACCCCGCGCGGCTGCCGCGTCCGCGTCACGATCCCCCCGAAC